>NZ_CP141945.1:1120000-1467500 GCF_035658495.1 Novosphingobium sp. RL4 | reverse complement strand
CCGGCTGCGGCCACCTTGATGTTGAGGCCGCAGATGCGCAGGAAGCTAAGCGTGCGGTTGACCTGTTCGATCTGCACCGCCAGCGCCGCGCTGGCCTGTTCGATCATCTTCAGGGCATCGCGCCGCGCCGCCTGGATCGCGGGCAGGCACGTGAGACGGTCGGCGGTGCGGCGCATGTTGCCCACCGCGACATCGGCAGCGTCCCGCTCGAAGGCGTTGGTCACGCTTTCCAGCGCTCCGATCAGCCCTTCGACGATCTCATAGGCGCGGCCGAGCGCCGTGCCCGCCGATACGAAGCGCGCGTCAAGACCGCTGGCGATCCCGGCCAGCGCATCGCGCAGTTCCGCCAGCGACGGAGCCGCGAAATCGGGCGCGGGATCGGCAGGGAGCGCGGCGAGCGGCAATCCGTCTGCCAGAGGGGCACCCTCCAGAAGGGCGCCTTCAGGCGCGCCGAGCACGGGTTCGGGGAAATGGGCGGTTGTCGTCATCGGGCGGTCGTTTCTATCGATTGGTGGCCGCGAGCACTTCGCGGGCAATGGCGCCAAGCGGGATCACGCGGTCTGCCGCACCGCGCGCAATGGCTTCCCTGGGCATGCCGAAGACGATCGAGGTCGCCTCGTCCTGCGCGAAAGTGCGGGCCCCGGCCTGCTTCATTTCCAGCAGGCCGCGCGCACCGTCATCGCCCATGCCGGTCATGATGACGCCGACCGCGTTCGATCCGGCCGCACGCGCGGCGGAGCGGAACAACACGTCCACCGAGGGGCGATGGCGCGAGACCAGCGGTCCGTCCTTCACCGAGACATGATAGCGCGCGCCCTGCCGTTCGAGCATGAGGTGCTTGCCCCCCGGCGCGATCAGCACATGGCCGCGCAGCACCGGGTCGCCGTCGGCAGCTTCCTTCACGTCGACCTCGCAGAGACCGTCGAGCCGCCGCGCGAAGGCACGGGTGAAGTTTTCCGGCATGTGCTGCACCACCACCACGCCCGGCGCATTGGCGGGAAGCGCTTCCAGCACTTCGCGCAAGGCCTCGGTTCCGCCGGTGGAGGCGCCGAGGCAGACGACCATTTCGGTGGTACGGCTCATAGCGCGGCCGCTGGGCGGCGGCAGCACGGCATCGGCGGTGAGCTTCTTGGCCGGGCCTTCCGGCTTCGCCTCGCGCAGGGCCGGGCGGCCGCGAACGCGGGCGCGTGACGCGCCCTTCACGACATCGCGGATCTGCAGATGATGCTCGGCCAGATGGTCCGCCACGCCGATGCGGGGCTTGAGGATTACGTCCACCGCGCCGGCCTCCATCGCCTGGAGCAGCGTTTCCGAGCCTTCCTCGGTCAGCGACGAACACATGACCACCGGGATGGGGCACTGCACCATCAGCTTGCGCAGGAAGGTGATGCCGTCCATGCGCGGCATCTCGACATCAAGGGTGATGACGTCGGGCACTTCCTCCTGAATCCGGCGCGCGGCGCTGAACGGATCGGGCGCGGCGCCGATCACCTCGATCTCCGGGTCTTCCTGGAGGATCGCGGTCATCGTCTGGCGGACGCTGGCGGAATCGTCGATGACGAGGACGCGGATCTTCTTGGCCGCAAGCATGGGTCAGGCCTTCCGGAACACGGTGTTGGCGACTTGCGTGAGCGGCAGGTCATGGCCGGTGATCGATTCCGAATGCCCGAGGAACAGGTGCCCCCGCGGCTTCAGGCAATCGACGAGCTGCGAAACGACCTTACGCTGGGTCGGTTTGTCGAAATATATCAGTACGTTGCGGCAGAATATCAGGTGCATCGGCTCGCCCACGGGGTAGCGGTCGTCCATGAGGTTGAGCCGCGCGAAGCCGATCGCGCTGCGCAGGGCGGGCACCATGCGCACGTCGCGCCGGGCCGGATCGCGCGAGGACATCACGTATTTGCGCTGGAGGGCATCGGGAACCGGATCGACCAGTTCGCGCGGATAGATGCCGCTGCGCGCCGTTTCGAGCACGTCGGTATCGAGATCGGTGGCGAGGATGCCGTAAGCCGGGCCGTCATGGGTCTCGGCGTGATCGTCGAGCACCATGGCCAGCGTATAGGGTTCCGGCCCGGTCGAGCAGGCCGCGCTCCACGCCCGGATGGTGCGGACGCCGCGTGCGCCCAGTTCGGGAAGGACCACCTTGCTCAGGTATTCGAAATGGCCCGGCTCGCGGAAGAAATCGGTCTTGTTGGTGGTAACCGCGTTGATGAGCGACAGCCCTTCCCGCGCCAGGTTCTCGTCCGCGAAGATGTAGTCGCAATATTCGTCGAGCGTGCGCGCGCCCGTTGCCCGCTGGCGGCGGCGCAGGCGCCCTTCGAGCATGGTCTTCTTGCTATCGGGCATCTTGATGCCGGAATAGTCGAAGATATAGGCCGCCAGCCGCGCGAAATTGCGCTTGCTCATCGGATCGCCGGCATGGGGCTGTGCGGGGGACGAACTGCGGATTGCGGGGGCGGCTGCTGACATCTGCGCGGTTCCGGGTCGTGAGGAGGGGAAAGGCGGCGTCCCCGAAGGGACGCCGGGCTCAGGCGGCGGCCTGCGAGGACAGGCGCGTGGCTTCCTCGGCCGTGAAGATGCGCGCCATGTCCACCAGCACGGTGAAGCCCTCGTCGCGCTTCACCACGCCGCCGATATATTCGGAAGGCCAGCGCACGCCCACGTCCGGGGCGCCGCCGATCTGGTCCGCGCGGAAGCTGGTGACCTCGATCACGCGGTCCACCACCAGCCCGAGCACCAGCACGCGGTCCTCCAGCGGGATGTCGATCACCAGGATGCGCGTCGCCGGGGTCGGTTCCACCGGCGGCAGGCCGAGCCGCAGGCGGAAATCGATCGTGGTAATGCCCTCGCCGCGCATGTCTGTAAGGCCGAGCAGGTAATCCGGGCCGCCCGGAATACGGAAGGTTTCGCGGTAGTCGAGGATCTCGCGGACCAGTGTCACCGGCACCGCGAAGATCTCCGCCCCCAGACCGAAGGTCACGGCCTGGATTTCCTGCCCATCCGTCATGCCGCGTGCATCCCGAAAGCATCGTCGTGGTCGTCCGGGCCGCCCATGGCGAGGTCCAGCGCGAAGCCGTTGGGACGCGCCTGCCCGTTGCCGCTGGAAGGACGCTTCGCGCCGATCTTGAGCGGGGCCTTGATCGGCGCCGCCTTGCGCACCGGCGCAGCGGTCCGGCCCGGCGCCTTGCCGACGTTGTCGACGCGGAAGTAAGCGATGCTGGCCTGGAGTTCCTCGGCCTGCGCCGCCAGTTCTTCCGAAGTGGAGGAGATCTGCTCCGAAGCGCCGGCGTTCTGCTGCGTCACCTGGTCCAGCTGCTGGATCGCCTGGTTGATCTGGCCCGCGCCGATGTCCTGCTCGCGGCAGGCGGCGCTGATCTCCGAGATGAGTTCGGCGGTACGGCGAATATCGGGCACCAGCCTGGAGAGCATCTCGCCCGCTTCGGTCGCCGCGTCCACGGTGTTGGCCGAAACCGCGCTGATCTCGGCGGCCGCGCCCTGGCTGCGTTCGGCCAGCTTGCGCACTTCCGAGGCAACCACCGCAAAGCCGCGTCCATGTTCGCCGGCACGCGCCGCCTCGACGGCCGCGTTAAGGGCCAGCAGGTCGGTCTGGCGGGCGATTTCCTGGACGATGCCGATCTTCTCGGCGATCGTGCGCATCGCGCCCACCGCACGGTCCACCGCGATACCGCTGGCTTCGGCGTCCTGGGCGGACTGGCGGGCGATCTTCTCGGTCTGGGCCGCGTTCTCGGCGTTCTGCTTGATGTTGGCGGACATCTCTTCCATCGATGCCGAAGCCTGTTCGGCGGCGGCGGCCTGTTCGGTGGCCCCCTGCGAGACCTGCTCGGACGTCGAGGAAAGCTCCTGGCTGCCGCTGGCGACATTGTTCGCCGCAACCGTGGAATCGCCGACGACACCGCGCAGGCGCTCGATCATGCGGACAAGGGCATGGCCCAGCTTGTCCTGCTCGGACAGCGGCTTGTGGCTGACAGTCAGGTCGCCGTCGGCGATCTTGTCGGCCAGACCCGCGCTGACGCGCAGGTTCGCGGTCATCTTGTTGACGGTATCGACAAGATCCCTGATCTCGTCGTTCGAGGTCACTTCCACGTCATTGTCGAGATCGCCGATTGCCACCGCGTTGATCGCGGTGCCGACCCGGGCAAGCCCGCGCGAGACGATCAGCGAGATCCACACCGCGCCCACCAGCGCGCCAAGGATGGCGACGATGGCAACCGTCAGCAGCGTGGCGCGCGCCGAGGAATAGAGCGCATCGGTCTGCCGGTCGACCTGCTGCATGTCTTCCCGCGCACGGGCGACCAGATCGTCGGTCTGCTTGGTCACGCGGTCCAGCACGTCGCGGGCGCTGCCCAGCGCCAGTGCGGCCGCTTCCTCGTTCTGGTTGGCCCGCGCAAGGGTGCGGATGCGCGTGTCCAGCGGCTTGAAGTTCTCGAACGAGGACCGCATTTCGCGCCAGGTCTGCTTGGTTTCGGGCAAGGCATTCGCATCGCCCTCATCCAGCAGGCGCTCGAACTCGGACATCGAGCGCGTGGCCTTGTCGTCGAATTCCTTCACCAGTTCCGGGTCGTTCGTCATCGTCATGTTGCGCTCGTTGCGCGCAAGGGTGCCGAACACGACCTGCACCTGCTGGGCCCGGTCGAGCCGGGCGGCGGGGCCGCTGATGAGATCGCTGATCGCGGTGTTGAGCGTGCTCAGACGCGTCAGGCTGACGCCGACCACGACGGCCAGCAGGATCAGGATTATGGCGAATGTCACGCCCAGCTTCATTTTAATCGTAGCGCGCATGGGAAATGGAACCTTGGGACCCGGATGGGGGGAAAGAAACGGTAATCGGCGTCGGCGCGTCAGGCCGCGTGAGTGCTGAACGCCTCGTCCTCGCTGTCAGGCCCGCCGGTCGAGAGATCGAGCGCAAAGCCGCGGGCGCGGGCCTGCTGGTCGGCGACCGAGAGCGAACGGAGCGTGCGGGTGGGAGCGGCTGCCTTGCGGGCGGCGGCCACCGGCTGGCGGAATGTCACCGGCGCGGCCTTGCGGCGCGTGCCGTTCCCGTCGGTGCGGAAGTAGGCGATCGAAGCCTGAAGCTCCTCCGCCTGCGCGGCGAGTTCTTCCGACGTCGTGGAGATCTGCTCCGAGGCGCCGGCGTTCTGCTGCGTCACCTGGTCGAGCTGCTGGATCGCCTCGTTGATCTGCCCCGCGCCGATATCCTGTTCGCGGCAGGCCACGCTGATCTCCGAGACCAGTTCGGCGGTACGGCGGATGTCGGGCACCAGCTTCGAGAGCATGTCGCCGGCTTCGGCAGCAGCCTGCACGGTCTCGGTCGAGACGGCGCTGATTTCGGCTGAAGCCTGCTGGCTGCGCTCGGCAAGCTTGCGCACTTCGGATGCGACGACGGCAAAACCGCGCCCGTGCTCGCCCGCTCGCGCGGCCTCCACCGCCGCGTTGAGGGCGAGCAGGTCGGTCTGGCGGGCGATTTCCTGGACGATGCCGATCTTCTCGGCAATCGTGCGCATCGCGCCGACCGCACGGTTTACCGCCACGCCGCTGGCTTCGGCATCCCTGGAGGACTGGCGGGCGATCTTTTCGGTCTGCGCCGCATTGTCGGCGTTCTGCTTGATGTTGGCGGCCATCTCTTCCATCGAGGCCGAGGCCTGCTCGGCAGCGGCCGCCTGTTCGGTGGCGCCTTGCGAGACCTGCTCGGAATTGGCCGAAAGCTCCTGGCTGCCCGCCGAAACGTTCTCCGCCGCGACCGTGGCATCGCCGACCACGCCGCGCAGACGCTCGATCATCGTGTTCACATGGCCCAGCAGGTCGCTGATCTCGTCGTTCGAACGGATCTGGGCCGTGCGGGTAAGGTCGCCCTCGGCCACCTGGCTCATGGCATCCCCCGCCGACTTCAGGCCCCGCGAGATCAGCAGCGCGAGATAGGCCGCGGCGGCCACGGTGATGATGAACCCGGCAACACCCATGCCGATCATGAGCGAGCGCGCCGACCCGTAAGTGATCTCGGTGTCCGCGTCGGCCTTGGCCATCTTCTCCTGCTGGAGCTGGACGAGGTTTTCGACCGTCTTGGTCACGGCCTGGGCCCGGTCGCGCGATTCGCCCATGGTGAGCGCGGTGGCGGCGGCCTTGTCGCTGCGGCTGAGCTCGCTGACGTGCTGGTTCACCGGCTTGAACGCGTTCCACTGGTCGCGCAATTGCGCCCACGATGCCCGCGTCTCTTCCGAAGCGTTGGCATTGGCCTGTTCGACCTGTTCCTCCACCCGGTCGCGCCAGGTGACGATGCGGGTTTCGAGTTCGCGGATCTGCACCGGATCGTCCGTCAGGACGAGGTTCTTCTCGGAACGGACCATCATACTCACCCCGCCGTCGATGGCGCGGGCGCGGTCAAGCTGCTTTGCCGGCCCGGCCACGAGATCGCCGACCGAATCGTTCAGCGTCGACAGTCGGGAAATGCCGATCCCGATGATCGCTGCCATGATGATGAGGAGGAGGACGAAAGTACCTCCGAGCTTCAGCTTGATGGTTGCACGCATGATGGCCCCCCGGCTCAATGAAGTGTGGATGGCTGGATCGCGGCGGAATCGGTTCCGCCGACCAGTGAACGAAAGATGGCGGCAAGATCGGGCAGGACGACCACGCCGTCCTGCCGGCGAACCAGTTCGCGCACGAAGTCGCGCCGCCAGCGCAGGCCCACGGCGGGCGGGCTCTCGCTCGCGCTCTGCCGGAGCGTCGTCACCTCGTGGACCTTGTCCGTGCGGATGCCGATCTGGAACGTCTCGCCTTCGGCCTCGGTCTCGATCACGACGATGCGGCTGTCCACCGTGGCTTCGGCCGCGGGCATGGCGAAGGCCAGCCGCAAGTCGGCGATCGGGATGATCTTGCCGCGAAAGTTCACCACGCTGCCCAGCAGCGGCGCCGCGCCGGGAACGCGGGTTTCGGGCAGGAGATCAAGGATCTCGCGAACCAGCGTGGCCTCCAGCGCGAAAGTCTCCTCGCCGAGGTTGAAGGTCAGCACTTCGAGCTGGCCGGCGGCATCCCACCGGGTGGCTGCCTGGTCTTGGAACGGTTCGCTCATGGCTTATCCGGCGGCGCGAAGCCGCTCCTCCTGGTTCTGGCCCAGCATGACGAGCTGGACGACATCGAGGATCAGGGCGACACCGCCGTCGCCGAGGATGGTGGCCCCCGCGAAAGTGGCGACGTCCCGGTGCAGCGGCGACATCGACTTGATGACGGTCTGGTGGCTGCCGATGATCTGGTCCACCACCAGCCCGACGCGCTCGGCGCCAGTGGCGATGACGACGATCTTCTGATGCGGATCGGGCCGGGTGCCGGTGTCGAAGATCTCCCGCAGGCGCAGGAACGGCACCAGCCGGTCGCGCAGGGTGATGAAGCTGCGGCCGCGCGAACGCAGGTCTTCCTCAAGGCTGAGTTCGAGGCATTCCTCGACCGCGCCGAGCGGGATCACGTAGCGGCCGTTGCCCACCCGCACGAGCAGCCCGTCGATGATCGCCAGCGTCAGCGGGATGCGCAGCACCACGGTGGAGCCCTCGCCCGGCGCGGACGTGATGTCGATCGCGCCGCGCAGGCTCTCGATGGTGCGCTTCACCACGTCCATGCCCACGCCGCGCCCGGACAGGCTGGTGACCTGCGCCGCCGTGGAGAAGCCGGGATGGAAGATCATCTGGAGCAGTTCGTGATCGGAAATCTGCTGGCCGGGCTGGATCAGCCCCTGCGCCTCGGCCTTGGCGCGAACGCGCACGCGGTCGATCCCGCGCCCGTCGTCGCGGATGGTGATGAGCACTTCGCCGCCCGCCTGATGGGCGGAGAGGCGAACCTGCCCAGCGGCAGCCTTTCCGGCGGCGATCCGGTCTTCCGGCGTTTCCAGGCCGTGATCGCAGGCATTGCGGATCAGGTGGACCATGGGATCGGCCAGACGCTCGATCATGGTCTTGTCGACTTCGGTGGTCTCGCCCTCGGTCGAAAGCTCGATGGTCTTGCCGGTCTCGCGCGCAAGATCGTGGACGAGGCGGCGGAAGCGGCTGAACAGGCTGGCCACGGGAACCATGCGCAGCACCATCATGGTATCGCGCAGTTCACCCGCGAGCCGCTCGATCTCTTCGGAGATCGAGCGCAGCGCCAGTTCGTTGCCGACCGCCGAACCGCTGCCGGCGGCGAGCTGCGAAAGGCGGCTCTGGACGATCACGAGTTCGCCCACCCGGTCCATCAGCTCGTCCAGACGCTCGGCGGGAACGCGCACGCTTTCGCCCGCCTTGGCCGCCGGACGGCCGGCGGGATTCGCGCCGTCCTGCGCCGGTGCGGCCTGAGGCGCAGGTGCAGCCTCCACGGCGGCGGGGAGCGCGGCGGGCGCCTGATCTGCCGGTAATTGGGCAGCCGCCTCGGCAGGAACATCGTCCAGCGGCTCGATGGTGAGTTCCATGTCGTCCATCACGAAGATGAACACGTCATCGATGTCATCGCGCGAGATGTCGCCGCGAAGTTCGACATCCCAGCCGATGTGGCACTCGGTCGGCACCAGATCGGCCAGCGGCGGCACGGCATCGGTGCGCGCGGCGATCCGGCAATCGCCAAGATCGCGCAGTTCGTCCAGCAACATCAGCGGGTTGGTGCCGTTGGCCATGGCATCGGCGGGAAGCCGGAAGAACAGCCGCCAGCCGTTCCGGGCGGGGGAGGCGGCCGCAGGAACCGCAGCGGCAGTGGCATTGGCAGTGGCAGTGGCGGGCACCGTGTCCGCGCCGTCGATCGCGGCCTGGAGCTGGGCGAGGATCGCCGTGCCTGCGGCCTCCAGCCCGGCGCCGTCGCCTTCGATCAGCGCGCGCATGTGGTCCCGCGCCGAGAGGATCACCGCGACCAGTTCCTGCGTCGCCGGGGCCAGCCCCTTGCGCACGCGGTCGAACGCGGTCTCGCAATGGTGAGTGAAATCGGCCAGCGCATCGAAGCCGAACATCGCGCCCGAGCCCTTCAGCGTGTGCAGCCCCCGGAACACTTCGTCGATGAGCGCGCGGTCCTCCAGCCGGTGGCCGAGGTCCAGCAGGCCCTGCTCGATCTGGTCGAGCAGGTCGCCCGCCTCGACGCGGAACGCCGCGACCGGATCCTGCGTATTCAACGGCCCAGCACCTTGCGGGAGACCTTGATGAGCTGCTCCGGCACGAAGGGCTTCACCAGCCAGCCGGTGGCGCCGGCCGCCTTGGCCTGCTGCTTCATCGCGTCATCGCTTTCGGTGGTGAGGAAGATGATCGGAATCCCGGCCTGCTCCGGCGCCTTGCGCAGTTCGCGGATCATCGTCAGCCCGTCCATGTTGGGCATGTTGAGATCGGTGATGATAAGGTCGAACCGCTTGGCGCCGGCCGCGTTCAGCCCCTCGACGCCGTCTCCCGCTTCGGTGACGTCGTAGCCCGCGCCGGTCAGCGCGATGCGGATCGCCATGCGCAGGCTGGGGGAATCGTCGACGGTAAGGATCGAGGCAGTCATTGCGGCAGTTCTCCGTGGAACCAGAATTCGAGGTCCTGGGGGGTGGGGTCCGTCAGGAAGCCCGCGCGTTCGAGCAGCGCGGCAACCGGACCGCCGGCAGGATGCGCCAGACGCAGTTCACGGCCCGCGCGCATCCAGTGATCCCGCGCAGAGTAGACGATCTCAAGAAATGCAAGATCGACTTCGACAAGTGACGACAGGTCAAGATCAAGATCCTGCCCCGCATCGAACCCGGCAAGAATATCCTGCCTGAACTGATGCGCGGAACGCACCGTTACGGAACCTGGAACTGCTACGACCTGGCGCATCGCTTCCTCTTGGTATTGCCCATGAGCGCGATCGTTTCGGCGCAGCGGGCGGCCTTGTTATTTCTAGACGAAATCCCGCCGCGCCGGACTTTCCGGATCGGATTTTTTAATCGTTTGCGGCAGATCTTGTCGTTTGCGGAAAATGGCGTGCCCGCAGCGAAATTCCGCGCGGCGGCGCGGTTGCGGGGCGGACCGGGTTCGCGGACGCCCAAGGCGCTGGACCGGCGGCGGCATTTCCAATAGGCCTCTGCCCTGATGACGGCTCACCTTGCAGAACCCGACCTCCGGGATCACCGGAACAAGCGCCTGAAGGCGATCCTCGGCGGTTCCACCGGCAATCTCGTCGAATGGTACGACTGGTACGCCTATTCGGCCTTCACGCTCTATTTCGCACCGCACTTCTTTCCGAGCGAGGACCGCACCGCCCAGTTGCTGAGCGCGGCGGCAATCTTCGCGGTGGGGTTCCTGATGCGGCCGATCGGGGCATGGCTGATGGGCGTCTATGCCGACCGGCACGGACGCAAGAGCGGGCTCACCCTGTCGGTCGCGCTGATGTGCGCGGGATCGATGCTGATCGCGGTGACCCCGTCCTACCAGACGATCGGCATCGGCGCGCCGCTGCTGCTGGTCCTTGCCCGGCTGATGCAGGGCCTGTCGATCGGCGGCGAATATGGCGCCAGCGCCACTTATCTCTCCGAAATGGCGGGCCGCAACAACCGGGGCTTCTTCTCCAGCTTCCAGTACGTCACCCTGATCGCGGGGCAACTCGTGGCGATCTGCGTGTTGCTGACGCTCCAGGCGGTGCTGAGCGAAGCGCAGCTTGACGCATGGGGCTGGCGCATTCCCTTCGTGATCGGCGGAGCGCTGGCGGTGATCGTGTTCCGCGTGCGGCGCGGCATGGCGGAAACCGAAAGCTTCGAGAAGGCCCGCGCCGAAGGGGCGCCGCAATCCGGCTTCCTCGAACTGATCCGCAGCCACCCGCGCGAAACGCTGACCGTGATGCTGCTGACCGCGGGCGGGACGATCGCCTTCTACGCCTATTCGATCTACATGCAGAAGTTCCTCGTCAACACGAGCGGGCTCAGCCGGGAAACGGCCTCCGCGATCAACGGCATCACGCTGTTCGTGTTCATGCTGCTGCAGCCGCTGGCGGGCGCCCTGTCCGACCGGATCGGGCGCAAGCCGCTGATGATCGGTTTCGGCGTGCTGGGCGTGCTGTTCACCTATCCCATCTTCGCGACGCTGGCGACCACCAGGAACCCGGTCACCGCCGGATTGCTGGTCATGGCCGGACTGGTAATCGTGACCGGATATACCTCGATCAACGCGGTGGTGAAGGCCGAACTGTTCCCCGCCCATATCCGCGCGCTGGGCGTGGCCCTGCCTTATGCGCTGGCCAACACGCTGTTCGGCGGCACCGCCGAATTCGTCGCGCTGTGGTTCAAGCAGGCCGGGGTCGAACACGCCTTCTACATCTACGTCACCGTGATGATCGCCATCTCTCTGGCGATCTACATCCGCATGCGGGACACCCGCCAGCACAGCCGTATCCTGGAAGACTGACGGACAGGATCAGGAGCGCCTCCGATGTTGCTTACCCAATTGCTCGTTCCCACCTACACGCAGATGCTGCGCGGGCTGGCCGCATGGCTGGACAAGGCTTCCACACAGGAAACGGCCGACGGCGGCGATGCCGAGGCGCTGCTGTCCGCGCGGCTGGCGCCCGATATGTTCCCGCTCGCCGCGCAAGTGCGATTTGCCTGTTTCCAGGCGCAGGAAGCCGTTCATCGCCTGAAGGGCGAACCCGTGCCCGAGGCCCTTCTCGAAGTGCGCCGCGAAGGCTGGAACGCCGCAGAGCAGCCCGGCACCATCGCGCAGGCAAAGGCCCGCGTGGCCGAGGCGCTCGACCTGCTGAGCGCACAAGGGGCCGACACGCTTGAGGGCGGCGCCGATCTGCCGATGACGATCGAACTGCCCAACGGCATGAAATTCGACATGACCGGCAGCGAATTCGCGCGCGACTGGTCGCTGCCGCAGTTCTATTTCCACCTCAACGCGGCATACGCGATCCTGCGCAGCCATGGCACCGAACTGGGCAAGGCCGACTATGTCTCGCACATGTTCGCCTACTTGCGCCCGGATACCGCGCCGCAGGCCTGACACCCCCTCAGGCCGGCGCCGCCGATTGTCTCCCATGAGGAGACAGTCTGTAGCCTGACCGCAGACTAGTGGCATGGCTCCGCAGCCCATAGCGCCGGAGCCATGCAGACCCAGACCGCATCACGCCGGACCTGCCCGTCCCGCCCCAAGCCCGCCAAGGCGGGCGAAGCACGATGACGCCGTCCATCGCCGACCGTTTCGGCGTTACCGATGCGCTGTTCTCGCTCAAGTGCCTGGCAGCGGCGGCGCTCGCCTATTACCTTGCGCTCACCTTCCAGTTTCCCAAGCCGTTCTGGTCGGTGATGACCGCCTATATCGTCGCCAGTCCGATGACCGGCGCGGTCCATTCCAAGGCGTTGTTCCGCCTTTCCGGCACCGCGATCGGCGCGGCGGTGGCGGTGATCCTGCTGCCGAACCTGCGCGGATCGCCCGAATTCCTCACGCTGGCGCTGGCCGGCTGGCTGGGCCTGTGCATCTACCTCGCCGTGATCGACCGCACCGCGCGGGCCTATATGTACCTCCTGGCCGGGTTCACCGCGATCCTCGTTTCCATGCCGATCATCGACCGCCCCGAAGCCGTGTTCACAACCGCCGTCTCACGCGTACAGGAGATCGCGCTGGGCTTCTTCTGCGCCGGGCTGGTCCATTCGCTGGTTTTCCCGCGCAGCGTTTCCGACCGCCTGCTGGCCCGCGTCGACGCGATCGTGCGCGATGCCGAGCGCTGGTCGATCGACACGCTGGACGAAGCGGGCACCGTCCGCCTCGCGCGGGACCGGCGCCAGCTGGCGCTCGACATTGCCGAACTGCACCAGCTTTCCATCCACCTGCCGTTCGACACCGGCCGCAGGCGGCTGCGCGTCGGCGCGGTGCGGGCGCTCCAGCAGCAACTGGCGATACTCGCACCGCTTGCCGCCGCCGTGGAGGACCGGCTTCACGAGCTTCGCGGCGAAGGCCATGCCGATGCCCGGCTGGACCGGCTCGCCGCGCAGGCCCGCGACTGGCTGGACCGCGATGACGGCGGCTACCGCGAGGAAGCCGCAACCTTGCGCAGGCGGGCACAGGCGCTGGAGCCCGAGGTCGGCCCGGACATGGCAGCGCCGGACCTGCTGAAGCTGGGCCTGCTCGTTCGCCTCGGCGAACTGATCGAGGCGCATTGCCACTGCCGGGACTTGCGCCGCCAGCTCCACGCCCCCTCGCGCGCCGCCGTCAGCACGGACGTGCCCGCCCTGCTCGGCAGCGCGGTGCCGCGCGCCCTTCACGAAGACCGGGGCATGGCGCTGCGCTCCGGCCTCAACGCGGTGGCCACGGTCTGCATCGCGGTGGCTTTCTGGCGGCTCACCGCATGGCCGAGCGGGGACGGCGCGGTGATGATCGCGGCGATCTGCTGCTCCCTCTTCGCCGGGTTCGACCAGCCCGCCGTGCTGCTCAACAAATTCCTCGCCGGCTGGGTGATCGCCACGTTCGCCGCCATCGCCTATGCTTTCGCGATCCTCCCGCGCGTGACGGAGTTCGGCGTGCTGATCGCCGTTCTCGCCCCTTACCTGCTGGTGGGCGGATCGCTGCTGGCCAGGCCGCCACGGGCGCTCATGGCAACCGGGCTGCTGCTGGGCCTGCTCAACACGGTCGGCCTCAACGAGGAATATGCCGAGCATTTCCCGACCTTCATCAATGCCGCCATCGCCCAGCTCGCCGGCGCGGTGCTGTCGGCGGTGATGCTGCGCATCTTCTCCACGGTGGGCGCAGGGCGAAGCGCGGAGCGCATCGTGCAGGCGAGCTGGCGCGACATCGGCCGGTTCGACGCTCCGGGCGCGCCCGCGCCGGGTGCCTGGATCGGCGTGGCGCTCGACCGGATCGGCCTGCTCGCGCCGCGCCTTGTCGCCACCGGACGCGATCCCGGCGCGGCCCTGCTGGACGGACTGAACGATCTGCGCGCCGGAGCCGCCCTGCTGCGGCTGGGCAAGCTCGAACGCTCGTTACGCGGGGATGCGGCGTCGGCACTGGCCGCGGCAAGGCAGGCCGTCGCCGCGCACTACCGCGCGCAGGCCGCCGCCCGCATGGCCATCACCCCGCCAAAGATGCTGGAAAGCACGATCGATCACGGCATCCGCACCCTCGCCGCGTGCGAACCCGCCCATGCGCGCGAAGGCGTGCTGGCGCTGCTGACGCTGCGCCGCGTGTTCTTTCCGCACGGCCATCCGCCGGGCAGGCCGCCCGCCCCGGACGGCATTCTCGAGCGCGCGGCCTGACCCCCTCGCCATGGCCGCTTCGCGAAATGCTTGTAATCCGGCGCCGGTCCGGGAATGGCAGCCTGAAGGATCGGAACGCGGCAAAGGGGAGCGCGGCATGGAACTCGAAGACTTGCGCAGCTTCGCCATGGTCGTGCGGCATGGCGGTTTCTCGGCCGCCGAACGCGCCACCGGCGAGGCGCGCGGAAAGCTGTCCAAGCGGGTCGCCAAGCTCGAGCGCGAACTCGGCACGCGGCTGCTGGAACGCTCCACCCGCAACGTGCGCGTCACGGATGTCGGCCAGGAAGTCTACCGGCAGTGCGAAGTCATCGCCGATGGCCTCGCCGCCACCCGCGCCATCGCCGAGCGGGCGCGCGAAGACGTTTCCGGACTGCTGCGGATCAGCTGCCCGCCGGGCCTCGCCCGCTATCTCGGCGCGGAGGGGCTGGCCTCATTCCTCGCCCGCTATCCGCAAGTGCGGCTGGACATGCACCTCACCAGCCGCCGGGTGGACATCATCCGCGAAGGTTTCGACATCGCCCTGCGCGTCGACGTGGAGGAGGAAACCGATCTTTCGCTGACCATGCGCCAGCTCGGCCGCAGCCAGCGCATCCTCGTCGCCAGCCCGGAATTCCTCGCGGGCCTGCCGCCGATCGGGATCGACATGCTCCAGAGCCTCCCGACGCTCACGATCGGCGAACACGCCGAGCATCACCGCTGGGACATGACGAGCGAAACCGGCGAACGCGCCCGCATCTTCCACCGGCCCCGGCTGTGCAGCAACGATTCCACGATCGTGCGCGAAGCCGCGCTCGACGGACTGGGGGTGGCGCTGCTCCACGAACAGGGCTGCCGCGCGGACCTGCTACAGGGGCGACTGCTGCGGGTCCTGCCGCAATGGCATACGCGCGAAGGCATCGTCCGCATGGTCTTCGCGGCGCGGCGCGGCATGTCGGCAGCGCAGCGCGCCTTCATCGACCACTATGCCGCCCAGCCGTTCTTCCCGCCGCTGCCGGACACTCCTGATTGCCCGTCTCCCCGCGCCACGAACCGATAGATCGCAAGCGCGAAACCAGCTACTGCCCAACCGGGCTCTGGTACGTTTAGGTGTCGTTCAACACGATTACGAACTAGCCATGACGCAAGCTTTTGCGTATAGTCCCCAGATCACCGTCCAGAAACGCGCGTCGGTGACTGAGAGACACACTGCGCTCCCCGCAAACAGGAGAGCCGGATATGGACCTCAATCAACTTCTCTTTCACCATCAGATCGCCGTGATGCGCGGCCATCCCGGCGAAGCTCCCTCGCGGGGTTCGCGGTTCGATATCGTTGCTCACTACGAGCGGCGCATCGCCCGCCTGCGGCGGGAAACGGGCACTACGCCCTACCCGGACTGGTCGCGTTGATGAGGCTGGAAACCGCTTCGTCCGGGGGCGCGAGCCGATCCTAGATCTCGTGGAAACGCCGTTGCCGGCGACGTCGCCTGACCGCGCCGTCGTCCCCGAAGCAGTGGGCCGGGCCCACCGGACGCTGATGCACGCCTGCGACTTCTGGGTGCGCCATGCCCGGCTCGCCCCCGCGCCTTGTTCCGCAGCACCGCGCTTTCCGGGGCGGCCCGTGCCGGCAATCCCTTCGTCTCTGGCGCTGTCCGCCTTTACGCGGATGAGCGGCAACCGGTTGCACGAACTCGACCGCTTCCTTTCCGTCCTGCTGGATGCCGTGGCCGCGGGACATGGCGGCCACGATCACGATGACCGCCATTTCGCCAGCCGGCACAACACCTCCGGCAAGCTGCTGGTCGTCGAAGGCATGCTCGGGATGGAACACCACGCCCGCGCGCGGCTTCTGGCCATCGGGCGGATTTCCGCGCTATTGCGCCATTGCCCCAGCCCCGCCGATACACCCGCCCTGCGCGCGGACCTGCAACTGGCACTGGGCCGCGACACCCCCTGCCCGCCGCGCGCAGCGCCCGATTCCCCGATCCTGACCCGCGATTCCGTGCTCGTGATCTGCCGGTTCTATGCCACGCTGGGCGACCGGGTCCTGGCGGCGGCGGCCCGATAAGCGAGAACCCGGCGAGTTCGCTGGGGACTCCGCCAAGGCGATGTTAGGCTCTCTCGTCGGGTGCGATTCCCGGCAGGCGGATCAAGAGGTCTTTCGAACTCCAGTACCAAGGAACAGGGCATTGCAAGCGGACATGGTCACCCTCGAAGCCCTGATAGTCGGAACGACTATCCTCGTTCTCATCTTCGGTTCGCGGGCGGTCTCGTCCCGCTGGCAGCAGGCCCGGGTGCGGCGCGCGGTCAGGGTTTCCAAGTAGGCCGCCGGAGGCGGCCGGCAGGCCCTTCTCGCAGGCTCAATCAACTTTCGGCGAGCAGGGCCAGTTCCTCTGCGCTGAACACCCGCCCCCGCGTCAGGAAGCGTTGCTCGCGGCCGTTGTCGAGGCTGAACATCCCTCCGCGACCGGGAACGACGTCGAGGATGAGTTGCGTGTGGGCCCAGGCTTCGCCCTGCGCGCGGCCGATATAGATCGGCGCTCCGCCCACTTCGCCGAGAAGCCGATCGCTTTCGCCGATGCGGAACTCCCCTTGCGGATAGCACATCGGCGAAGATCCATCGCAGCACCCGCCCGACTGATGGAACAGCACAGGACCGTATTCGGCCGTCAGTTCGGCGATCAACGCAAGTGCCGCCGGGGTTGCGGCGACCCGTTCTACCTCATTCGTCACCCCGGCGAACTCCCTCCAAATCCGCTGCGTCGGCCCCGTCCGGAGACAACGGACCGGCGCAGCGTCGCTGAATTCAACCGGCCATATCGAGAACCACGCGTCCTTCGATCTGACCCTTGTGCATACGGTCGAATATGGTGTTGATGTCTTCGATCCGCGCGGTCTCGATCGTCGCCTTGACCTTGCCCTGCGCGGCAAAGTCGATCGATTCCTGAAGATCGAGCCGGGTGCCGACGATCGAACCCCGCACGGTAATGCCGTTAAGCACCATGCCGAAGATGTTGAGCGGGAAATCGCCCGGCGGCAATCCGTTGAGAGCCACGGTGCCGCCCCGCGCGACCACGCCGACCGCCTGCGCGAAAGCCTTCTCGCTCACCGCCGTAACCAGAGCACCGTTCACTCCGCCGCCGGTTTCGCGCTTGATGATCGTTGCCGGGTCTTCGTTTCGCGCATTGACGGTGATCGTCGCGCCAAGCCTGCGGGCAAGGTCGAGCTTGGCATCGTCGATGTCGATGGCCGCGACATTGAGGCCCATTGCCACTGCGTACTGCACGGCCATGTGGCCCAGCCCACCGATCCCGCTGATCGCCACGTAATCGCCGGGTTTGGTATCGGTCATCTTCAGGCCCTTGTAGACCGTGACACCGGCGCAGAGCACCGGTGCGATCTCGGTGAAGCTGATGTTGCCGGGCAAGTGGCCGACGTAATTGGGATCGGCGATCACATAGTCGGCGAAACCGCCATTTACCGAATAGCCGGTGTTCTCCTGCGTCTCGCAAAGCGTTTCCCAGCCGCCAAGGCAATGAACGCAGTGCCCGCAGGCGCTGTAGAGCCACGGCACCCCGACCCGGTCGCCTTCCTTCACATGCTTTACGCCCGCGCCGACCTGGCTGACAAAGCCGACGCCTTCGTGGCCCGGTATGAACGGCGGGTTGGGCTTGACCGGCCAGTCCCCCTCCGCGGCATGAAGGTCGGTATGGCAAACGCCCGACGCCTGGATCGCGACCTGTATCTGGCCGGGGCCGACTTCGGGCACCGGCACTTCGTCGATCGTCAGCGGCTTTCCGAATTCACGCACGACGGCAGCCTTCATGGTCTTGGCCATTGGGTAATTCCTCTCGGGACTAGGTCCGGTTTTCGGGATTGGGGGGCGCGCCCCGCCATCGGGAGAGAGCGGAGCGAGGCGCGCCGGGGGGCGAAGCTCAGAAAAATCCGAGCTTCCGGGGGCTGTAGCTGACCAGCATGTTCTTCGTCTGTTGGTAGTGGTCGAGCATCATCTTGTGCGTTTCGCGCCCGATACCGGACTGCTTGTAGCCGCCGAACGCCGCATGGGCGGGATAGGCATGATAGCAGTTGGTCCAGACCCGGCCGGCCTTGATCTCGCGGCCGAAACGGTAGCAGGTATTGGCATCGCGGCTCCACACGCCGGCACCGAGGCCGTAAAGCGTGTCGTTGGCAATGGCGAGCGCCTCGTCGGCGTCCCTGAAGGTGGTAACGGAAACGACAGGACCGAAGATCTCCTCCTGGAATATCCGCATCTTGTTGTGTCCCTTGAACACCGTCGGCTTTACGTAGTAGCCGCCCGCAAGCTCGCCTTCGAGTTGCGCGGCCTCGCCCCCGATGAGGATTTCGGCGCCTTCTTGGCGGCCGATATCGAAGTAGGAGAGGATCTTCTCGCGCTGCTCGGAAGATGCCTGCGCGCCGATCATCGTCGCCGGGTCAAGCGGATTGCCCTGCAAGATCGCGGCCACGCGCTGGAGCGCACGTTCCATGAAACGGTCGTAGATCTTCTCGTGGATCAGCGCGCGGCTCGGACAGGTGCAGACTTCGCCCTGGTTGAGCGCGAACATCACGAAACCTTCGATCGCCTTGTCGAAGAAGTCGTCGTCAGCCGCGGCCACGTCCTCGAAGAAGATGTTGGGCGATTTGCCGCCGAGTTCCAGCGTGACCGGGATCAGGTTCTCGCTGGCGTATTGCATGATGAGACGGCCGGTCGTCGTCTCGCCGGTGAAGGCGATCTTGGCGATGCGGCTGGACGAGGCCAGCGGCTTTCCGGCCTCCAGGCCGAAGCCGTTCACGATGTTGAGCGTGCCGGGAGGCAGCAGGTCGCCAACGATTTCAGCCCAGACCATGATCGAGGCGGGGGTCTGCTCGGCCGGCTTGAGCACCACGCAGTTGCCCGCCGCCAGCGCAGGCGCCAACTTCCATGCCGCCATCAGCAGCGGGAAGTTCCAGGGAATGATCTGCCCGACCACGCCCAGCGGTTCGTGGAAGTGATAGGCGACGGTATCGTTGTCGATCTCGCTGAGCGTGCCTTCCTGGCCGCGGATCACCCCCGCGTAATAGCGGAAATGGTCGATCGCCAGCGGCACGTCGGCGGCCATTGTCTCGCGGATCGGCTTGCCGTTGTCCCAGGTCTCGGCCGTGGCGAGGCATTCCAGGTTCTCCTCCATCCGGTCGGCCACGAGATTGAGGATGCGGGCGCGTTCTGCCACCGAGGTCTTGCCCCAGGCATCCTTGGCGGCATGGGCAGCGTCCAGCGCGGCCTCGATGTCGGAAGCGTCGGAACGGGCGATCTGGCCCACGACCTTGCCATTGATGGGGGAAGTATTGTCGAAATAGCGCCCGGCGTTCGGAGCGACCCAGCGACCACCGATGAAGTTGTCATAGCGGGCGGAGAAAGGAGCCTTGAATGCGGCCCGTTCCTGAACAAGTGCGTCCACGGATATATCCTCTCTTGCGGCGCCTGATGGCGTCTCGTCGTCAAGGAGTGTTGCGCAGTTGAAACGATTGCGGAAGCGGGGGGCCGTGTTGCTAGCCGCCCTGCTGTCTCAACGGCGAGACAGTTTCACCGAACGGATGATCTGCCTCAGCGCGAAAGCCCGGCCTTCGCCATGCGGCGATAGAGAGTTGCCCTGCCGACTCCGAGAATGCGTGCCGCCGCACTGGCGTTTCCGCCAGCTTGCGCCAGCGCGCGGCGCAGGATCGTGCGGTCTCCGTCCTCGAACGATGGGCCGCGCGTGTCGGTGCCGAGCAACTGGTCCAGCGGGCGTGGCTGTGCCAGCATCGCGTCGGTCAGGCGCAGTTTCATCCTTGCGCCGCGACTGGCGCCGATCACCAGATCGTCACGATCCGTCGCGAGAAGCGCGGAGCCATGAGTCGGGTCCTCGGACAGGAACACGATCCGCGCACCGGCGAAATGCTGGCAGAAATAGTCCCGCTCGATACGCCGCGCGGCATCCCGCACGAGCGCCGACACCAGTTCCGCCATCGCCGGGCCATGATCCTGCCGATAGCTCGACACGTCGAGCGCACCGATCAGGCGGCCGCTGTGATCGTGAAGGGGGGCATCCATGCAGCTTATGCCGACATTGCGGCTGGCGAAGTGCTGGTCCCGGTGGATGACGACCGGCTGATCCTCGAACAGGCAGGTGCCGATGCCGTTGGTGCCTTCTTCCGCCTCTCCCCAGCGGCCGCCCTCGACCAGCCCGACGGCATTGAATTCATCGGCATCGCCGTCGCACACGCGGCGATCGAGCACGATGCCGGTCGGGTCGCTGAGGATGACACCGCAGCCGGATCGGCCCACTGAACGAAACATCTGGTCAAGCACCGGCTGCGCCACCGTGAGCAAGGCGGCATGTTCGCTGCGCCGATGCGCCAGCAGGGCGGCTTCGACGCGCGAACGCTTGGCTCCGGTGCCGGGATCAAGCCCATGATGCAGGAGCGAGCGGCACCAGGATGCAGTAACCGCAGAAGTGCCGGCGCTGCTCGGCGAGCGCACCGCGTCGAGTACCACGTCGATATGGCGAGGGCCGTTCCGACTCATCTCATCTCCTGCCGGGAAGATCACCGGCATCCCCCGCGAAGTCAAACGCTGAGCGATCAGTACGTGACCGTCACCGTCACCGTGTCCGTGTAGGGGCCCGGTTTTACGTACTGGTGCGTCGGAATCCGGCCGTAGGCGGTAACGGTGGCGGTATAGCTGAGCAGTCCATTGAAAGGCAGCGATACCCCGGCCGTGCCGCCCGAACCATCGCCCCACAGGGCGGTGTAGGTCGCGTCGGAATAGATGTTGTAAACCAGTTGTTCGCTGCCCTGTACCATGCGCCGAAGCGGGATGCTGCTCGCCCCGCCCGGGCTCAGGGCCACGTCGATATTGCCCAGCAAGGCGGCCACGCCCGAACAGTTTATCGTGACCGTGGCATTGGCATCGCGGGGGCCGGGCGAACTGGGATCGTATGGCCCGAAGGCAAGCCCGGTCGTCGAAGCGGAGCAGGTGCACAGGACGCAAAGCGCCTGCGCCGGCGATGCGAGGGACGATCCGGCGGCCATCGCCAGAAGCAGCAGGGTTTTACGCATCATTCTCCAGCCTTCGATGGGACCGCCGTGCAGGTAACGGCCAGCGGCGCCGCCAGCGCGTCGGCGGGAGCGCTGGACGGCAGCAGGACACGGCATCGGCTCCCGCCAGCCCTCTCCACCGTCAGGATCGCGCGTGCCTGATAATCGGCAAGGAAGACCTCCCCGTCGTAACCCGTGAACATGGCGTCTCCTTCCCCCCCGGTCACGACAAGGCCGGGTGGCAAGGGAGAACCTCCCTCATCCACCAGACGCAAGCGGACGGGATGCACCTCGCGACTGCCGAACGAGACCCGCGCGGCCTGTCGCCACCCCGGCGCGACGACCTGTTCGGCAGCGCCGAGTTCGCCCGAAATCGGCAATTCGGACGGATCGATCGATATCCGGTTGGCGACATAGGGCTGAAGACCGGTCACCACGGCCAGCCGCCCTCCCCCCGCCCTTCTGGCGGTGGGCTGATTTTCGAGCATGACGTCCACCGCGCTGGAGCCCGGCACCTCCACCACCGCCAGGGCATTGTCGACGCTGGGCGTGGCGACCAGCCCTCCGCCCGTCACGACGAGAGCGCCGCGCGCCTCAAGCCGCGCCATGATATCGCCGCCCCGCCGGGCCGCAGCAATATCGAGTTGCCCCGCAGCCGCGCGCAGGGTTGCCGCTCCCTCCACCCAGACACCGCGATCGTCTTCATATCCGCCCACCGCGCGGTACCCCAGCCCCCGACCCGATGGCGCCGCCTTCTCATACGTCGCCGCGGCGCTTTCCTGGTCGGCATAAAAACCCACGTGGCGCCCCTGGCCCAGCGGCAAGGTCAGGCTCGCGAATCCCGATGTCACGGTGCCGTCGTCGCTGTCGAAACGCTGCGCCCCGAGGGACAGAAAAACCCGGCCCACGTTGGTCGAATACCCCACCGACGAAATCGACTGGTGGCGACGGCCCTCCACGATGCGCAGGTAGCTTGCATTGAGCCCGCCCAGCCTGCCCAGCACCAGACTGCCCGAGACGGTGAGTTCCCGCCGCGCTTCCCGCTCGCGCACATTGTCGCCCACCTGCCTGAAGCCCGCATCCGCAGCCCGGTAGCTCGCCGTGATCGAGTAGCCCGGCGTCAGGCGCTGGAACTGGACCTGATAGAGGCGGCCGTGTCCGGCATCGCCCTGCGAGGCGGCCGCGCTCAGCCGCATTTCACCGATGGGCTGGATCACCAGTGTCGCCGCGCCCCCTGCCATCCGCGTCCGCCCGCTGCCCTCGGCGCGGCCTTCCAGGGTCAGGACCGGGGTGAGGCCCCGGCGATAGGAGGCAGCCGCAAAGGCTTCGCCATAGGCGAAACTGCGGTAGCCATAGTCCTCCCGCAGCGCTCCGGCCTCCAGCGAAAATTCCGATAGGCCGGGGCGCAGCAGTGCCGTGCTTGAATAGAAGCTGCGGCTTACGGTCCGCTCGTTGCCGGCAATATCGCGCACGATCATCGTCACTTCCCCCGCTCCGGTGAAACGGGGCCGGTAATCGAACGCGAACCGGCCGGGTTCGACTGCGAGCGACTGGCTGGCGGCTCGCGATGCAAGCTCGACCGTGGAAGGCAGCAGTGCGCTGCCGCTGACAGAGGGGAGCGGATAGGTTATCCGGGCGGGATCGAGCGAGAAATCGGTTCCGAAGCGAATACCTCCGAAGCGGGCCGACTGGCTCCACGCGGATCCTCGCGTAAATGTGTCCCCCACCGAAAGGCGCTGGTTTTGTTCGGGAAAATCGCGGACAAAGGTGCTGTCGAGGCGGGTAACGGATGATCGCGTGCTTTCGGCCAGTGCGCTCGTGCCCGCCACGCCCCACGGGCCGGATACTCCGGCATCGACCACGGCGGAGACAAAGTTATCCCGCTTTTGCCGCGTGAAATGAAGGTCGTAATCGATGAAGGCCACGGGGACCGCCTCCGCAACCGGCACCGCGCGCTCGCTGGCGCCGATGCGCGTTTCCGGCAGATGGGCCGGATCGACGTCGAGCAGCAAGTTTGCGCCATCAGGATCGAGGCGGCCGGAAATGTCCTGTTCGCTGCCGATCTCCAGATAGCTTTCGCCCTCGATCTGCACCTCGGTACGAAACGCGGTGACTATGCCCCACTCGCGCAGGTCGGACACGCGAACGAAAATTCGTTCACCATCCACGACGACGAGACCCAGCCGCTGGAGATCGCGGCCGTTCAGCACGATTCCCACCGGCATAGGCGTCTCGCCCTGCTGCGCCTCGGCCGCCGTGCCGCAAAGACAGGCTGCGACGGCAAATGCCGTCCATGCCGGACGATAGCGTGAACGCCTCGCCATGGCGCCTCCCTGTCACTGGCCCGGGCCGGCCGAAACGGCGGCTCGTGACGGGGTGATCGATCCTTCGTCGGTCTGGATGAGGACCTCGGCGATCGGGCTGGCCTGTGAAAGCGCTACAGGAATCTCGAAGCGCCCTCCCGCCAGGAGGTAAAATCCGCGCTCGACCCGCTGCCCCGCGCCGGAAGACGGTTTGAGTTCCAGTGAGATAGCCCGGATGTGCCGGCTTCCGCTATTGGTGAGAACAACCGATTGCCCTCCTTCAGGCGTCCTCACCAAGGTCCACGAGATATCGGGGGAGGCCCCGTCCGGCGCCCGAAACACGGGCACGCTGATGCGCAGGAGCGCGCGGATTTCCCCGGGCACGGTAACGCTGACCGGCGTGAGCAGTTCATCGAACACCAGCCGCCAGGTCTGTTCGATGGCGCCTTCGGCCGGGGGCAGACTGCAGCGGATGAGGCGCGACTCCTGCGCCTTGAGCGTCACGATCGTCGGATTGATCTGAAATCCCACCGCCGTTTCCAGCACGTCCGCGCCGCGTTCGTCCTTGGACCAGCGATAGCCGCGAACCTGCACGCTCACCGGCTGGTCTCCGTCATTGGCGATGCTGAGCGAGCAGAACTGCTTGCCGGCCTGCACCTCCACCCGGATCGGCGTCACCCGCAAGGCGCTGGCGCCCGCGCTTGCGCCGAATGCGGACAATGCCGCCAAGACGGCCAGCGCGCCGAGGACGAACCGCCGGGGACCGGAAGGCCCCATGTTCAGTAATTGACCGTGACGGTCACACTGTCGGTATAGGCGCCGGCCGGGACGTTCTGCGACGCCGAGATACGGCCGTAGACGGTCAGGAGCGAAGGCACAGCGGTAGCCGTGGTCGCGGTGGGCGTATCGGTGCCGGGCGTGTTGCCCCAGTTGGTCGTGTGGTTGATGTCGCTATAGAGAGCGTAGGAAAGCCGGTTGGTGCCGTTGGCCATCTGCCGGGTGGTGACGGTCGCGCCGCTCGTCGAACCCGGATTGAGGCCCACGGTGAAGGACGTGCCGCTGGTGCAGGTGACGGTAATCGTGCTGTTGGCATCCTTCACCGATCCCGAGGTAGGATCGTAGGTCCCGAATGCCAGCGGGGTGGCCACCACGATGCAGGCCGACTGGACGGTGGCGGTGACGGCCATCGGCGTGGTCGCGGTGGCCGCATGGGCGCCGGTGGTCATGAAGGACGCAGCGAGCATGGCAATCGCGGTGGCTGCGGAACACGTCCCGGGGCGGAATGAGATGCGATGTGAGTTCATGTCGCCGCATCTAACGGAAAGGCTTTGAGAATCTCATTCGCACCGGGTTTCGGTCTTTGCGGAGAAGCCAGACATCTTTGCTTCAGACCCACGCTCGCCCAAAGGCAAGGGCCGGGCCCTCGCGCGAAGGTCCTATGCCCCTAATCTGTTTGTACTAATGCGGAAGCGCTGATACCGTCCAGGTCATCCGGGCGGCTTGGGCAAAGGTCCAGCGCGCTTCATTTTTCGCGGTGCGCCGATTGATAACAGGACAGCTTTGATGACCCTTCGCCCCGTCGCAAGGCACCGCCGCCACTATGTCATGGCGGGGCTCGCGCCGCTCTGCATCCTTGCCTCCATCGCGCCGATGCCGGCCATGGCCGACGAGCCGATGGAAGCCTTGATCGGCAAGGCCGGCGAGCGGGACTCGGACGGCGCCGTGCTGATCGACCTGCGTTTTCTCAACACCGCCGCCACTCCCGCCACAACCACGTTGCCCGATCGGGTGGAAGCCCTGATCGGTGCCGAAGGCCGGCAAACCTCGGTATCGCTCGAACGTGCGCCCGGTACGCCCGCGCAGATCACCGTCGCGCCCGGCGGCTTCGGCCGGGCGCGCTACCGGCTTCCGGCAGACAAGGCCTCCGATGGAGCGCTCGTTTCGATCCCGCGGTGGAGCGGGCAACAGATTGCCCTCCATCTTGCCCCGCCGCCCCTGCCATCATCGGAAGCCTCGCCCCCGGCACAACTCGCGCAGAACGAGCCTGTAACCCATCCTGTCGCCGCTCCCCCGTCCGACCGGAGCGCGGGTAATGCCTTCGTCGACAATCTCGCACCTTACGAACCGATCTACGCAGTCTACGGGCCCGGCACCAATACCGAGGCCCGTATCCAGCTCAGCTTCGAATACCGGCTGTTCGGCTCCCGCCACGCTGCCGACCTTCCCGGTTCCTGGCGGGACGGCCTTCATCTGGCCTATACCCAGCGCATGTTCTGGGACCTGCGCGCCCGCTCGATGCCGTTCCGCAACATCGACTATCAGCCCGAGATCATCTACGTCACGCCCAGCAAAGTGCTGGAAAACGGCATTTCCCTGGCTCTGCAGGGCGGCTTGCGGCACGAATCGAACGGCCGCGACGGGGACGATTCCCGCAGCATCAACAGTATCTACATTGCCCCGATGGCCGCGATCCCGCTTGGCCAGGACCGCCGCCTGATGATCGCGCCGCGCCTGACGTTCCCGGTCGGAAGCACGTCCGGCAACCCGGACATCCTCCACTACCGCGGCAATACCGGATTGTTCGTGCAGTATGGCGAGGAAAACGGCTGGCGGCTGTCTGCCACCACGCGCCTGAACCTGTCCTCGGGCAAGGGCGCGGTCAACGCGGACCTGTCCTATCCGCTGCCCCGCCTGCTGGGCGGCGGGCCCGATCTCTACCTCTTCGTTCAGGGCTTTGCCGGCTACGGCGAGAACCTGCTCGACTACAACCGTTCCACCACACGCCTGCGCATAGGCTTCGCCCTGGTTCGTTAACTGCCCAGGGCGGCCCGCTCGATATCTTCCGCGGCGGAGGAATCGAGCACGTCCAGCGTCCTGACCACGACCTGATCCCGTCCCTGACGCTTGGCATCATAGAGTGCTTCGTCGGCAAGGCGATAGAGCGAACGGAAATCCGCCCCGGTCGCGGCTTTGGCCAGCCCGATGCTTACGGTGACGTTGCGCCTTCCGATCGCCTCGCCATGATCGCATGCGGCGATCTCCCGGCGAACGTCCTCGGCAAAGCGCTTGAGCGCGAAGTCTTCGAGACCGGCCACCATCATCGCGAATTCCTCGCCGCCGAGCCGCGCGACGGTGCAGGTCCGGCTTTCGTGAGGGCCGATCTGCCGGGCGATCGTGGCCAGCACGACATCGCCTGCCTCGTGTCCGTAGACATCGTTGATCGACTTGAACCAGTCGACATCGATCAGCAGCAGGGCGACCGTGGCCCCCTGTTGCTGCGACTGTTCGAGGACGGTGCCCACCCTTTCGATGAAGCCGCGCCGATTGGGCAAGCCGGTCAGCGAATCGCGGCGGGCCAGTTCCTGGGCCTGCGCCTCAGCCTGGCGCGCCATATCGCGCTCGATCCGCAGCCGGGCGTGCGAACGCGATGCGGCAACCGACAGCCACAAGGTCTGCCACGCCGCCGCGAAAAGGATCAGTATCTGCGAGCCGCCGCCCCAGAACATCGTGTTGGTGTCGATGAACTCGATCGAACCGAGGACGACCATCGGCACGGACCATGCCCCCGCGAAGCTGCGCGCCTCGTGGCTGCCCCGGCGCCAGGCCTGGGCGATGCAGAATGCAACCGCCAACAGGTTGGCCAGCACGAGGATGCCCAAAACCCCGGCCAGCGCATCGATCGGCCCCGAGCGCATGAAGGAAAGAGGCACGCCCAGCAGCGCCACGCAGCCGGTCAGGACCAGTGCGGTCCGCCGTGCCCAGCGGCTGACATATCCTTCGTCCAATGCGGTTACCGCGCTCAGGGTCGCCAGCGAGATCGCCAGGCATGAAAGGCCCGTGCAGATCTGCGCGGAAACAGCGCCCGCCATGCCCGGGAAGAAGAACAGGTGGAGCTGGGACCAGCAGGCGCCCCACACGATCATGCAACTGGCCCAGGCCGCCTGCCAGGCCGAAAACTGCCGCCGCACCGCCACGGCCAGCGATGCATTGTAGATGGCTCCCGCCAGCAGCAGCACGAGCGCGGCGCCGATCGACGTCGCCAGTCCGGTCGTTTGCGTGCTCTCCTCGCCGCGGCCTACCAGCCTCATGCGAAGCAGGTTCGCGCTGGCCACCTTGTCGAACCGCATCGTCACGCCCACCAGCGGAACATCGCGGTGCGGCGCACGAAAGGCGAGCTGCCCGCCCGCACGCCAGTGCGAGCCGAAATCGCCGCTGCGCACGTCCTGCCGTTCCATCGCGCCGTCGGCATAAGTGAAGTAGACGAAGAGCCTGTCGAACCGGGAACTGTGGATGATAAGAGAGAGATCGTCCTGCTCGTCGGCCCCGATCGGCAGCATGTCATGCAGCCAGAGCGTGCCTTTCTGATAGCCTTGCGGCTTTCCGGTGCAGGCGAAGTTTTCCGGGATCGCGTCGCCCGCGGGCACCACGGAGCTGACGGCGTGGCACAGGGGCTGCCCCAATCGCAGGACTTCCGCCGATGCGACGCCCGCCGATCCCATGCACAGAAATGCGCAGAGGAAAGTCAGGGCCCGCACGGCACGACGGAAGAATGGCGATTCGCAAACCATTGCGCAGCGACCTATGGCACATCCCCTAGTTCAACAAGGTTACTCGATTAACCAAAATCAATTGCATGGACTAACCGGCAGGGAACAGCGCCAGGGAGGGATGCTCCTTGATGGCCGCACGGGAATAGTGCTCCTGTTCAACGCCATACTCGGGCGAGAACGTTGGCGCCCCCGGCACCTTGAGGGCGCTCGAGCATTACATGGATATGCCGATATCGCGGCAGTCCAGAGCGAGTTCCGATGACCCTGAACCAGTGGCTTTCCATCGCCACCCTGTGCGGCATGATGATTCTCTTCGTCTGGGGCCGTTTCCGCTACGATGTCACGGCGATCATCGCCCTCCTTGCCGCGCTGGCGCTGGGCCTCGTCCCGCCGGAGAAGGCATTTTCGGGGTTCTCCGACGATATCGTCATCATCATTGCCTCCGCGCTGGTGCTTTCCGCTGCCGTGCAGCGGACCGGTGTCGTCGAGCAGGCAGTGAACTGGGTCAGCCAATGGGTACGACGGCCCGGTTCGCAACTGTTCGTGCTGACGGCGTCCGTCGGCGTCGTTTCCGGTCTCATCAAGAACATCGGCGCATTGGCGATGATGATGCCGGCCGCCTCGCAGATGGCCCGGCGCAGCCATTCCAACCCCTCCCGCTTCCTCATGCCCATGGCGTTCGCCTCGCTGCTCGGCGGGTTGACCACCATGATCGGCACTTCGCCCAATATCATCGTCAGCCGCGTGCGCGAGGAGCTGACCGGCGAGCCCTTCCGCATGTTCGACTATCTGCCGACGGGGCTCGGCATGCTGGTGATCGGGCTCGTGTTCCTGCGCTTCGGCTACCGGCTCGTGCCCGCGGACCGGCGCGCCGCCGCGACCATGGGAGAAGCGCTCAACATTTCGGACTACACGACCGAGGCCACCGTCTCGGAACTGTCGAGTGCCATCGGCGAGACGATCGGGGAGTTCGTCGACCACCACGACGGCGAAGTAGAAGTGACGGCCCTCCTGCGCGCCGGCCTGCGCGGAGACGTGCATCCCGACACGCATATCGCGCAGGGCGACGTGCTTATCCTCTCCGGCGATCCCGACGCGCTGGAACGGGCCATCGTCCGCTCGCAGCTCACCCTCGACGATCATGAGGAGGACGACGAGCATCAGCGCGCCCGTGACGAGATCGGCGTGATCGAGGGCGTGGTAACGACGGAATCGGCCTTTGTCGGAAATACGGCCGGCCGGTTGATGCTGAAGGAGCGGATGGGCCTGCGCCTCGTGGCAATATCGCGCCGCGGCGAGAGCCTGCGCAACAAGCCGGGCAATGTCGTGCTCGCGGCCGGCGACGTGGTTGTGCTTCAAGGCGTCCTGGAGGAGATGCCCGGCCGCCTCCAGCAACTTGGCGTACTTCCGCTGGCACAGCGGCATATCCGGCTCGGCATGAGCCGCAGCGGCTGGCTGGCACTGGCGATCCTCGCGCTGGCGATGATAACGACGGCAACCGGGCTCATTCCGGTGGCTGTCGCGTTCTTCGCGGCGGCTGGCGCGGTCATCATCACCGGTGCCCTGCCGGTGAACGATGCCTACGAAGCCATCGAATGGCCGATCCTGGTGATGCTGGGCGCCCTGATCCCGGTCAGCGAAACCCTCCAGACAACGGGCGCATCCGACATTCTGGCGAGCGAGTTGTCGAGGCTCGCACGGGACATGCCGCCATGGGGTGCGGTGGCGATGGTACTCGCCGCTTCGATGGCGGTTACGCCGTTCCTCAACAATGCGGCAACGGTGCTGGTGGTGGCTCCCATCGCCGCCGTCTTCGCGACCGACCTTGGCTACCGGCCGGACGCCTTCCTCATGGCCACGGCGATCGGTGCCGGGTGCGACTTCCTCACCCCAATCGGGCACCAGTGCAACACGCTGGTGATGGGGCCGGGCGGCTATCGGTTCGGCGACTACGCCCGGCTGGGCGCCCCGCTTTCCCTGCTCGTGCTGGGAATCGGGACGCCGCTCATCATCTACTGCTGGCCGCTGTAGCGGCTATTACGCGAACGGACGGTCGATGGCGACCTGCGGCTGCGTGAACCACTGCGCGCCGGTCTCGGTAACGAACATGTGATCTTCCAGACGCACGCCGAACTTCTGCGGAACCACGATCATCGGCTCGTTGGAGAAGCACATGCCCGGCTCCAGAGGCGTCTTGTCACCGCGCACGAGATAGGCTGGTTCGTGGATCGAAAGGCCGATGCCGTGGCCGGTACGGTGCGGTAGGCCCGGCAGGTTGTAGTCAGGCCCCAGCCCGGCCTTTTCGAGCACGACACGCGCGGCATAGTCGACCGCTTCGCAAGGCTCGCCGGGACGCACGGCGTCGAAGGCGGCCTGCTGGGCTTCCTTCTCGATGTCCCAGATGCGGCGGATATCCTGCGAGACATCGCCGAAAGCGTAAGTGCGGGTGATGTCGGAATGGTAGCCCTGGATGGTGCAGCCCGTGTCGACGAGCACGAGCTGGCCTTCCTTCAGCTCGCGGTCGCCCGGAAGCCCGTGCGGATAGGCGGTCGCCTCACCGAACTGGACGATGCAGAAGCTCGACCCGCTGGCGCCGAGCTTGCGATGCGCGGCATCGATGAAGTGGACCACCTCGCTCTGGCGGATACCGGGGCGCAGGATGCGCGCGGCAGCCTGATGGACCAGCAGGGTCATGTTCTTGGCCTGCTGCATCAGCGCAAGTTCCGCGGCGGACTTGACCATGCGGCACTGCTTGATGACCGGCATCGCATCGACCGGCCTGGCCGAACCGCCCTGCCGGATGCGCTCGGCGAAGTGGAAGGGCAGTTCCGGGTCAATCGCCAACGTCTTCGCGCCGATTTCCGCAAGCACCCGAACCACCAGTGCGACCGGATCTTCGTCTTCCTGCCACGAACGGATGTCCACCGGAATCGCGAGATCGGCTTCCAGCGTGCCGATCTCGAAATGCGGGCAGATCATGATCGGCTTGCGTCCGGGGACGAGCAGCATGGCGACAAGACGTTCGGTCTGCCCCCAGGGCAGGCCCGAGAAGTAGCGCAGCGAGGCTCCGGCATTGACCAGCAGCGCATCGGCGCCGAGCCGGTCCGTCAGTTCCGCCGCGCGTGCCATCCGCGCCTCGCGCTCGGCCACGGCGATGGCCGGGGCGCGGTCGGCCCAGGCTTCGAGCCCGGCCAGTTCGATCTCTGCGGTCGATCCGCCAATCATGTCGTTATTCCTTTATGCGAAGCGCTGGATATCGAACGGCGCGAGCGGCAGCTCCGGCTGCTTGCCCGCGACCATCGATGTGACCAGCCGCGCCGTGATCGGCGCAAGTGTAAGCCCTAGGTGCTGATGACCGAAGGCATAGAAGAGATTGGATGCCTTCGTCGAGCGGCCGATGGCGGGAAGATAGTCCGGCAGGGTCGGGCGGCAGCCCATCCAGCGGCGGAACGGCCCTCCGATGGGCAGGCCAAGCTCCGCGACATGGCGCTCCAGCCGCTCCCACTTGCGCGGATCGGCAGGCGCATCGACCGTCCCGAGTTCGACGAAACTCGCCGCCTGCACTGCGCTTCGATAGCGCGTGACGATCATCGAGCGTTCCTCGAAGACCACCGGCGGCAGGTCGGCAGCCCACACGCCGGCATCGGCGCGGACGTGATAGCCGCGTTCGGCGATCATCGGCACCTTGTGGCCGAGATGCTCCATCAATTCGCGCGAGCGCACGCCCGCACAGACCAGCACCTGCTCGGCATCGACACCGCCGATCTCGACGCGGCCTCCCGCCATCCGCAATTCCCCGCGCCGGGCCACGAAAGTACCACCCCGCTCGGCGAAAGCCTTGCGCAAGGCAGTCCGCAAATCGCCGAGGTCCGCGATCTGGCCGCTACCGGAGAAACGGATCGCGCCGGCTACCGGCTGCTTGCCGAGACCGGACAGCATCGCCAGTTCGGCCGGTGTCGCCTCATGCACTTGCGCGGTACCGGTTTCCGCCGCCTGCCATGAAGCACGGCCTTCGCGAGCGGCGCTTTCCCCGTGCCAGAGCACGAAATGGCCATCCTGGCGAAGCAGTTCCGGCGCCCCGATGCGCTCGGTCATCGAAATCCACGCAGGCATCGAGCCGGCCAGAAGCGGTGCCAGGGCCTCGCAGCCCTTGCGGAACCGCGCCGGACGGGCGGCGGCAAGCAGGCGCAGCCCGAAAGGCACCCATTCCGCCATGGCGGCAGGCGGGAAGCCCAGCGGTCCGCCGCGCAGGAACAGGCGCTGCGGCAGGCTGCGCACCATGTCCATGGAGGCAAGCGGTTCCACCTGTTCGACCGCGATGTGCCCCGCGTTGCCCCAGGATGCCGCCTTGCCCTCGGTATCGTCATCGACAAGCGCAACCTGGTGCCCTGCTTCGAGCAATTCGATGCCCGTGCAGAGCCCGACCACCCCGCCACCGACAATTCCAATGGACCCCACAAAAACTCCGTTGCATAAGTCAGACTATATCGTATACCATATATCAATCACCGCCCGTCCGCACAAGGCTTTGCACCGCGCCATGAACGTCTCGATCCACCGAAATCACAACGTCCCGGTTCGCCGGGGCGGTGAAGGGTCGCGATTAACAAAACGCAATCGCTGGTCGGAAAAGGTCGCATTGCAGCGTCATTTGGGATCATCTACCGTATACGTTAGATCGGAGGCGTATCGCGCCGTCGAGAGTTGTATGGAGATTCATTGGTGACAATCGTCGTCCGCACCCTTGCTGAACGCATTTTCGACGTGATCCGCGAAAGGATCGTCGAAGGAAAGCTCCCCGTGATGGAGCCGGTCCGGCAGGATGCGCTGGCCGCAGAACTGGGCGTGAGCAAGATCCCGCTGCGTGAAGCGCTGGCGCGGCTCGAACATGAGGGTCTGCTGACCAGCCAGGCCAATCGCGGCTGGTTCGTCCGCCCGATGTCGAGCGATCAGGCCGAAGAGATCTATCTCCTGCGCCTTGCGACCGAACCCGCCGCCGCAGCCTATGCCTGCACCAAGGCCGATGATGCCGACCGGCAGGCCGCGATCAAGGCCTTCGAAGTGCTTGACGCCGCGGCCAAGGAAAATCTCAGCGACGTTGCCGTGCGCAACCGCGAATACCACGTCGCCCTGGTCCGCCCGGGCAAGCGCCTGCTTACCACGCAGCTTGTCGAGCGCCTCGAAGTGCTCGCCGAACGCTATGTGATCGCCCACCTCGAACCGGCGGGCCGCGGCGACCGCGCGCATATGGAACACCGTGACCTGCTCGATGCCTGGATCGCCGGAGAGGCGGACAAGGTGCAGGGCCTGCTCACCCAGCACATCGCCAGCACGCTTGACGACTTGCGCGCTCATTTTACCGCCAGCCAGACAACCGGCTGAGACCATAACCAGGGGGATCCATGCTCGGACCGCGTAAATCGATAGAAAAACTCTCACAACGCGACTCCGGGCATTCCCTGGCCAAGACCCTGAGCTGGCCTCACCTGATCGCCCTTGGCGTCGGCGCCATCGTCGGCACCGGCATCTACACCCTGACCGGCGTCGGCGCGGAGCGCGCGGGACCGGCCGTGATCCTCGCCTTCGCGATCGCCGGCGCGGTCTGCGCCTGCGCCGCGCTTGCCTATGCGGAAATGGCGACGATGATCCCGGCCGCCGGCAGCGCCTACACCTTCTCCTATGCCGCCATGGGCGAAACCATCGCCTGGATCGTCGGCTGGAGCCTGATTCTCGAATATTCGCTGGCCTGCTCCACCGTCGCGGTCGGCTGGTCCGGATATCTGGTCGGCTGGATCCAGTCGGCGGGCATCCATCTGCCCCACGCGCTGCTGGTCGGCCCGCACGGCGGCGGCATCGTCAACCTGCCTGCCGTGCTGGTGGCGCTGGCCGTCATGGGCATGCTGATCGCCGGCACCCGCGAAAGCGCCACGCTCAACATCGTGCTGGTCATCATCAAGCTCGTCGCGCTCACGATCTTCGTCGTCATGGCGCTGCCCGCCTTCCAGGGCGGCAACCTTGAACCCTTCATGCCCTACGGCTTCGGCAGCACCGAAGTGGAAGGGCAGAAGCGCGGGGTCATGGCCGCCGCCGCCATCGTGTTCTTCGCCTTCTACGGCTTCGACGCAGTCGCCACTTCGGCCGAGGAAGCCAAGAACCCCGGCCGCGACCTTACCATCGGCATCATCGGCTCGATGGTCGTCTGCACCGCGATCTACATGGCCGTTGCGATTACCGCGATCGGCGCCCTGCCCTTCCAGCAGCTTGCCAACTCGCCCGAACCGCTCGCCCTCGTGCTGCGCCAGCTCGGCCAGCCGGTTGCCGCGCACCTGATCGCCTTTGCCGCCGTGCTCGCCCTGCCTTCCGTCATCCTCGTGATGATGTACGGCCAGAGCCGCGTGTTCTTCGTCATGGCCCGCGACGGCCTGCTGCCGCGCAGCCTCGCCAAGATCAGCCCGCGCACCGGCGCCCCCACCCGCATCACGCTGATGACCGGCATCTCGATCGCGGTCGTCGCCGGTATCTTCCGTCTCGACGAGATCGCGGAACTCGCCAATGCCGGCACCCTGATCGCCTTCATCTCGGTCGGCGCGTGCCTGATGATCCTGCGCCGCCGTGCGCCGGACCTGAAGCGCCTGTTCCGCTGCCCGCAGCCTTACGTTGTCGGTACGCTGACGATCCTGGGCTGCGCCTATCTGCTGTTCAGCCTGCCCGAGAGCACACTGGTCCGCTTCGGCGCCTGGAACGTGATCGGCCTCCTCGTCTACTTCCTCTACGGCCGCAGCCGCAGCGAAGCCGGACGCGAGGCAGCGGCGGCAGTGGCCTGACACGGCCGCGCTGCCGCTCCCTTCACCCGTAACGATACCGATCCCAAGGAGATCGCGATGAAACGCGCCCTCGTGCTGGCTGCCGCCCTGCTTGGCACCGCCCTTTCGCCTGCTGCGCCTGCCCTTGCCAAGACCGCCTACGACGGCGTCTGGCTGTTCGACGACACCCCGCCCACGCCGGGCGTGACGATGATGGAAGTCACCTCGAAGGGCGGCAAGATCGCCGGCACCGTAACCACCAAATGGTACGGCCCGGTCGAGATGATGAACCCGCGCGTCGAGAACGGCGAACTGAAGTTCGAGGCCCGCAACCTCAACGACAAGGAGCACCTTACCCGCCCGTGGAGCGTCGCGCTTGAAGGCGGGCAGGCCCATCTCAAGGGCAGGATCTGGGAATCCGAGGTCGACAGCAAGGGTTACAAGGGCAAGGCGAAGGACGCCAGGGCGCGCGCCTTCCAGTTCGCCGCACTGCCCCCGCTCGGCACGCCGATCCCCAACAGGCTGGCCGCCACCCCGCCGATGGGCTGGAGCAGCTGGAACAAGTTCGCCGAGCACATCGATGACAAGACCGTGCGCGCGCAGGCCGATGCCATGGTCTCTACCGGCCTTCGCGATGCCGGCTACCTCTACATCAACATCGACGATGGCTGGCAGGGCAAGCGCGACGCCAATGGCGTGCTACAGCCCAACGAGAAGTTTCCGGACATGAAGGCGCTGACCGACTATGTCCATTCCAGGGGGCTGAAGATCGGCATCTACTCCTCGCAGGGGCCGCGCACTTGCGCCGGCTACGAAGGCAGCTACGGCCACGTCGCGCAGGATGCGAAGACTTATGCCGAATGGGGCTTCGACTACCTGAAGTACGACCTGTGCTCGGGCGAGTGGTTCTATGCCGATGCCGATACCGTGAAGCGCAGCTACTACGAAATGGGCGCCGCCCTTCAGGCGACGGGGCGCGAGTTCATCTTCTCGCTCTGCGAATATGGCCGCTTCGACGTGGGAAGCTGGGGCCGCGACGTCGGCGGCCAGCTGTGGCGCACGACCGGCGACATCACCGACGACTATCCGACAATGGCCAAAATCGGCTTCGACAAAAACGGCAAACCCGATTGGGCCGGGCCGCATGGCTGGAACGATCCGGACATGCTCGAAGTCGGCAACGGCGGGATGAGCGCGGACGAATACCGCACGCACATGACGCTCTGGGCCATGTCCGCCGCGCCGCTGATGATGGGCCATGACTTGCGCGAAACCAGTGCCGAAACGCTGGCGATGCTGACCAACAGGCGCGTCATCGCCGTAGATCAGGATGCCAGGGGCGTCCAGGGCAAGGCCGTGCGCAAGGCGGGCTCGATGGAAGTCTGGGCCAAGCCGCTGGCAGACGGCCGCGTTGCCCTGGCCCTGTTCAACCGCGGCGAGACCGCGGCCTCGCTCTCGCTGACACCTGCCGATGCCGGTCTGGCCGCAATCTCGCAGGTCGAAGACCTGTGGACCGGGGTCAAGGCCGCGAAACTGCCCGCAAGCTACACGGTCCCCGCTCGCGGTGCGGTGATGCTCACCGTCGGGGGCTGATCCCCGACATCCTGCCGGCACGCGCAAAGTCCCACCCTGGGCGCTTGTCGGCAGACCTGCCGCCGGAAGCCGGTTCGGCATCCGGCGGCATTCGCCGCTTGCACGATCCCTTCACCTCGATTTGCGCTTTGTTATTGCGAGGCATTCGCACTTGCGATAATGGCAGCGGCACAGGGGGCCGGGACTCGATTCCGCATCGCTTTTGCGCGACTCCCGTAGACCAAGGGAAACGTGCAAGTTGGGCGGTAACGGCGAAAGTCTCGATGTGCTTGATGGGGCGGACCGTGCACCGCCTGCTGCGCGGACAGAACCGCCTGCAGATCCCGGGCAAACCGTGCGTCCTGCCGCCGCCCGCCGCGCTCCCGCGAAGAAGAAGAACAAGAAGGCCCGCGCCTTCTGGCTCAAGCAGCTTCACACCTGGCACTGGGTGAGCGCCGCGGTTTCGCTTGCGGGAATGTTCCTGTTCGCCATCACCGGCATCACGCTCAACCATGCGGCATCGATCAGCGCGGAACCCAAGGTGGTACAGAGCGAAGGCAAGATCGCGCCCGGCCTCCTGCGTAGCCTGCCCCCCGCCGGAGACGGCACCGCGCCGCTTCCCGCCAATGTCGCCAGGGCAGTGGCCGCCGCCGTTCCCCTCGATCCCGCCGGTTTCCCGGCGGACTGGTCCGCCGAGGACGAGGTCTATGTCGCCATGCCCGGCCCGGGCCGCGACGCATGGGTCAGCATCGACCGTTCCAACGGCGCGATTTCCGCCGAAGTGACCAATCGCGGCACGGTTTCCTACCTCAACGACCTGCACAAGGGCCGCAACACCGGCTCGGTGTGGTTCTGGTTCATCGATCTCTTCGCGGCGGCCTGCGTCGTGTTCACGGTGACCGGCCTGTTCCTCCTCCAGCTTCACGCCAGACATCGGCCCTCGACCTGGCCGCTGGTCGGGCTGAGCCTGCTGATCCCGCTCGCGATCGCCCTGATATTCATCCACTGAGACAAGAAGGCACCGATGACGACATCGAAGGTACTGCCAGCGCTTCCACTTCTGGCCCCGGCGCTCGTCGCCGGGACCATCGCCACCCCGGCTGCCGCGGCGACCGTGAGCGTGACGATCCCGCGCATCAACGTCGCGGAATACCATCGTCCCTACGTCGTCGGCTGGCTCGAACCAGCCGCCGGCGGCCCGGCCCGCACCGTTTTCGTGTGGTACGACGTCAAGAAGGCCGGCCGCGAGCCCGGCACGAAGTGGCTGGCGGACCTGCGCACATGGTGGCGCAAGGGCGGCCGTTCGCTCAACCTGCCCGCAGACGGCCTGAGCGGCGCCACCCGCGCGCCCGGCACCTACCAGATCCCCCTGCCCGCCAATCTTCCGGCGGGACAGTATGTCTTCAAAGTGGAAGCCGCGCGTGAAACCGGCGGGCGCGAACTCGTCTCGGTTCCGGTCACCGTTCCCGTCAAGAAGGCCGGCTCGGCATCGGGCAGTTCCGAACTGGGTGCGATCACCATCCGCTGATCTCGAATTCTCGAACATTCACGATTTTTCAAGGACATGACATGCGCTACAGCCATATCCTGATCGCCTCGGCCGCCGTGGCCGCCGCTCTTGCCTCGCCCGCTTCGGCGCACCGCCAGTGGCTCCTGCCGTCCACCACCACACTCGCCGGCACCAGCGAATACGTGACCGTCGATGCGGCGGTATCGAACGATCTGTTCTATCCCGACCATTTCCCGATGAGCCCCGAACAGGTCACCGTCTGGGCTCCTGACGGCAGCGAAGGCAAGATCGAGAACCCGGCCACCGGCCGTTACCGCGCGACGTTCGACGTCAAGATCGACAAGCCCGGCACCTGGAAGATCGGCACCCAGCGCTCGGCGATCATGGGCAGCTTCAAGGTGAACGGCGAAGACTGGCGCCTGGGCGGACGCGGCCGCCCGATGGGCGCCGGCGGTCCCGGTGCAGGCGGCCCCGGTGCGGGTGGTCCCGGTGCGGGTGGTCCCGGTGCGGGTGGTCCCGGAGGGGCGCCCGGCGCCGGCGGCGCGCCGGTGCGCAGTGTCGCAACCGTGGCGGACATTCCGGCCAATGCCACCGACGTGAAGCTGACCGAATCGATTTCCGGCAACTACATCTACGTGACCGCCGATGCGCCGACGAAGACCGTCTTCACGCCCACCGGCAAGGGCCTGGAAATCGATCCGATCACGCACCCGGACGAGCTGGTGTCCAACGAAGAGGGGCAGTTCCGCTTCCTGATCGACGGCAAGCCCGCCGCCGGCGTCAAGGTTACCGTGGTCCCCGGCAGCAAGAAGTACCGCGAGGCCGAACAGGCCCAGGAACTGACGACCGGCGCCGACGGCGTGCTCCACGTCAAGTGGCCGGTCGCCGGAATGTACTGGATCAACGCCAGCGCCAGCGACAACAAGCCCAGCGAAAAGCGCGCCACCGAGCGCCGCATGAGCTACACCGCCACCGTCGAAGTGGTCGCGCCCTGAACGGCACCTAAAGCGACCTGAACGACACCAAGCCTCCCTTGGCCTCCCCCTTGCGACTGGCCGTGCCGCTCGACATCGATCCGGGCGTCCTTGCCGACTGGCGACAGGACGCCCCGGTCATCGACCTCGGCGGGGAGACCATGGGAACAACCTGGCGCCTCCGCCTGGCGGCGCCCGAAAACTTCGACCGGACCGCGATCGTCGAGGCGATCGAGGCCCGGCTCGAGGATATTCTTGCCCAGATGAGTCACTGGCGGGCGGACTCGGTGCTCGGCCGGTTCAATCGCGCTGCGGCGGGAACGTGGATCTCGCTGCCGCCCGCCTTTGCCGGTGTCATGACCGCGGGGTTTGCCATCGCCGAAGTGACCGATGCCGCCTTCGATCCCGCGATCGGTGCCATCGTCGATCTTTGGGGTTACGGCCCCGTCCCGGTCGCGGCACCGCCGAGTGCGGACGCGCTTGCCGGGGCCCGTGCGGTTTCCGGCTGGCGGAAGCTGACCTTCGATGCCGACAGCCACCGCCTGCTCCAGCCCGGCGGCCTGCGGCTGGACCTTTCCGGCATCGCCAAGGGCCATGCCGTCGATGCCCTTGCCGCGCTGCTGCGCGAAAGGGGCTGCAACCATTTCCTTGTCGAGATCGGCGGTGAGCTCGTCGGTTCGGGGATGAAGCCGGACGGCGATCCCTGGTGGGTCGATCTCGAAACGCCGACCTGCGATATTCCGCCCTTACGCATCGCCCTGCACCAGCTCGCCGTGGCGACCTCGGGAGACTATGTGCGCGGCCGCCACACCATCGACCCGCGCAGCGCCCTGCCCGTGGAACATGCCATGGCCGTCAGCGTGGTCCATCGCAGCGCCATGCTGGCCGATGCCTGGGCCACTGCGCTCTGTGTCGAGCCGCCCGAGGCCATGCGCGAACGGGCCACCCGCGAGAATCTGGCGGTTCGGGCGCTGTGCCGCGCGGGAGACCAAGGCGAGGGCCGGATCGAGGAGTGGATCAGCCCCGCCCTTGCGGCCCTCCTCGTCGCGCCCTGACCGGCCTTACCCGCCCCTTCGAGAACCCCCGCCCCGACGATTTTGCAACATAAGCGTTACACTTGTAACAAAGTATATTGCGAATGCGAATGACTCTCATTATCGGAGCCGCCAAGGGAATTCCAAACATGAGGGGAATTATGTCTTCCAAGCCTTCGTCCTCGGCTGCGCGCCGCACGTTCCTTGCGCTTTCCTGCATCGCGCCCGTGTTCAGCGTTGCCCCCGCCCATGCCCAGCAGTCCGACGGCCAGCGCGTGCTCGGCGGCGTCACCGTCAGCGATTCCGCGATTGACGAGCAGCCCGGCCGCAAGCTCGAATCCCCCAAGCGCACCCGCCCCGTGCTCGATACGCCGCAGACCATCACCGTGCTTTCCAGCGAAGTGATCGAGCAGCAGAACCTGCTGACCCTGCGCGACGTGCTCTCCACCGTCCCCGGCATCACTTTCGGCGCGGGCGAAGCGGGCACCGGCCCCGGCGACAACATCACCTTCCGCGGCTACAGCGCCGCGAACGACATCACCATCGACGGCGTGCGCGACAGCGCGCAAGTGACGCGCACCGATCCGTTCAACCTTGAGCAGATCGAAGTCACCAACGGCGCGAACTCGGTGGTTTCCGGCGCCGGTTCGACCGGCGGCAACATCAACATCGTCAGCAAGCGCCCCAAGGCCGATGATGCCTATGTCGCCACGGCCGGCGTCGGCACCGACAATTATTACCGCGCCACCGTTGATCTCAACAAGCGCGTGAACGACCTCGTCGCCTTCCGCCTCAACGGCATGTGGCACCGCAACGACGTGCCCGGCCGCGACGTGGAAGACTACAAGCGCTGGGGCGTGGCGCCCTCCGTCACCATCGGCATCGACAGCCCGACCAGCCTGACGCTCCAGTACTTCCACCAGGAGGACGACAACGTCCCGCAGTACGGCGTGCCCTATTACAGCGGCACCGTGCCCGGCGTTCACCGCAGCGACTACTTCGGCTATCGCAACGTCGACAAGCAACGCATCAACATCGACCAGATGACCGCGATCTTCGATCATGCGTTCAGCGACACGGTCTCGATCCGCAATCTCGCCCGCTGGCAGGATTCGCGCCAGCTTACCGTGGTCAATCCGCCGCAGGGGACCTACTGCCTGACCACCGGCGTGACGCCAACCGGCGGCAGCTGCGGCACTGTGCCGGCCGGTTACTATCAGCCTTCAGGCCCCCGCGGCACCACGCGCGACATCCGCAACCAGCTGCTGTTCGACCAGTTCGACATCAAGGCCGTGTTCAACACCGGCGCGATCGAGCACACCATCGATCTGGGCGGCTCGGCCACCTGGGAAAAGTATGACCTGAACAACGGCAACTCGCTGCGCAATGCCGATGGCACTTCGGTCACGCTTCCGCTCATCAACATCGACAACCCGAACGATGTCGTGACCGGTCCGACCGGGTTCACGTACGGCAGCAACCTCTACACCGGCCCGGTCAACTTCATCCGCACCGGCCACACGCTGGGCGAGCAGACCAACGTGGCCGCCTACCTGTTCGACACGATGAAGCTGGGCAAGCTGGAACTCAGCGCCGGCGCCCGTATCGAGCGCAACGTCGGCACGACCCGCGCCGACACCATCGCCGCCTCCACCACGTCCACCGTGACGCAGGGCCAGGTCACGCCGGGCACCGAGACGCGCAGTGCCGACACGCTGTTCTCCTACCGCGTCGGCCTGAACTACAAGCCGGTCGAGGCGGTCAGCCTCTATGCGGCCTATGGCAATTCGCGCACGCCCTCCAAGAATTCGGTCAACGGTTCCTGCACCACGGCGGGCGAGAACGGCGCCACCACCTCGACCTGCAACGTGAACCCGGAAAGCGCCCAGAACTACGAGATCGGCGCCAAGGCCGAACTGTTCGACGGCGGCCTGCTGCTGACGGCGGCGGCATTCCGCAACGAGCGCGACAAGTACGCCGTGATCTCGGGCGATCCCGCCGTTCCCAACCAGCAGCTCGACGGCAAGTCGCGGGTGGACGGCATCGCGCTGGGGGCCAGCGGCAAGATCACGCCCGACTGGTCGATCACGACCAATTACACCTACCTCAAGAGCAAGCTGCTCCAGTCGGTGTCGGACTACTGCCTTGCCAACCCCGGCGCCGTCACCGGCACGCGCACCTGCACCAACACTCCCACCAACCCCAATCCGGGTGCCGGCCAGTACCTGACCCAGACCCCGAAGCATTCGGCCAGCCTGTTCACGACCTACCGCCTGCCGTTCGGCCTGACGCTGGGCTACGGCTTCACCTATCAGGGCAAGTTCCTGCTTTCCGCCGCCGTTCCCGCCACCGCGACAGCAGCCGCCGTCAAGGCGATCTCCTCGGACGACTACCTGATCCACCAGGGCTTCCTGTCCTATGACTTCAGCCCCAACCTCTCGGCGCAGCTCAACGTCAAGAACATCGGCAACAAGCTCTACTACCAGCGCATCCGCAACAACGGCTGGGCCACACCGGGCGATGCCCGCTCGGCGGTCCTGACCCTCACCGCGAAGATGTAAGCGGGAAAACCTCTCCCAACGGCCGGCGGGCGCGCATCAGGGCGCCCGCCGGTTTCTCTTTTTGATGCGCGTCCCGGTTTCTCTTTTTGATGCGCGTCCCGGTTTCTCTTTTTGATGCGAGTCATTGTCAGGAGCGCCGTCCTCGGCAAGAAGAGCGCCCATGGTCATCGAAATTCCCGAACTTTTCTCCGCCGACGAAGTGCGCGCATTCCGAGAGGCGCTGGAAGGCGCCGACTGGGCGGACGGCCGCGCCACCGCCGGTCATCGCGCCGCGCAGGTCAAGGACAACGAGCAGCTTCCGCTGGGCCATCCGCTGGCGCAGCAGCTTGCGGACCGCGTGCTGGCCCGCCTCATGCAGACGCCGCTGTTCATCGCCGCCGCCCTGCCGAGCCGCGTGCTCCAGCCCCGCTTCAGCCGCTACGACGGGCGCGGCCACTACGGCAACCACGTCGACAACGCGATCTTCCCGATCCCCGGCACCGGCGAACACTTGCGCAGCGACATCTCCAGCACCCTGTTCCTCAGCGATCCCGACGAATACGACGGCGGCGAACTGGTGATCGAGGACATGTTCGGCAGCCACACCGTCAAGCTTCCCGCCGGGCATCTGGTGGTCTATCCCGGCAGCAGCCTCCACCGCGTGGAGCCGGTGACACGCGGCACGCGCTTCGTCTCGTTCTTCTGGACCCAGAGCTTCGTCGCCGCGCCCGAACGCCGCCGCCTGCTGCTCGAACTCGACGGCGCGATACAGGGCATCGCGGGCGACCATCCCGAACATGGCTCGATCGACACGCTCACGCAGGTCTACCACAACCTGCTGCGCCAGTGGTCGGTGACGTGAGCGACGCGCCGCTTCCCGCGCTGACGCAGATCCCGCCCGACCTGCGCAGCCTTGCCGATTACGAACGCCGCGCCCCCGCCCATCTTTCCGCCGAGGCGTGGCATCATATCGAGGAAGGTTCGGGCACCGGACAGACCCTGCGCGCCAACCGCGAGGCCTTCTCGCGCCGGGCCCTGCTTCCGCGCGCCATGGCCGACCTGCGCGGCGGCGGCACCGCCATCGACCTGTTCGGCCGCAACCACGCAGCGCCGCTGATGATGGCCCCGGTGGCCTACCAGCGCCTTGCCCATCCCGACGGCGAACTCGCGGTGGTGCGCGCCGCCACCGCGCTAGATACCGGCACGATCGTCAGCACCCTGTCCAGCGTGCCGCTGGAGGAGATCGCCGAAGCCGCCCGCTCCTTTGCCCGCGAACTGGGCCGGCAAGCCGCGCCGCTCTGGTTCCAGCTCTATCTCCAGCCGGACCGCGAACACAGCCTCGCCCTCGTCCGCCGCGCCGAGGCGGCGGGATACGAGGCGATCGTGCTCACCATCGATGCCGCCATCAAGCTTTCGGGGATGACCCTGCCGCCCGGCGTCTCGGCGGCGAACCTCGCAGGGATGCCGCTGCCACGGCAGACCGCAACGCTGGGCGGGCGCATCCTGTTCGGCACCCCGCTCGCCGATACCGCGCCGCGCTGGGAAGACCTCGCCTGGCTGCGGGAGGCCACCTCGCTTCCCGTGCTGGTCAAGGGCATGGTGCTGGGAGAGGACGCCGCCCGCGCGGTGGACATGGGCGCAGACGGGCTCATCGTCTCCAACCATGGCGGCCGCGTGCTTGACGGGCTGCCCAGCGTGCTCGACGTGATCGAGGATGTGGCAGGGGCAACCGGGGGCCGCGTGCCCCTGCTGGCGGACGGCGGCTTCCGCTCCGGCACCGACATGGTCAAGGCGCTGGCGCTGGGTGCACGCGCGGTGCTGCTCGGCCGCCCGCAGCTTCATGCCCTCGCCGTGGCGGGGATGCCGGGCGTCGCCCATGCGATTCACCTGCTGCGCACCGAACTCGAAGCGGCGATGGCCCAGCTCGGCTGCGCCACAGTGGCCGAAGTGACGCGCGAACGGGTGACCGGCACGCGCTAGGGCATGCAGGCGGGCCAACTGCTCATCTTCTGTAAATCTCTGGAATTGCATCGCCGGCGCGCCGCCCGGTTCTTCGGCGCGACAATGGTGCGAAGCTGTCACCAATTAATACAAATTGCGACGCCCCAAAAAGCGCGAAGTTTGTCATGGCGATGGCAAAACAAGATGAGGGAATTTCGAAGTGGTGCGATTTCGTTTCGGCCTGATGGCGTCGGCTGCCCTGTTCGCGTGGCCCGGTGCTTCCGCTTATGCCCAGTCAGGCTCCACCGGGGCCACCACGTCCACGCAATCCACGCCCGAGGAACCCGGCGAGGAGAACGAGATCGTCGTCTCGGGCCAGAAGCCGCGCGGCTCGGTAATCGGCGACATCGCCCCCGAAGTGACCTTCGATGCCGGCGACGTGCGCGCCCTTGGCGTTTCCAGCGTCACCGAACTGCTTGAGGAACTCGCCCCGCAAACCGAAAGCGCGGGCGGCGGTTCGCCCGTCGTCCTGCTCGAAGGACGCCGCATCGCCAGCTTCCGTGAAGTCGGCACGATCCCCACCGAAGCGATCCAGCGGGTCGAGATCCTGCCCGAGGAAGTCGCCCTCAAGTATGGCTATGCCGCCACGCAAAAGGTCGTCAACATCGTGCTGCGCCAGCGGTTCCGCGCCTATACCCTCGAAGGCGGCGCCAAGCTCGGCACCCAGGGGGACGGGCTGAGCGTCAATCCCAAGGCGGACTTCCTCGCGATCCGCCGGGGCGAGCGGCTCAACCTCGACGTGAACTACTCGCAGGCCAATTCCATCACCGAGGCCCAGCGCGGCCTTGCCACCAGCGGCGGCGACGGCCGCAATCGCACGCTGCGCCCGGAAACGCAGGCCTTCACGCTCACCGGCACCTGGGCCAAGCCGCTCTCCCACGTCTGGCTGGCCACGGTGAACGGCGAGCTGACCACGACCGACAGCCGCGCCCTGCGCGGCAGCGCCCTGTCCTCGGTGACGATCCCGGGCGGCACGCCTTACGCCAGCGGGGCCGAGGACGAGACGTTCCTGCCCACCGTGGACGGCCTCTCGCCGCTGACCAACACCAACAGCAAGCAGACCGGCCACCTCGGGCTGACGCTCAACGGCACCACGCAGAAGTGGCAGTGGACGGTCACCGGCAATTACGACCGCACCGACACCCGTTCGATCCAGCAGCGCCCGCTCAACCTGGCCGACTATGCCGCCGCCGTGGCCGCCGGCGATCCGCTCGCCGATCCCTCCCTGTCGATCGCGAGCGAATTCCTCGATTTCCAGGCTCCCAACCAGACCCGCAACAGTACCGACAGCGTCGACCTGAACTTCGTGGCAACGACCACGCCGCTGCAGATGCCCGCCGGCGGGATCACCACGACCTTCAAGCTCGGCGGCACTTTCGACCGGTCCGACAGCACCGTGACCCGGCTCGGCATCGACCGCGACACCGGCGTCGACCGCGATCAGGGCGAGGCGTCGGTCAATATCGACATCCCGCTCAGCAGCCGGGGCGTGCCGCTGTTCCCCGGCGCCGGGCGCATGTCGATCAACGCCAACGCGGCGGTGCGCCAGATCGGCGACTTCGGCACCCTGCGCACGCTGGGGGGCGGCTTCAACTGGAGCCCGACCAACCGCTTCAGCCTGATCGCCGCCTACCGCGACGACCAGAGCGCGCCCAGCGCCGCACAGCTGGGCGACGCGGTGATCTCCACCGCCAACTTCGACCTGTTCGACTATACGACCGGCCAGTCGGTCCGCGTCACCGCGCTGACCGGCGGCAACCCCGACCTCGAAGGCTCGCGCCTGCGCAACTTGCGGCTTGGCGGCACGTTCCGGCTGAACGACCCGAACATCACCCTCAACCTCGATTACAACCGCACCTGGCAGCGTAACCAGGTCGTCGCCCTGCCCGGCGCGACGCCCGGCGTGGTCGCGGCCTTCCCCGAGCGCTTCACCCGCGATGCCGATGGCAATCTCGTCTCGATGGACCTGCGCCCGATCAACATCGCCAGCGAGGACAAGTCGCAGCTGCGCATGGGGATCACTTTCACCAAGACGCTCAAGACCCCGCAATCCCAGATCGACGCCATGCGCGAGAGCTTCCAACGCCGCTTCCCGAACGGGTTCCCCGGCAGGGACGGAATGGGCAGGGACGGGGCTGGCCGGGAAGGCGGCGAAGGCGGCCCGCCGCCGCAGGGCGAAGGCGAGAACGCCGCGGCCCAGCAGGGCGGCGCCGCCACCGGCACTGATGCCGGCACGCGCGGACCTGGCAGCACCGGGGGCGGCAGCGGCGGCAGCGGCGAGGGCGGCGGCGGCGGTGAAGGCGGCGGTCGCCCCGGCGGCGGCTTCGGCGGTCCGGGCGGAGGCGGCGGTCCGCGCGGCTTCGGCGGGCCCGGCGGCGGGCGCGGCGGACGCATGACGTTCTCGCTCTACCACACCTGGGTCTTCTCCGACCGCGTCGTGCTGCGCGATGGGCAGCCGGAGATCGATCTCCTCAACGGCGGCACCATCGGCGCCAGCAGCGGCGGCACGCCCCGCCACAAGCTGGAACTCCAGACCGGCTATTCGCAGAGCGGCCTCGGAATGCGCCTGACCGGAAGCTGGCAAAGCGGCACCACGGTGGACGGCGTGGACGGCTATGCGGCGACCAAGCTGCGCTTCGACGATTTCGCCAAGTTCGACTTGCGGCTCTTCGCCGATCTCGGCCAGCAACCCAAGCTGGTGGACAAGATCCCGTTCCTGCGCGGCGCGCGCGTGACGTTCTCGGTCTCCAACCTGCTCGACTCCCGCCAGAAGGTGCGCGACGGCAACGGCGACACGCCCTACGCCTATTCGCCCTATTACCTCGACCCGGTGGGCCGGGCGTTCCAGCTCACGTTCCGCAAGCTGTTCTTCACCGCGCCTCCGGGCGGCCAACGGCCTTCGGGCGGCTTCCGCCCCTGAGCGCGCCCGGCCCGGCAGGATCGCGGGGTTGGGCCGATAGCAGGACCGGGGCCGCGGGTAACGGCGGGGATGTGCCTGCCGTTACCCGGGCCGGTCAGTGCGGGCCGATCAGGCGCGGGCTCAGCCCGGCAAGCCGGCCCGTGCGCGCCCAGCGCCGGGACGACGGCTTCGGGGCTTTTATTTGCGAATGATTTGCATTAGCATAATGGTGCGACCTGGAGTGCCCCGTTATGTCCTTTCATTTTCCCGTTCCCGTGCCTTGCGCGTCCTGCTCCGGCAGTTCCGTTCCGGGCGATCCCGAGCCCCTGCAGGATTTCAAGCCCGCCTTTGCCCGCCGCACCCTTCCCGCCAGCGTGCTGGTCGACATCGCCCGGTGCTGGCGCAGTGCGCGCGAGGATGGCGAACATGCCCAGCCCAGCCTCGCCGCCCGGCTCGATCTGTTCGACTGCGCCATGCTCGCGCCGGTGATCGACAGTTTCTGCCTGCTCTTCGAAGCCGCGCTGGGCCGCCCGATGCGGCTGGGCCTTGCGCACCGCCTCTCATCCGACGAACGGCTGATGGTCAGCCTGCTCGAAGGGCCTGAACTTCGCCCCGTCACGCTCGCCTGCGCGGAGCCGCGCGGCACCCTGCTGGATGGCGCGATCCATTCCACGCGGCTGATGATCGCGCTCACGCTCATGCAGGCGCGCAAGGTGCGCGTGCGCTGATCCTCAGCCTCCGTCCGGCTCGCTGGGAAAGCGGGCTTCCGCCACGAAGGCGCTGACCGTCGCGGCGCGCTCGTCGCTGCGGATCGCCAGCGCCAGCGTCGCGGTCGGCATGTCGCCTTCGAGGTCGTGATAGGTCACGCCCCTGAACGAGGCGTCGCGCATGGAATGCGGCACCAGCGCCACTCCGAGTTCCGCCGCCACCAGTGCCAGCACGGACGCCACCTGCGGCGCGGACTGGCCGATCACCGGATCGAACCCGGCCCTTCGGCAGGCCTCCAGCGTGGCATCGAACAGCGTGGGACCAAGCGCGCGCGGCGTGAGGATGAACGGATCGAGCGCAAGCTGCTCCAGCCGGATCGGATCGCCATGCGGCATTCGCGAAGAGGCCAGCGCCGCGATCAGGGGTTCGTCGGCCAGATGGAACAGGCGCAGGCCGGTCTTGTCCACGGCATCGGGGCGCAGGAACGCCACGTCCAGCGAACCGTCCCCGAGCCCTTCCACCAGACCGTTGGAATTGTGCTCGGTCAGGCTCAGCTCCACCTCGGGAAAGCGCCGCCGATAGATGCGGATCGCCTGCGGCACGAGCGGGTTGAACGCCGCCGATCCGGTGAAGCCCACGCGAATCCGCCCCGTTTCCCCTGCCGCGGCCCGCTGCGCGGCGCTCACCGCTTCGGCAACGATGCCGGGAATCGCGCGAACCCGCTCCTCGAAGGCCCGCCCGGCCTCGGTCAGTTCGGCGCCTTGCGGAATGCGGTGGAACAGCGGAGTGCCCACTTCACGCTCCAGATCCTTGATCTGGTGGCTGAGCGGCGGCTGCCCGATGCCCAGGCGCTGCGCGGCGCGGGTAAAATGGCGCTCCTCGGCCACGGCGAGGAAGTAGCGAATATGCCGGAGTTCCACATCATACCTAAAACATATCAAGATCGCCATCATCATGAATTGGACAGATGACGATCACAAGCCCAATTCGGGCCCAGGAGATTTGATATGGCGACTCTGGCAATTGAGGAAACCGGCACGCAGGCCCGTGCCGACTGGTTCATGACTGACGAGCGGCAGGTGGAAACCCGCGCCGCGCCTGCGCTGGAACCCGTGGTGTTCCTGCCCGGCCTGCTGTGCGACCAGTCCCTCTGGAGCCGCCAGATCCGCAGCCTTGCCGATGTCGCCGCGCCGATGGTCGCCGACCTCACGCTGGACGACACGATCGGCGCCATGGCCGAACGCACGCTGGCCGCCGCGCCGCGCCGCTTCTCGCTGGTGAGCCTGTCGATGGGCGGCTATGTCGCGCTGGAAATCATGCGCCGCGCGCCGGAACGCGTGAGCCGCCTCGCGCTCATCAACTCCAGCGCCCGCAGCGACACGCCGGAACGCACCCTGCAACGCAAGGCGGGCATCGCCTCGCTCCAGCGCGGCAAGTTCCTTGGCGTCACCCGCAAACTGCTCGGCGATCTGGTCCATCCCGATCACACCGAAGGCCATGTCGCGGACGAGATGCGCGCCATGGCGTCACGCGTCGGCGGCGAGGCGTTCATCCGCCAGCAGCACGCGATCATGACCCGTCCCGATTCGCTCGAGGGCCTGAGCCGGATCAAGGTGCCGACGATGATCGTCGTCGGTGACGGCGACCGCATAACCCCGCCCGATCACGCCCGCGAAATCCACGAGCGGATCGCCACGTCCAGCTATCACGAGATCGGCTCTTGCGGGCACATGGCCGCGCTGGAGCATCCCGAGCAGACCAATTTCCTGCTGCGCGGCTGGCTGCAACGCGAAGCCGCCTGACCGGGAAAGGGCGTCCGCCCCGCTCCTTGCCGGGGCCGCCCGATCAGAACCTGCTGCGCAAATCGCCCTCGGTCAGGATGGCGATCGGCCGGCCTGCATCGCGCAGTTCCTGCGCCTTGCGGTGCTGGGGCGCGGCGCTGACCCAGCGGCCGTAGGGGTTCTTCGTGCTGACGACCAGCATCGTCGTGGTCATCCCCACCGAAGCCACCACGCGCCCGCCCGCCCGCGCCACGAACTGTGCCAGCGGGCCATCGCGCGGCTCTCCCAGAATGGCGACACGTTCGCCCGAGAGCGGACCGTCTGTGGCGGGCTGAGGCACCTCGATCTTCTTCCTGGCCGGGGCGGTCATCCACCCGTCGAGCCCGAGACCGGTATGTTCGATGGCACGGACGATCACCATGCCGGCCGCGCGCGCATCGCTCAGCGCGTCGTGATGGCGGTGCTCGATACCGAGGAAAGAGGTCAGGATATTGAGCCGGTGGCTGGGAAGCTCGGGCCAGGCCCGCTTGGCCACGCGCACGCTGTCGAGCCAGCGCGTCTCGATCTCCGGCAGTTCGCCGATCCGGCAGGCTGCGGCAAGCGCGCCCTTGTCGAAGTGGGAATGGGCAACGGTGATCCGCCCGGCCAGATGCCCGGTGACGGCGGCGTGAATATCGCCGAAGCAGGGATGGCCCACGACCTGCTCGGGCCTGATGCCATGGATGCCCACGTTGAACGGCGAGAATTCGTCGCGCGGGTCGACCAGCGTTTCGTAGGCGAAAGTCTCCCGCCCGTTTCGAAAGCCCACGATGCCGATCTGGCAGATACTGCTGACCCGCGAACAGGCGGTCTCCACGTCGACGACGACGAAATCGGGTTCGGTCTCGGTCTCGGGGCTGGCGGCGGGATTCGGCTGGCTGGTCATCACCCCCGCGCCTTAGCAGGCCGCTGCCCGCAGGGCGAGGCGGGTATCAGAGGCTGATCTGCGCCATGATCATGATGAAGAACAGCAGTAGCGCGGTGGAGGCGAACCAGCCCAGCAGCACCGTGCGCCAAATCGCGCCGAAGCGGCCCACCCCATAGGCGCCGCGCAGTTGTGCATACATATGGAACGGCGGCACGAAGAACAGCAAGCCTGCCACGAAGCCCGCCCCGGCTGCCTGAAGCGCCATGCCCAGGATCACCAGCAGGGTCATGAAGCAGAGCGAATAAGTCACGAAGACCGTGTGATCGTAGAGATGGAACCGGCGGCTGAAGGGGAACAGCAGCCACAGGAACGGAACCGAGATCGGGATCAGCGCCCAGCTGTACTTGTAGGCGTAAGTCTGGAGCTTGTAGGCCGCGAGTTCGGGGTTCTTGCGGAACTTGCCGATAGCCTTGTCGAGCGGGCGAATATCGCTGAAATGCTGTTCGCCGCCATTCCCCGCTACCGCCGCCCGCGTCTCCTTCAGCACTTCGAGCGCCTGGTGCTGCTCGTCGATCCGCCGCTCGACCTCGGCGGTATCGCTGCCTTGCGCGCGCAGCGTCCGGCGCTGTGCCTTCAGCCCGTCCAGCTTCTGCTGGCCGGCCGTCACCGCCGTCTCGAAGTCTCCGCTCTCGACAGGTGCGGCGGCGATGGTCTCGTGATCCTCCACCGCGTGGAACACCGCGAACATCAGGAACACGCTGAACAGGAACAGCGCGATCGGCGAGACATAGCTTGCTCGGCGGCCGTCGATATATTCGCGCGTCAGCCGGCCCGGACGGCGCAGCAGCATCGGCAGGGTCCGCCAGATCCGCCCCTCGAAATGGAACACGCCGTGCAGCAGGTCGTGGAAGAACGCGCCGAGGCTGCGGTGGACGTGGGCGGCCTGTCCGCAGGCATGGCAGTGCGAACCGATCAGCGCCGTGCCGCAATTGAGGCACGCGGTTTCATGCGTATGGCCGGTGTCGCCCGCGTCCCGGTGCGGCTCGGCCGCGTTCGCGATGAGGCCGCCCTGCCCGATTTCGGCCAGACTTTCGCTGATCTCGTTCATGCATTCCCCCTGAAGCGCGGGAAATCTACCCTTTTGCGCCGCCGCTGAACAGCGGTTCCGCAAGAACCCTCAGCCCGCGCGTTCGGCCAGCTTCGCCTCGATCGCGCCCCACAGGCGGGAGAACTGCTGCGCGGCGGGGCTTTGCGGTGCATGGACGCCCACCGGCTGGCGCTGCACGGCGCATTGTTCGACCGCGCTGGCATAGGGGATGGAGGGCCAGTTCGGGTTCGCCTCGCGCGCCTGCTTGTGCAGCGCGCGGCGCAAGTCGAGCATCGAGAGCACTGGCAGGATCGGCGGATGGCGGCGGGTATTGCCCGCGATCTCGCGCACTACCAGCTCGAAGGCCCGCGCCGAAAGCGGCGATGGCGGCAGCGGCACGATCACCAGGTCGGCCGCGCGCACGACCTGGGCCGAAAGTTCGTTCATGACCGGAGGACAATCGAGCACGATGCGCTCATAGTTTTCCGAAAGCTCCCCGGCGAGTTTCGCCAGCCGCTTGCGCTTGCCGATCCGCATGAGCTGGGCATCGAGCGCGCGAATGCTTTCATCGGCGGGGAGGACGTCTATGTTCTCCCACGCGGTATGCTGGATCAGCCGCGATGCCGGGCGATCGCGCGAAAATACCTCTTCGGCGAGACCCGAGCGTCCCGGCTCCAGCCCGTAGAGGAAGCCGGAGCCTCCCGCCGCATCGAGATCCCACAGCAGCGTGCGCCGCCCGGTCTGCGCCGCACACCAGGAGAGATTGGCCGCGAAAGTCGTCTTCCCGACCCCGCCCTTGACGCTGTAGATGGCGATCGTGGCGCCGGGCGCGCGTTCGTGCCGCGAACTCGCAACAACGGGCCGCGCCCCTTTCGGGGCCGGCCCGCCGGCAGCCCCGGCAATCCGGGGCAACTTGTGTTTCTTGCCAACCACCTGAACGATGGTTGCCGGTCAGCGGCGATCCGTCAACCGGGAACGCGCAAGATCAACCGTCGTAATCGCCGCCCAGCGAGGTATTGCGGGTCGGAGCCGACGCGGTGATGCGCAGGGCTTCGGCCGACTGGCTGAGCGAACCGATTTCGTCCATCTCGTCGTCGTCGTCGGGCAGAACGCGCTGCATCGAGGTGACCAGCGTTTCCTTGAGGACCGCCGGGGTCACGGTCTGCTCCGCGATTTCGCGCAGGGCGACGACCGGGTTCTTGTCACGGTCGCGTTCGATGGTGAGTTCGGCACCGCCCGAAATCTCGCGCGCACGCTGTGCGGCCAGCAGGACCAGATCGAAGCGGTTGGGGATCTTGTCGACGCAATCTTCGACGGTAACGCGCGCCATGGGCACTCCGTATGAAATCTGGTGGATCGGTAAACGATGGCCCCTAAGCGAACGCCCGCAAGGAGTCAAGGAAAGCGCGCGCTGCTCATTGGGGAACGCCGAGCTGGTCCAGCACGAAAGCCGTCCATTCCGCCGAATCGCGGTAGCGTTCGAACCGGCCCGACTTGCCGCCGTGCCCGGCCTCCATGTTGATGCGGAACAGCAGCGGGTTGGCATCGGTCTTGGTGGCGCGCAGCTTCGCGACCCACTTGGCCGGTTCGTAGTACTGGACCTGGCTGTCCCACAGCCCGGTCGATACGAACAGCGAGGGATAGGCTTTCGCGGTCACGTTGTCGTAGGGCGAATAGCTCAGCATGTAGTCGTAATAGGGCTGGACCGCGGGATTGCCCCATTCGTCGTATTCGAAAGTGGTGAGCGGGATCGAAGCGTCGAGCATCGTCGTCACCACGTCCACGAACGGCACTTGCGCGACGATCGCCTTGTAGTCCTGCGGCGCCATGTTGGCGACGGCGCCCATCAGCAGCCCGCCCGCGCTGCCGCCCATCGCGGCCACCCGGCCCTTCGCCCCGTAGCCCTGCGCCACGAGATAGCGGGTCACGTCGATGAAGTCGGTGAAGGTGTTCTTCTTGTTCAGCAGGTGCCCGTCGTCGTACCAGCCGCGCCCCATTTCCTGCCCGCCGCGAATATGGGCGATGGCATAGACCACGCCCCGGTCCAGCATCCCGATCCGCGAAGGATCGACCGCCGGATCGGTCGAATAGCCGTAGCTGCCGTAGGCATACTGGAACAGCGGGGCAGTGCCGTCTCGCTTCACGCCCCTGGCATGGACCAGCGACACCGGCACCCGGGTTCCGTCCCGCGCGGTAGCCCAGACCCGCTCGGTCACGTATTTCGAGGGATCGTAGCCCGGCACCGGCGTGACCTTGAGCACGCGTTTCTCGCCGGTTCCGGCATTGATCTCGATCGTCGTCGTCGGCGTGACGAGAGAACCGTAAGTATAGCGGACCCAGCGCGAGGACGGCACCCTGTTGACGTCTAGCGCCATCCGGTAGGCAGGCTCGCCGGCCTCGACCGGGATCGATTTTCCGGCATCGGTCAGCAGGCGGATCATGCGGTTGCCGCCTTCGCGCTGGTCGATGGCGACGAAGCCCTCGAACGGCGCGAAATCCTCGATGAAGACGGTGTCGCTGGCGGGAGCGATATCCTTCCAAGCAGCCTCGCCCTTCGCCGCCCCGGCATCTGCAAGGGTCACCAGCTTGTAGTTCTTCGCGCCGCGATTGGTGCGGATCACCCAGCGATCGCCGAGGTGTTCGGCATAGTAGCGGAACTCCTTCTCGCGCGGGGCGATGGTGGTGAAGGCGGCCGGGGCGGGCGAGGCCGCAGGCGCGCAGCGCTGCTCGTCGCTGACGGTGCTCTGCACCACCACGCAGACGTATTTGCTGTCCCGCGTGCGCAGGATGCCCATCTGGAAGGTGTCGTCCTTCTCCTCGTAGAGCAGCCGGTCGCTCGCCGGGTCAGTGCCGAGCACATGGGCCTTCACCTGATAGCCGCGCAGGGTCACCGGGTCCTTGGCGATATAGAGCACGGTGCGCCCGTCCCCGCTCCATACGAGATTCGGCTCCACATTGCCGACGGTGTCGCTCATGACCTTGCCGGTCGCGATGTCCTTGACCCGCAGGACATACTGCCGCCGACCGACGGTATCCTCCGCCCAGGCGACTTTGGTATTGTCGTCGCTCACCGCGAAGTCGCCGAGCGAGAAGAAGCTGTGCCCCTTCGCCATGGCGGGCTGATCGAACAGCACCTGCCAGGCGCCGGTGGTCCCCGCCTTGCGGCGTTCGTTCACCGGATAGTCCGCGCCCGCGGCGAAACGGCGCGCATAGGACCAGCCGTTGTCGTCATAGGGAACGGAGCTGTCGTCCTGCTTGATATGCGAGACGGTCTCTTCGTAAAGCTTCTGCGCCAACGGCTTGAGCCGCGCCATCTGCGCATCGGTCCAGGCGTTTTCGGCGGCGAGGTAGGAGAGCATCTCGGCGTTCTTGCGGGTATCGTCGCGCAGCCAGTAATAGTCATCCTCGCGCGGGCCGCCGGGAGAAGGCACCTGATAGGGCTTCTTCTCCGCAACCGGCGGCGCTGTCGGCACGCTTTGCGCAAAGGCGGGCATGGCCGCCAGAGCCGCGCTCATGACCGTCAGGCCCGAAAGGAACTTCGACCGCATCGCCCATACCCCCTGCAACTGGAAGCCGGATGCTATCGGGCCGATGCGATCTTGGAAAGGCGCGATATCAACGGCGGAAGCAGGTCGCCTCGTGATCGTTTATCACCCCCGTTGCCTGAAGCCAGGCATGGACCACCACCGGCCCCACGAACGAGAAACCGCGCTTCTTCAGCGCGGCCGAAAGCGCGTCTCCGGCGGCGGACCGGGCGGCGCTGCCGGTGCCGTCGCCCTTCTGCGGCGCATCGCCCACGAACGACCAGACGAACCGCGAGAAGTCCTCGCCCTGCTCCTGCATGGCCAGGAAGGCACGCGCGTTGCGGATGGTCGCCTCGATCTTGGCGCGGGCGCGCACGATACCGGCATCGCCCATCAGGCGCGCGATCTCGGCAGGGCCATAGGCGGCGATGCGTTCCGGCTCGAAATCCTCGAAAGCGGCGCGGAAGGCCTCGCGCTTGTTGAGGATCGTGCGCCAGGACAGGCCCGCCTGGAAGGTGTCGAGCACCATCTTCTCCCAGAGCGCGCGGGAATCGCGGATCGGCACGCCCCATTCCTCGTCGTGATAGGCCTGCATGCGGGCATCGCCCTGGGCCCAGCGGCAGCGGTGGATCGTATCGGTCATCGGGCTTTCCGGAATGTGAGGTTGTAGCGGCACGGGCCGGTGAGAGGATGCGTGCCCCGCTCCACGCTGTCCACCCCGTGGAACACCATGCGCGAAGGCCCGCCCCAGACTACCACGTCGCCATGCAGCACCCGGTGGCGGCGCGGGCGATCGCTGCGGGACAGGCCGCCCCACAGAAACGTGGCGGCCTGTCCCAGCGAGACCGAGACGATCGGCGCCGAATGGTCGCGCTCGTCCATGTCCTGGTGGAGCGAGAGCTTCGTCTCGGCGTCGTAGCGATTGACGAGGCAGGCGTCGGGCACGAAGCCGGGATAACCCGCCTGCGCCGCCGCGCCCGCGGCCAGCGCCAGGAACCGGGGCGGGATCGCCGGCCAGGGCCGGTCGGTCCGCGGATCGATGGCCTGATAGCGATAGCCGCGCCGGTCGCTCACCCAGCCGGTCTCCCCGCAGTTGAACATGGCGACCGAGAGCCTTCCGCCGCTGCGGGTCTCCATGTGGCGAAATCCCGAAACGGCGGCGAGGGCCGGAATTTCGCCGATCAGCGCTTCCGCTTCGGCCAGCGCGAAACCGCCGAGCAGCACCGCGCCCGGGCCGAGATCGATGCGGCTGCGCGTGTCGGCGACGAGGTCAGGCTGCATCGTGGAAAATGATCCCCAGCGTATGGCGCCTCCCTGTGCGCAGTTTCGAGACGCCATGCCGCATCACCACGCGGTAATCCCCGCGCGATCCCTTCTGCGGGCGCTGGTTCACCGCGAAGACCACCCCGTCCCCCTTGCCCAGCGGCACCACGACCGGACGCGACTGCATTCGCGGGCGCTGCTCGGTCAGGACCAGTTCCCCGCCGGTGAAATCCCGCCCCGGAGAGGACAGCAGCACCGCCACCTGCAAGGGGAAGACATGTTCGCCGTAAAGGTCCTGGTGAAGGCAGTTGTAATCGCCCGGGCCGTATTGCAGCAGCAGCGGCGTGGGTCGGCGCTGGCCCGCCGCATGGCAGCGCGCCAGGAATGCGGCATGATCTTCGGGAAAACGGGTGTCGATCCCCATGCGCTCGTGCCAGCGGTTGGCCACCGGCGCGAGGGCGGGGTAGAGCGCGGCCCGCAAATCCTGCACCAGCGGCGGGAGCGGATAGGCGAAGTAGCGGTATTCCCCCAAGCCGAAGCCGTGACGCGCCATGTGGACATGGCTGCGGAACCGGTCGGAAGGGCCATAGAGCCCGGCCACGGCATCGCATTCCGCCTCGTCCAGCAGGCCGGGCAGCACGGCCCAGCCCTCATTATCCAGATCGGCGGCAATGGCCTGCCAGTCAATGCTATCGGTCTGCCTCATCGCAGCGGACCTAGCGCGCCGATCCGCCGCCTGTCACTCCGAAGCTTGCGATCAAACCGGATGCCAGGAACCCCTGCCCCCACTGGAGAAGGGAACAGGGGTTCTGGTTGGGACCTTCTGTTGCTCCGCTCCGGCCTAGCGGCGCGTTACTTCGGCGATCACCGCCTTGCCGCGCTGCACCGCCTGCGGCAGCCTGACCTTGCCGGACTGGATATCGTCGGCGAGCCCCATCAGCCGCTCGCCGCTGGCAGAGCCGGTTTCGGCCACTTCTGCCACGGAAACGCCCTTGTCGCGGGCGATCGCCTCGTCCCAGTCGGTGCGGATCGCGGCCCAGTAATCCTTCGTCGCCGCCCAGTAGCTGTCGGCCGCGGCCAGGCTGACGCTGTCGTCGCGCACATAGCTGTTCAGCACCGATTCCTGCACGAAGGGCACGATCCTGCCATCGGCGGAACCCGGTTCAGGCCCCTCCTTGATATTGTCCTGCCAGTGAATCCACCCGGCGGGGCTCGGCGAATGGCGGTTGATCGCGAGATAGCGGTCATAGGGCGGCTTGCGCACGGCATCGCGGCGGGCAAGCGGACGCCAGGTCCAGTTGCTGCGCCAGCGGCGCACCCCGCCTTCCTCGGTCCACTGCCCCCAGCCGCCATAGCGCGGGGAATCGTCCGTCTGCCACACCGTCTGCGACCAGCGCCCCTTGCGGAAGGCGGCGGGCACGGCCTCGACGTTCCAGCGCCCCTTCCCCGCGTAGACCAGCACGCTTTCCGGCTCGTACGTCCAGTCCTGCCGCCAGTGCTTGATGACCATCTGCTTGCCGTCGCCCTCGTCCACCACGAGCAGGTGCTGCAGCACGATGCGCCGCCCGCTGTCCTCGATCACGCGAACCGCTTCGTGCCCGCCCGAGACCTTGCCCGGAATCGGCGTGTAATCGGCGCGCCATGGCGTGGTCTCGCGCATGTCGAAGGTGACCTTGTAATTGCCCGCCATGGCAAGGATCGCAGCACGGTCCGCATCGAACGCCGCAGCCTCCGCCTCCGCCGAACGCCCGGCGACCGGCCCGTCCGCCATGGCAGGTCCGGCAAGGGCCAGACCGCCGGCCAGGGTCGCCGCGAGCAGCGCCGACTTGAGCATCATTCTCTTCATCTTCTTCGTACCCTCTTCGCAAGCGAGCGAGCAGCAGACCCCGCCGCCAGGCGAAGATCCGGCCCCTCACTGCATCGACGCTTGGGAACGCGGCAATTCCGGCACGATCGCCGGAGCGGGCGAACCGGATCAACGCCCTGCATCGATATTTGATAGTGATTTGATAATGATTCGCAGAAGCGATTTATCGAGAGGAACGCGCTCCCGTCAACCATGCCGGAAGATTTGCCGCTCAGGCGAAGCCCGCAAGCCGCAGGAATTGCGCAAGGCCGCCATTGGCGGCGCTTCCCAGCCGCACCAGCGCATTCGCGCCCAGCAGCGGGGCCAATGCGGCGCTATCGCTGCCGCCCAGCAGTTCGATGCGCCGCCCGGCGCCCGCGTTATCGGCAAGGCGCGCGAAACGCAGGCGTTCGCAGCCCGCTTCCCCTGCCGGATCGCCCAGCTCCGGGCAATCGGTCCAGCTTATGGCCGCGCCCAGCCCCTGAAGCGCGAGCAGGGCCGGAACCAGGAACAGCTCCGCCGCCGCCAGCGCCGCCACGGGGTTGCCGGGCAGGCCCATGACGAAACGGTCATCCCCAAGCCGGCCGAACCAGAACGGCTTTCCCGGCCGCATCCGCACGCTCGGCACCAGGACCGACAGTCCCAGCCCGCCAAGGGCCGCGCGCACCCGGTCATGCCGCCCACCGGACGCACCGCCGATGACGACGAGGATCTCCGCATCGGCGCGGCGAAGGCGCGCGGCGATCGCGGCATCGTCATCCCCCGCAATGCCAAGGTCCAGCACCGCCGCGCCGACCTGTCCCAGCCTTGCGCAAAGCGCGGGCGACAGCGCATCATAGTTCGCGGCGGCATGTGCCATTGCACCGGGAACCACGAGTTCGTCCCCGGTGGCGAGCAGCGCCACACGCGGGCGGGCGCGAACCTCCACTTGCGCGGTACCCGAGGCGGCCAGCCGCGCGATATCGAAATGATCGATCCGCTTGCCCGCCGCCAGCAGACGGTCGCCCTGCCGGAAATCACAGCCGCGCGGCCGGATATCGCGCCCGCTCACGCATTCGCCGATGGAAAGCACGGTGCCGAGCTGACGTCCCTGCTCGCGCCGCACGAGGGCATCGGCGCCGCCGGGCATCATCGCGCCGGTGGAGACATGAACCGCCTCGCCCGCCTGCAATTCGCCCTGGAACGCGTGGCCGGCGCGGCTTTCGCCGATGACCCGGAACGACGTCCCGCCACCTTCCTGCCCGCCATCATCCCCTCGGCATATCGCCCAGCCGTCCATCGCCGCCGCCGCGAAGCGGGGCTGATCCCCGGTCGCGGCGACATCGCGCGCGGCGATCCGGCCAAGACCCGCGCCCAGCGCCACGGTTTCGGTCCTGCCCGGCCCGCCCAGCATTCCGGTCACTACGGCATGGGCATCGTCTATCGCAAAGGATGCGGGCGCCGTCATCAGGCCGGGCAGGCCAGTTCCCGCAGCACGTCCACTGCCACGCGCCGGGTCTCCACGGCTTCGCCGATCAGCAGCAGCGTCGGGTCGTCATCGCTGATCGTGGCGACGAGGAAGGCCAGCGCCGAAAGCTTGCCCCGGATCAGGCGCTCGCTCGGAAGGGACACGTTGACCGCGATCATCACCGGCGTATCGGGATCGCGTCCGGCGGCGATCAGCGAACGGCCGATCTCGCCCGCCGCCGCGCGCCCCATGTAGACGCCGAGTGTGCCGCCCGGCCGGGCCAGCGTTTCCCAGTCCAGCCGCAAAGGCTCGCCCGCCTTGAGATGCGCGGTCACCAGCGTCAGGCCGCGCGCCACGCCGCGCAGGGTGAGCGAGGCCAGCCCGCTCGCCGCCGCCGCGCTGGCGGTGGTGATGCCGGGGCAGATCCGCACCGGAACGCCCGCCGCCGCAAGGTGATCCATCTCCTCCGCCGAACGCCCGAATACCGAGGGGTCGCCGCCCTTCAGCCGCACCACCCGCTTGCCCGCGCGTGCCGCTTCCAGCAGCAGGTCGTTGATCGAACCCTGCTCCTTGCTGTGGCGGCCGGAGCGCTTGCCGACGCTGACCCGTTCCGTCGGCGCAGGGATCAGGTCCAGCACCCCCGGCCCGACCAGCGCGTCGTAGAACACCACGTCCGCCGCCGCGATCAGCCTTTCGGCCTTGCGGGTGAGCAAGTCGGGATCGCCCGGCCCCGCACCCACCAGCCAGACCTGCCCCGGCGCGATGAGGTCCCCTGCCGCCATCACGCCGCGACCTTCAGGCTCTGCGGGTGCGCGATCAGGATACGCTCCCCCTCCATCCGCACCGGGATCGTCGGGGTGCAGCCCTTGTCCTCGCCCTGCGCCTCGCCGCTGGCGAGCGCGATGTTCCAGTTGTGCAGCGGGCAGGCCACCGAATGGCCGTGGACGATGCCCTGGCTGAGCGGGCCCTTCTTGTGCGGGCATTCGTTGACGAGTGCGAAGACCCGGTCGTCTCCGGCGCGGAACACAGCGATTTCCTTTTCGCCCTCGATCTGCACGGTCCGGGCGCCGCGCAGGGGAATGTCGGAGAGGGTGCCGATGTCGATCCAGTCGTTCATGTGCATTACTCCGCTGCAATGGCCAGGGGTTCAAGGTGCTGGTGCAGTTCGGCCTTGTGACCGGCCGCGCGTTCGGCCCAGGGGTCTTCCTGGCTGAAGCTCTGCGAATAGAGGAAGCGGCTGCGCAAGGCCTCGCGTCCGGTGTCGTCCTCGACGATGCGCTGCTTCACATATTCGACGCCGACGCGTTCGATCCACGGCGCGGTGCGTTCGAGATAGCGCGCCTCCTCGCGGTATAGCTGGGTGAAGGCGGCGCAGTAATCGAGCGCCTCCTGCTCCGTGGCGACCTTGCAGAGGAAGTCGGTGGCGCGAACGTGAATGCCGCCGTTGCCGCCGACGTGGAGTTCATAGCCCGAATCCACGCAGACGATCCCGAAGTCCTTGATCGTCGCCTCGGCGCAATTGCGCGGGCAGCCGGAGACCGCGATCTTGAACTTGTGCGGCATCCACGAGCCCCAGGTCATCCGCTCGGTCTTCACCCCAAGGCCGGTGGAATCCTGCGTGCCGAAGCGGCACCATTCGCTGCCCACGCACGTCTTCACCGTGCGCAGCGACTTGCCGTAGGCATGGCCGGAGACCATCCCGGCGGCATTGAGATCGGCCCAGACGGCGGGCAGGTCTTCCTTCTTGATCCCGAAGATGTCGAGCCGCTGCCCGCCGGTGACCTTCACCATCGGCGCGTCGTACTTCTCCACCACATCGGCGATCGCGCGCAGTTCGCGGGGGTTGGTCAGGCCGCCCCACATGCGGGGAACCACCGAATAAGTGCCGTCCTTCTGGATATTGGCGTGCATGCGTTCGTTGACGAAGCGGCTCTGCTGGTCATCCTCGTATTCGCCGGGGAGCGCGCAGAGCAGGTAGTAGTTGAGCGCCGGGCGGCAGGACGAGCAGCCGTCGGGCGTGGACCAGTGAAGCTTCTGCATCACTTCGGGGATCGATTTCATGTGCTGCGCCACGATCTCGCGCCGCACGTCGTCGTGCGTGAAGCTGGTGCACTTGCACATCGTCTTCGGGCCGGACTTGACCTCCTCGCCCAGGGTCAGCGCCAGCAGGCTCTCGACCAGACCGGTGCAGGAACCGCAGCTTGCCGATGCCTTGCAGGTGGCGCGCACGGCGTCGAGGCTGCAGGCGCCGCCGGCGATCGAGCCGACGACCTGCCCCTTGGAAACGCCGTTGCAGCCGCAGACCTCGGCATCGTCGGAAAGCGCCGCCACCGCCGCCAGCGGGTCCGCCGTGCCGCCCGAGGCGAAGGCCTGCCCCAGGATCAGGAAGTCGCGGATTTCCGAAACGTCCTCCCCCTTCTTCAACAGGTCGAAGTACCAGTTGCCGTCGGCCGTATCGCCGTAGAGCACCGCGCCCACGACCTTGCCGTCCTTCACGACGACGCGCTTGTAGATCCCGCGCGAGGCGTCGCGCAGGACGATGTCCTCGCAGCCCTCCCCGCCCGAGAAGTCACCGGCCGAGAACACGTCGAGCCCGGCGACCTTGAGCTTGGTCGACGTGACCGAACCGCGATAGCCGCTGTGGCGGTCGGTCAGGCCATCGGCGAGACTGCGGCACATGTCCCAGAGCGGCGCGACAAGGCCGTAGACGTTCCCGTCATGCTCGACGCATTCGCCCACCGCGAGCACGGCGGGGTCGCTCGTCACCATGTGATCGTCGACCCTGATGCCGCGCCCCACATCCAGCCCGGCGCCGCGCGCCAGTGCCGTGGAGGGACGAATGCCCACCGCCATGACCACGAGGCTGGCCGGGATTTCGCGGCCGTCCTTCAGGCGCACGCCCTCGACTTTGCCGTCGCCCAGGATTTCGGCGGTATCGGCGCCGGTCAGGATGGTCTGGCCCCGTGCTTCGAGCGCGCTCTTGAGCAGCCAGCCCGCCGCCTCGTCCAGCTGGCGCTCCATCAGGGTGGGCATCAGGTGGATCACGGTGACCTTCATCCCGCGCAGGGTCAGGCCGTGCGCGGCCTCGAGGCCGAGCAGCCCCCCGCCGATCACCACCGCATCGCCGCCCCTGCCCGCGGCTTCCAGCATCAGGTCCACGTCGTTCATGTCGCGGAAGGAGATGACGCCGGGCAGGTCCTTGCCGGGAACCGGGATGATGAAGGGATCGGAACCGGTGGCGATCAGCAGCCGGTCGTAATGGACCTTGCGGCCCGACCGCGAGGTGACGGTCCTGCCCGCACGGTCGATCGCGGTGACCGGGTCCGACGTGACGAGTTCGATGCCGTTCCCGTCATACCATTCGCGGGTATTGATGACGATCTGGTCGAAGGTCTTCTCTCCCGCCAGCACCGGCGACAGCATGATGCGGTTGTAGTTCACATGCGGTTCGGCGCCGAAGATGGTGACGCGGTAGCGCCCGGCATCGCGCGCCAGCAGTTCCTCCACCGCGCGGCATCCGGCCATGCCGTTGCCCACCACCACCAGATGTTCGCGCACATCGTCGGAGGGCACGATCAACGTGCTCTCATAGTCCGCAGAAGCTTCGATCCCGTCCTGAAATTCCATGCCCGCGTCTCCAGAAATTCGAAGGAGAAAAAGAAAAAGGCCGCCATCCGGACCCTCGGTTCGAAAACCGAAAGTCTGGATGGCGGCCTTGCCATCGTTTGCGCTTCTGCGGCCCTTCAGTGGATCGCATCGGCTATGTTTGGTTGGGACAACGTCGTCCCTTGCACTGCACAATAAACGGAATCGCCCGAACGCTCAAGCGATTCCGTAAACGGTGGCGATCAGATCGCCCAGTCCAGCTGAATCCAGTACTTGTCGGTATCGACCGCCATCTGGCGGGCGTCGTAATGCGCATAGCGCAGCGCGATCGTCGTCCTGGCGACCTTCGCACTCGCGATAATATCCACTTCGTTGCCGTAGTGCTGGTCCAGGCGGTCGCTGTCGAAGCGGTGCCAGGTTCCCTGCAGGGCGACGGCGGAGAGCGGCCCCAGTTGCTTCACGCCGTAACCGCCGCCGAAATAGAGATCGCGCAGGCCGTTCGCAGGCGTCGTCAGGAACTTGTCCGTCCAGCCCTGGAACTTGAAATTGGTGCCGAGCGGGACCTGGAAGCTGGTCAGCGCGGTACCATCGGCAGCGCCCAGCACTTCATAACCGGCGTTGAGCTTCCATCCCTTCACGTCCAGCACCGCATCGGCCAGCCAGTAGTCGGCATGGTAGCTGTTGGGATTGTTGTGCCAGTCGTACTGGCGGGCATAACTTGCCTGCCAGGACAGTTTCGCCGCCTTGCCGAAGCCGTGGCTGCCCACGAAACGCCCGCCATAGGTCTGGCTGGACAGGCGGAACCCCTGCACCGCCGCTTCGTCCTGATCCACCAGATAGGCAAAGCCGGTGAACGTGCCGACCGGCGTCGCATAGGACAGGTTGGCGAAGACATTGTCCCCGCTCACCGCCTGCTGGCGGGCGCCATGTCCGTCGATGCCCCAGATCGTGCGCACGCTCCAGGCGTAGGACACATCGAGCTTCAGGCCCTTGAGCGGGGTGAGTTCGGCGCGCACGGCATCGAAAGTCTGCGCGTTGTCGCGAAAGCCGGCGTTGCCGATGAACCGCTCGTCGTCGAGCGCGATCTTCTGGCGGCCCGCGGTCAGCGTCACGCCCTTCGCCTTGTACTGAAGCTGGGCGACATAGAGCGCGATGTTCTGCGGATCCGATACCTGCGGACGGATCGCGGCGCCGTTCAGGCCGTCGTAGTAATGGTCCACCACCGCCAGCGTGCCTTGTCCGACGACCGTGGCGCTGAAGGCCCCTGTCGTCGCCGTGGCGCCGCCGCGAACGCGCAGGATCACGGCATCGGCGGCCGGGTCGATGTCGTCCTGATCGACATGTTCATAACGGGCCCGCGCCTCGACGATGGGCTTCAGGTCCACTTCCTCGGCATGGGCGGACCCGGTAGCGGCCAGCGCGGCCACCGTTCCAAACAAGTATCGCATTGAACTGATCTCCTGGGGGGCAAGGGTCAGCGGCGTCCAGACCAGCCTGTCCGAACGCCGCGATGCACTCCCATTATATGCGGGCGGCGGTCTTCCAGGTCGCGCGCCAGCGAGACTTGACCAGCGCCACCGAGGCGAGCGCGGCCAGCGCAAGGCCCGCGAAGATCAGGAAGCCCGGCGCGAAACTGCCGGTCATCTGCTTGGCCAGGCCCAGCGAACTGGCGAGATAGAACCCGCCGATCCCGCCTGCCATGCCGACAAGGCCCGTCATCACGCCGATCTCGGCCTGGAAGCGCTGCGGCACCAGTTGGAAGACCGCGCCGTTGCCGGTGCCCAGCGCCAGCATGGCCATCACGAACATGCCGAGCGCGCCCGGCAGGCTGGTGGCATTGGCAACCCCGGAAAGCGCCAGCGCGGCGACGAGGTAGACCACCATCAGCGCCTTCACGCCGCCGATCCGGTCAGCCAGCGCACCGCCCATGGGCCGCACCAGCGACCCGGCAAAGACGCAGCCCGCCGTGCAGTATCCCGCGACGATCGGGGTCAGGCCGAACTGGTCGGTAAAGTAGATCGGTAGCGAGGCGGCAAGGCCCACGAAACCGCCGAACGTCACGGCATAGAAGCCCATCAGCCACCATGCATCGGCCTGCCGCAGCGGTTCGAAATAGTCGATCAGCTTGCGCGGAGCCGGTGCGTCGGGGGCATCCTTCGCCATGACCATGTAGGCGACGAAGACCAGCGACAGCGGGATGCAGGCAAGGCCGAGCACCGCATTCCAGCCGAACATCTTGGCCAGCATGGGCGCGAAAAGCGAAGCGAGCACGGTGCCGGAATTGCCCATGCCGGCCAGCCCCATGGCCTTGCCCTGGTGCTCGGGCGGGTACCAGCGGCTGGCGAGCGGCAATGCGATCGCGAAACTCGCGCCCGCAAAGCCGAGGATCACGCCGAGCGCCAGCGTTCCCGCAAAGCTGTTCACGCCTGCAAGCCATGCGGAAAACAGCCCGGCGATGACGATGATCTGGCTGATCGCGCCGGAACGCTTGGGTCCGATCCGATCGACGAGCAGGCCGTTGACCACCCGCAGCAGCGCCCCGGCGAGCGTGGGGGTGGCCACCATCAGGCCCTTTTCCGCCGGGGTCAGCGCCAGCGTCTTCGAAATTTCCGGGGCCAGCGGCCCGAGCAGGACCCACACCATGAAGGCGAGGTCGAAATAGAGAAAGGCGGCGATCAGCGTGGGTGCATGACCGGCCTTCCAGAAGCTGGTTGTCGGCGCGTCGACCGGCGCATTCCCGGCCGTCTCGGCCTCTCCATCACGTTTCCAGTAAGCGGTTGCCATCGTAGGTCCCCCATAAACGGACACGAAAAAAGCCGCAGGCCGGACGTCACCCTCTGGTGAGCCCGGTCAGCGGCTTTGCTGCGAATATCGGTAAGGATGGCGCCCCGCCCTTGGAGCAGCGCATCCGAACATGGTCACGCTACATCGCGTGAGGCCTGTATCATCAGGCGATTCGCTTCATGTTGCAAGGCACAATATTCGCCGCCCGTGATCATCGCCGCATGAATGCGCGCAAGGGTGGCGCCGGAGAAGCGCAAGTCCATCAATTCAGATGGATTTTCCGCAAGGGCGCAATCGCCGCCGCTGGAACGAACCGGTCAATCCGGCTTCGCGAAGCCCGCAAGATAGTCCTCGATCCGTTCGGGATCGAACACGCGCCCGTCGAAGAAGCTGTCCGGCCCCAGCGTCAGGTCGCCCTGACGCGAGCCCACGGCGAGCGGCGCCGCCACCGCGCCTTCCAGCTTCATGCTGGCGCCCGGCATCGGCATGTCGCTGCCCGCCAGAGCGCGGCGGAACACGTCCGGACGGAATACCGCCCCCGCCCTCGCCGCATTCTCGGGCGTATGTTCGACCATGCCCCAGCGCGCGAGTTGCGAATAGATCCACAGCGCCTGGCTGCGCCAGGGAAACGGCGTCGCCTCGCGCGAGAACAGCATGAAATCGGGATTGGAGATCGGCGCATCCCCCGCCCGCGCGACGATCTGCCCGGTCAGCGCGCGCTGGATGAGATCGGCCGGCTGGTCGAGATAGCGGGGATCGGACAGCAGGTGCGCCAGCGCATCGTGGTTCTCCGGCGCATCGCACCACGCGGCGGCCCGCGCCAGCGCGCGCAGCAGCCGGTCGACGGTTTCGGGGTTCTCTTCCAGCCAGTTCTGGCGGAAGGCGAGCACCTTTTCCACGCCGCGGCGCCAGATCCGCTCCCCCACCGCCACGGTTTCGGCAAGGCCCGCCTCGATCGCGGCGCTGCCCCAGGGCTCGCCCGCGATGAAACCGTCGATCTCTGCCGCCAGCAGCGCCTCCACCATCAGCGAGGGCGGCAGCACCCGCAGCACCACGTCCCGGTCGGGATCGACGCCTGCGCTCGCCAGCCAGTAGCGCAGCATGAGCGCATGGCTGGAGAAGCGATGGACCACGCCGATCACCGGCTTGCGGCGCCAGAGGCCGATGGCCCCGGCGAAATCGTGCGCCGTGCCCAGCGGATCGGCGAGGCGGCTGGCCGGATCGGGATAGAGCGCGGCGGCGAAATCCTTCGCCATGACCAGCATGTTGCCATTGACGCCCAGCTTGTAGGGCGCGGCAAGCGCGGCGGGCTGCTGGCTGAGCCCCAGCGTCACCGCGACGGCGAGCGGCGCCAGCATGTGCGCGGCCTGCACCTGCCCATAGACCAGCCGGTCCCGCAAGGTTGCCCAGCTCGTCGTGCGCAGCAGGTCCAGCGCGAGCCCTTCCTCCTCGGCAAACCCTCGTTCCCGCGCGGCGGCAAGCACCGCCACGTCGTTCAGCGGCAGGAAGGCGATGCGCAGGTCCGTCGTCATATTCCGCCTCCCAGCAGGTCGCTGGCGGTGATGAGCGCCTGCGCCACGTCCACGATCTTCTTGCCCTGGTTCATCGCACCCGAGCGCAGCAGCGCATAGGCTTCCTGTTCGGAGAGGCTGCGCTGCGCCATCAGGATCGACTTCGCCCGGTCGATCACCTTGCGGTCGGACAAGGCTGTGCGCGCCTCGTCCAGTTCAGCCTGTATCCGTGCGAAGGCATTGAAGCGCCGCACCGCCAGTTCGAGCACCGGCTTGACCCGTTCCTTGCGGAGCCCGTCGACGACATAGGCCGAAACCCCGGCATCGATGGCCGCACCGATCATCGCCTCGTCCGACTGATCCACGAACATGGCGATCGGCCGGGCGAGCGCGCGGCTGACGGTGAGCATCTCCTCCAGCGTGTCGCGGCTGGGGCTGCCGAGGTCCATCAGGACGACATCGGGCGCCATCCGCTCAAGCCGGGCCACGAAGGCGCCGCGCGGCGGAACGATGTGAATGTCGTCATAGCCCGCATCGCGCAGGCCCTCCTCGAGAACCGTCGCGCGCAGCCCGCTGTCGTCGATGATGACGATTCTCATCGATTCCCCAATTTGATCGAACCCGTGCCCGTGTTTCCCCGCACATCGCCGAGAGCCGGTGCCGCGTCAATCGCCGTCCACCGGCCGTTGACGCGGCTCGCGCCTTTTCCTAGGCCGCCGTGACATCTTCAACCCACGGGGTGTCCTGGCGCTGTCAGGGCTGAGAGGCGGATCGGGGCCGTTCCCAGTCCGCAAACCCGCGAACCTGATCCGGCTCATACCGGCGGAGGAATAGGGACATGCACTGCTGCGGCTCGATGACTTTCGCCTTCACGCCGGGCGCCATCTTCAAGGACGAAACGCCATGAGCTTCTGCGACGCCATCTGGGACGAGGTCGCCCCGCTGCGCCGGTCGATCCTCGCGCATCCGTTCCTTGCCGAACTGGCGGGCGGCACGCTGGAGGCGGAGAGCTTCCGCCACTACATCGTGCAGGACAGCCTCTACCTTGCCGAATATGCACGCGTGCTGGCCATCGCGGCCGCCCGCGCGCCCACGGCGGCGGGCCGGCTGGAATTCTCGGACGGTGCCAAAGTGGCGGTGCAGGTCGAGGAAGCGCTGCACCAGGCGTTCTTCGCCCGGTTCGGCGTAACGGCACAGATGGCACAGGACAGCGAAGCGACGCCGGCCTGCCTCGGCTACACCGGCTATCTCGCCACCCTTGCCGCCACGCGCAGTTACGAGGAACTGATCGCGGGCATCCTGCCCTGCTTCTGGGTCTACTGGGAAGTCGGCTGCGACATCAAGCCGCGCGCTGCCTCGCCCAATCCCTATGCGGCATGGATCGACACTTACGCAGCCCCTTCGTTCGGCGAGGCGACCGCGCGCGTGCGCGCCCTGGTGGACGAAGCCGCCGCCAACGCCGCCCCCGCCACCCGCGCCGCCATGGCCACCGCATTCCGCAATGCCACCCGCTTCGAATGGATGTTCTGGGATTCGGCCTATCGCCGCGAGGGCTGGCCGATCTGACGGTTAAGGTCCGGCCTCAGCTCTCGCCGCGCGGTTCGCGGCGCCGGATCACCCAGGTCGCGCAGCCCAGCAGCACCGCCGCCACGCCCAGCGCCGGCAGCGGCCCGGGGCGCGCGATCAGGCAGAACGAGACGAAACCGATGGTCATCCCGGCAAGGGAGGCGATCTTGGCCGGGCGCGGGATCGCCCGCTCCGCCCGCCATGCCCGCAGCCCCGGTCCGAACCGGGGATGATTGAGCAGCCACGCCTCCAGCCGGGGCGAGGACCGCGCGAAGCAGGGCAGCGCCAGGATCATGAAGTCGGTGGTCGGCAGCAGCGGCACGAAGATGCCGATCACCCCGATCCCCACCAGCAGCAGCCCCAGCGCCATCCACGCCAGCCGCGCCGGACGGCCCCGCCGCAGGATCTCGTCGGAGGGCGCCCACACCGGCTGCGGAGACTGGACCGAAGTGGACTGGACCGAAGCGGACTGGACCGAAGCGGACTGGCCCGAAGCAGCGGGCGCCGCGGCAGCCGGATCGGCCGTTTCAGGCGGGGGCGACAGGGTGGAAGAGCTATTCGGCACGGATCACCATGGGCCCGTGCTATCGCAGTTGCGACTAATTCTCAACAGCACAATGGCTTGTGCCGTCAGATTTCAAGCTGGCTGCCCAGTTCGATCACGCGGTTGGTCGGCAGCTTGAAGAACTCCATCGCGCTCTGCGCATTGCGGACCATCGAGGCGAAGAGCTTTTCCCGCCACAGCGCCATGCCGGGTCGGCTCGACGGAATAAGCGTCTGGCGCGAGAGGAAATAACTGGTTTCCATCGGCTTGAACGGGCCGCCCGCGCGGTGCTCGGCGGCAAGCGCGGCGGGAATGTCGGCCTCGTCCATGAACCCGTAGCGCAGGACCATCCGGTAGAATCCCTGCCCGAGATCCTCGACATCGCAGCGATCCTCGGCGCCGACGTGCGGCACCCCGCGATTGGCGACGGTAAGGATCACCACGCGGTCATGGAGGATATGGTTGTGCTTGAGATTGTGCAGCAGGCCCGGCGGCACCCCCTCGACAGAGGAAGCAAGAAACACCGAAGTGCCCGCCACGCGCCTGACCCGCTCGCCCACCGACTTCAGGAAGACCTCGATCGGAATCGAATCCTCGTGCAGCCTCTCGCGCACGAGGCGGCGGCCGGTCGCCCAGGTGGTCAGCAGGGTGAAGACCACCGCCGCGACCAGCAGCGGGAACCAGCCACCATCGGGTATCTTGGTGACGTTGGAAGCGAAGTATAGCCCGTCGATGAAGAGGAAGCCCAGCGTCACCCCGCCGGCCACCAGCGGGTGCCATTTCCACACGGTGAAGGTCAGCACGCCCAACAGGCAGGCGGTGATAAGCATCGTCCCGGTCACCGCGATCCCGTAAGCCGCCGCCAGGTTGCCGGAACTGCGGAAGCCCAGGACCAGCAGGATCACCATCACCAGCAGCGCCCAGTTCACCAGCGGCACGTAGATCTGCCCCACTGCCTTGGCGCTGGTGTGCAGGATCTTCAGCCGCGGCAGGAAACCGAGCTGCACCGCCTGCTGCGAAACCGAGAAGGCGCCCGAGATCACGGCCTGGCTGGCGATGATCGTTGCCATCGTCGCCAGCGCGACGAGCGGCAGCCGCGCCCAGTCCGGCGCCATGAAGAAGAACGGATTGCTGATCGCCTCGGGATTGCGCAGGACCAGCGAGGCCTGTCCCAGGTAATTGAGCAGGAGACAGGGAAAAGCGACGTAGAGCCAGGAGATCGAGATCGCCTTGCGCCCGAAATGCCCCATGTCCGCATAGAGCGCCTCGGCCCCCGTCACCGCCAGCACCACCGATCCAAGCGCGAGGAAGGCGAGCTTGGGGTTCACCATGAAGAACTCCACCGCATGGTGCGGGCTCAGGGCCGACACGACCTCGGGCGCCCGCGCGATCGAGGCGATGCCCAGCGCCGCCAGCACGAGGAAATAGACGATCATGATCGGCCCGAACAGCTTGCCCATGGCGGCGGTGCCGTGGGACTGGACCGAGAACAGCCCGATCAGGATCACCACCGCGATCGGCACGACGAACGCGGAAAATTCCCGGTTCACCACCGTCAGCCCCTCCACCGCCGACAGCACCGAAACGGCGGGCGTGATGATCGCATCGCCGTAGAACAGGGCCGTGGCGATAACGCCGAGCATCGCGATCAGCGGGCTCCAGCGGTTCTTGCCGATCTTGCGCCCGATCAGCGCCAGAAGCGCAAGGCTGCCGCCCTCGCCGTTGTTGTCCGCGCGCAGGATGATGAAGACGTACTTGATCGTGACGATCAGCATCATCGTCCAGAACATCAGCGAGATCACGCCGAACATGTGCAGGCGGTCCACCACCAGCGGGTGATGGCCGATGAAGCTTTCCTTCAGGGCATAGAGCGGCGAGGTGCCGATATCGCCGAAAACGACCCCGATCGCGCCGATCGACAGCGCCGTGAGGCTTTCATTGGGGGCATGGTGCCCGGAAGTCTCGCTCATGATGCCGGCGCCTAGTCCCACGCGCGCGAGGGCGCCATCACCTTTATGCTTTCTTTATGCGGCGGGCACAATTCCCCGTGGAACCTTAACGCCCTTCGCGCCCACTTCGCCTTCCGTCCACCACTGACGGGAGGCCTTGCGCCATGCCGCATCGATTGCCGGGAGAGCCCTGGTCCAGAGAACGCCTGGCGCGCCTGCGCGCCGGCCAGCGGTGGTGGCCGGCCGAGATCCTGAGCCGGATCGCGGCGCTGGGACTGCTGGCGGTGTTCTGGCGCCTGGCCCTGCTCGAGCACCGGCTGTCGCTGACACCGGCGCCTCACCCGCCCTGCGCCGCAGACCTCCTCGCCTGCCTTGGCATGGTCGCGCTTCTCGTGAGCGGCCTCGCGCTCGGCATGGCCGGGCCGGGGCTCCTGCGCGAGGTCGAGCTGCCCGGCCATTTCTCCGCGCGCGGCGACTTTTCCATCCCACCGAGGAGCTGATCCGATGAACGATATCGCCTGGCTGGCCATTCTCGCCGGCCTTTTCCTCCTGACGCTGGCCTTCGCGCGCCTCTGCGAAAAAGCCTGAGAGACCCGCCATGAACCTGCCGCTGCTGCTTGCCGGGCTCACCACCCTGGGCCTGCTGATCTATCTCCTCGCCGCGCTCCTGCGCCCCGAACGCTTCTGACGGAGGCCGCGCCATGACCACCGGAATGACATTGCCGGGCTGGACCCTGATCCTCCTGTTCACCGCGCTGGTCGCGGGCCTCGCCAAGCCGATGGGGCTCTGGCTCTTCGCGCTTTACGAGGGGCGCCGAACCCCGCTTCACCGCGTGCTCGGCCCCGTCGAGAACGGCTTCTACCGGCTTGCCGGGATCGATCCGAATGCCGAGCAGGGCTGGCGCCGTTACGCCCTGCACATGCTGGCGTTCAACCTCGTCCTCCTGCTGTTCACCTACTGTGTCCTGCGCCTTCAGGACGTGCTGCCGATGAACCCGCGCGGCCTTGCCGCGATAGGCGCGGACGGCGCGATGAACACGGCGGTGAGCTTCACCACCAATACCAACTGGCAGTGGTATTCGGGCGAAGTCGCGATGTCGAACCTCAGCCAGATGCTGGGGCTGACCATCCATAACTTCCTGTCCGCCGCCACCGGCATCGCGGTGGCCTTTGCGCTGTTCCGCGGATTTGCGCGGCGCGAGGCGAAGACGCTCGGCAATTTCTGGGCCGACTGCACGCGCGTCACGCTTTACCTGCTGCTGCCCGCCTGCCTGGCCTATGCGCTGTTCCTGATCGCCAGCGGCGTGCCGCAGACGCTGTCGAGCATGGTCGACACCACCTCGCTGGAAGGCCTGCGCCAGTCCATCGCGCTGGGCCCGGTCGCCTCGCAGGAGGCGATCAAGATGCTCGGCACCAACGGCGGCGGCTTCTTCAATGCCAATTCCGCCCACCCGTTCGAGAACCCCACGGCCCTGACCAACCTGGTGCAGATGCTCTCGATCTTCGCGCTGGGCGCCGGCCTGACGTGGTGCTTCGGCAAGGCGGTGGGCGACACCCGCCAGGGCTGGGCGATCCTTGCGGCGATGCTGGCGCTGTTCCTTGTCGGCGCCGGGGTGACATACTGGCAGGAAGCCGCGGGCAACCCGGTGCTCCATCAGCTCGGCCTGCCCGGCGGCAACCTGGAAGGCAAGGAACTGCGCTTCGGCATCACCGCCAGCGCCCTGTTCTCGGTCGTGACCACGGCGGCCTCCTGCGGCGCGGTCAATGCCATGCATGACAGCTTCACCGCGCTGGGCGGGATGGTCCCGCTCATCAACATGCAGCTTGGCGAAGTCGTGGTCGGCGGGGTCGGCGCGGGAATCTACGGCTTCTTGCTGTTCGCGCTGCTCTCGGTCTTCGTGGCGGGCCTGATGGTCGGCCGCACCCCGGAATACCTCGGCAAGAAGATCGAGGCGCGCGAAGTCAAGCTGGCGGTGCTCGCCATCGCCGTCCTGCCGCTCTGCATCCTGGGCCTCACCGCGCTTTCCGCCGTCATGCCGGAAGGGCTTGCCGGGCCGCTGAACAAGGGGCCTCACGGCTTCACCGAGATCCTCTACGCCTTCGCCTCGGGCACCGGCAACAACGGCTCCGCCTTTGCCGGGCTGAGCGCCGGGACGCCGTTCTACAACGGCCTGCTCTCGGCGGCGATGTGGATCGGCCGCTTCTTCGTGATCGTGCCGGTGCTCGCGGTGGCGGGAAGCCTCGCGACCAAGAAGCATACCCCCGAAACCGCCGGCTCCTTCCCGACCACCGGCCCGCTGTGGATCGGGCTGCTGGTCGCCGTGATCCTGATCCTGGGCGGCCTCACCTTCCTGCCGAGCCTCGCGCTCGGGCCCATCGCCGATCATCTCGCGATGATCTCGGGCCAACTGTTCTGAAAGCTCCTGTCATGACGACACCCAACTCGATGTTCTCGGCCCGGCTGGTCGTGCCCGCGATCGGCGATGCCTTCCGCAAGCTGGACCCGCGCGAACTGGTGAGGAACCCGGTGCTTTTCACCACGGCGGTCGTCGCCGTCCTGCTCACCGTGCTGCTGATCCTCGGCGGCGAGCCGCTGCCGCGCGGGTTCCAGATCCAGCTCATCGCCTGGCTCTGGCTGACCGTGCTGTTCGGCACCTTCGCCGAGGCGCTGGCCGAAGGGCGCGGACGGGCGCAGGCGGCCTCGCTGCGCGCCACCAAGTCGGACCTCACCGCCCGCCTGCCCGATGGACGCTCGGTTCCTGCCTCCCAGTTGAAGAAGGGCGCCGTGGTGGTGGTGACGGCGGGAGACCTCATCCCCGCCGACGGCGAAGTGATCGAAGGCGTCGCCTCCGTCAACGAAGCGGCCATCACCGGCGAAAGCGCGCCGGTGATCCGGGAAGCCGGCGGAGACCGTTCCGCCGTCACCGCGGGCACCCGCGTCATTTCCGACGAGATCCGGGTGCGGGTCACGCAGGAGCCGGGCCAGGGCTTCCTCGATCGCATGATCGCCCTCGTCGAAGGCGCGGAGCGGCAGAAGACCCCCAACGAGATCGCCCTTACCATCCTGCTGGTGGGCCTGACGATCGTGTTCCTGATCGCGGTCGCCACGATCCCGGCCTTTGCGCACTATGCCGGCGGCGCGATCCCGGTAGCGGTGCTCGCGGCCCTCCTCATCACCCTGATCCCCACCACCATCGCCGCGCTGCTCTCCGCCATCGGCATTGCCGGGATGGACCGCCTCGTGCGCTTCAACGTGCTGGCGAAGTCGGGCCGCGCGGTGGAAGCGGCGGGCGATATCGACGTGCTGCTGCTCGACAAGACCGGCACGATCACCGTGGGAGACCGTCAGGCCGCCGAGTTCCGCCCGGTTTCCGGGGTCGGTGCCGGCATCCTCGCCGAAGCCGCCCTGCTCGCCAGCCTTGCCGACGAAACGCCCGAAGGCCGCTCGATCGTGGTGCTGGCGCGCGAAGGCCACGGCCTCGTGCCCGGCGCGCTGCCGCAAGACGCCGAAGTCATCCCCTTCACCGCGCAGACCCGGATCTCCGGGCTGAAGAGCACTGCCGGACTGGTCCAGAAGGGTGCGGTAGACGCAATCCTGCGCGCCAATCCGGACGCGGCATCCTCGCCCCAGGCCGCCGAACTGCGCCGCCTCGCCGAGGAAATCGCCCGTTCGGGCCAGACCCCGCTCGCAGTCGCCCGCGACGGCCGCCTGCTCGGGATAATCGCGCTGAAGGACGTGGTGAAGGCGGGCGTGCGCGAACGTTTCATGGAACTGCGCCGGATGGGCATCCGCACGGTGATGATCACGGGCGACAACCCGCTGACCGCCGCCGCCATCGCCGCCGAGGCAGGCGTGGACGATTTCCTCGCCGAAGCCACGCCCGAGGACAAGCTGGCGCTGATCCGCAAGGAACAGCAGGGCGGCAGGCTCGTGGCGATGTGCGGCGACGGCACCAACGACGCCCCCGCCCTTGCCCAGGCCGATGTCGGCGTGGCGATGAACACCGGCACCCAGGCCGCGCGCGAAGCGGGCAACATGGTCGATCTCGACAGTGACCCCACCAAGCTCATCGAGATCGTCGGCCTAGGCAAGCAGCTCCTGATGACACGCGGCGCGCTGACGACGTTCTCGGTCGCCAATGACGTGGCGAAATACTTCGCGATCATCCCCGCCATGTTCCTGGCGCTCTATCCCGGCCTCGGCGTGCTCAACGTGATGCGCCTCGCCTCGCCGGAAAGCGCGATCCTCTCGGCCATCGTGTTCAACGCGCTGATCATTCCCGCGCTGGTGCCGCTGGCGCTGAAGGGCGTGACATACCGGCCGATGGCCGCCGGTCCGCTGCTGGCCCGCAACCTCGCGGTCTACGGCCTCGGCGGCCTGATCGCGCCGTTCATCGGCATCAAGCTCATCGACCTTGCGGTCACCGCGCTCCACCTCGTCTGAGGAAATGCATCCATGCTCAAGGATCTCACCACCGCCGCGCGCCCCGCGCTCGTGCTCACCGTGCTTTTCGCGCTCCTGCTCGGCCTTGCCTATCCGCTGGCGCTCACGGGGATCGCGCAGGCCCTGTTCCCCCGGCAGGCGAACGGCAGCCTGATCGAGCGCAACGGACAGGTGATCGGCTCGGCCCTGATCGGCCAGGCCTTCACGCAGGACCGCTACTTCCACGGCCGCCCTTCCGCCGCGGGCGCCGCCGAACGGGGCGGCTACGATGCCATGGCCTCCTCCGGGTCCAACCTCGCCCCCACCAGCCAGGCCCTTGCCGACCGCGTCAAGGCAGACGTTTCCGCGCTTCAGAAATCCCCAGGTTCCCTCGTTCCATCCGACCTGGTGACAACTTCCGCCTCGGGGCTGGACCCCCATGTCAGCCCCGAGGCGGCGCTTTTCCAGACCGATCGCGTGGCCCGGGCGCGCGGCCTTGAAAAGGCGCGGGTGGATGCGCTGGTGGCGCGGCATGTCGAACGCCCCCTGCTCGGTTTCCTGGGCGAACCGCGCGTCAACGTGCTCGAACTCAATCTCGCTCTCGACAGCATGGCGGCAGGCGGCGCACAAGCACGGCCGTGAACGATCCCCGGCCCGATCCCGACGCCCTCCTTCGCGCCGCCGCGCGCGAGAACCGAGGCCGCCTCAAGGTTTTCCTTGGGGCGGCTCCTGGCGTGGGCAAGACTTACGAGATGCTGGCAGAAGGCGCCGCTCTCGCCAGGGCGGGGCTGGATGTCGTGGTCGGCGTTGCCGAAACCCATGGCCGGGCGGAAACGGCGGCGCAGCTTGCCGGGCTCGAGATCGTACCGCTGCGCCGCATGGCCTATCAGGGCCACGCGCTGGACGAGATGGACATGGACGCCATCCTCGAACGCCGCCCGGCGCTGGTTCTGGTGGATGAACTGGCCCACACCAACGCCCCCGGCAGCCGCCACGACAAGCGCTGGCAGGATGTGGAGGAACTGCTGGCGGCAGGGATCGACGTCCATTCCACGCTCAACATCCAGCACCTCGAAAGCCTGAACGACGTGGTCGCCTCGTTCACGCATGTCCGCGTGCGCGAAACCCTGCCGGACCGGATGCTGGAGGAGGCCGAACTCGAAATCGTCGACATTCCGCCCGACGAACTGATCGAGCGCCTGCGACAGGGCAAGGTCTACGTGCCGGAGGAAGCGACCCGCGCGCTTGGCGCGTTCTTTTCCAAGTCCAACCTTTCGGCCCTGCGCGAACTGGCGCTCCGCCGCGCAGCGCAGGCGGTGGACGCGCAGATGCTCGACTATGTGCGCGCCCACGCCATGGCCGGGACCTGGGCGGCGAGCGACCGGCTGGTGGTGGCCGTCAGCGAACAGCCCGGCTCGCTCGAACTGGTCCGCGCCGCCAAGCGCATGGCAGACGCGCTGCGGGCACCGTGGACCGCCGTCCACATCGAGACCCCGCGCAGCGCCCGCTTCAGCGACGGCGAGAACGCCGCCCTCGCCGATGCGCTGCATCTTGCCACCCAGCTTGGCGGGCAAGTGGCAACGCTGCCGGCCGAGACCGTGCTCGCAGGCCTGCAGCGCTTCGCGGCGGAAGCCCGCGCGACCCAGTTGATCGTCGGGAAATCGTCCCGCTCGCGCTGGTTCGAACTGCGCCACGGCTCGATCGTCGACCGACTGGTGCGCGAAACGCAGGGGCTGGCGGTCCATGTCCTGCCCACCGGCGACAATGCGGCACAAACCCCTGTGCCGCGCCTGAGCCGGCCGCGCGGCGAATGGGGCAGCCTCTCCGGCTACCTCGTCTCCTTCGCGCTCACCGCGGCGGTGACGCTGATGGGCACGCAGATCCTGCGCACCGGCAATATCTCGGACCTTGGCCTGCTCTACCTGCTGCCGGTGATGGTCGCCGCCACGCGCTACGGCCTGCGTACCGGCGTCGTCACCGGGCTGCTCTGCTCGATCGGCTACAACTTCTTCTTCATCCCGCCCACCCACACCCTGACCATCGAGGACCCGCGCAACATCCTCACCGTACTGGTCCTGCTCGGCGTGGCGGTGGTCAGCAGCCAGCTTGCCGCGCGGGTGCGGGCGCACGCCTTGCAGGCGCAGGCCAGCGCCGCGCAGAACGGCGCGCTGGCGGGCTTCGCGCGGCTGCTGACCGGGGTGAGGACGGTGGACGACCTGGGGCACCTGCTCTGCGCCGAGATCGGCCGCCTGCTGGCCGGCAATGCGGTTCTCCTGATGCCCGGCGATGACGGCCTCTCGCAGCGCTGGAGCTGGCCGAAGGAAGCCCATCTCGAAACCCTCGACCTTGCCGCCGCGACCTGGGCCTACGACAACAATGCGCCAGCCGGGCGCGGGTCGGACACGCTGACCGCCTCGGAATGGCTGTTCCATCCGCTGGCGGCGGGCGGCGCGGCGATGGGCGTCTTCGGCCTGGCCCGCAGCGATGCCCGCGCGCCGGTGCGGCCGGACCAGTTGCCCCTGCTGCTCAGCCTGCTCGATCAGGCCGCGCTCGCGCTGGACCGGATCCTGCTGGAAGGGCAGATGGCCGAACTGTCGCAAGTGCGCGAACGCGACCGGCTGCGCCATGCGCTGCTGTCCTCGGTCAGCCACGACTTGCGCACGCCGCTGACCACGATCCTCGGCACGCTCGATGCGGTGCGCACCACCGACCCCGAGCAGGAAGAACAGATGGCGGCGGCGCGCGGCGAGGCGGAGCGGCTGCACCGCTTCGTCACCAACCTGCTCGACATGGCCCGGATCGAGGCGGGCGCGCTGCACGGCAAGGCGGAGCCGGTGGACCTGGAGGAAGCGGTATCGGGGGCCCTGCACCAACTGCGCGCGCTGCTGGGCGGACACCGGCTGGATATCGCCATCGCGCGGGACGTGCCGATGGTCATGGTGGACCCGCACCTGTTCCACCATTGCCTCACCAACCTGATCGAGAACGCCGCCAAATACGGCGATCCCGGCGGACCCATCGCAATCGCCGCGCGCCGCATCGGCCCCGGCCTCGAACTGACCGTAGCGGATCGCGGCCCCGGCATCCCGCCCGGCGAGGAAGAACGCATCTTCGAGACTTTCGCCCGGATCGAGGGTTCGGACCGCAAGGGCGGCACCGGCCTCGGCCTTGCCATCGTCAGGGGTTTCGCGCTGGCCATGGGACTCTCGGTCTCAGCGGCGGCCCGCCCGCCCGATGCGGACGGCAAGGGAGGCGCCTGCTTCACGATCCGCTTCGATCCGGCCCATCTCAGGGAATGGCCCACGATATGAACCCCAACGTCAAGATTCTCGTCGTCGATGACGAGCCCGCCATCCGCCGCCTGTTCCACGCAGGGCTCTCCCGCGCGGGCTATCAGGTGGTGGAAGCCGGCACCGCCCGCGAGGCGCTCAATGCGCTTACGATCGACAAGCCCGAAGTGGTCCTCCTGGACCTCGGCCTGCCGGACCGCGACGGGCTGGAGCTGATCCCGATCCTCAAGGGGCGCACGGCGATCATCGTCGTCTCCGCGCGCGACGCCACCGAACAGAAAGTGGCCGCGCTGGACCTCGGCGCGGACGACTATGTCGCCAAACCGTTTGACAGCGAAGAGGTCCTCGCCCGGATCCGCACCGCGCTGCGCCACCGGCTGCCGGTGGAAAGCGGGGAAAAGCCCGTGCGGCATGGCGATATCGAGATCGACCTCACCGCCCGGATCATTCGCAAGGGGGGCGCGGAAATCCACCTCACGCCAAAGGAGTACGGCTTTCTCTCGGAACTTGCGCGCAGTCCGGGCCGGGTCATCACCCACGCCCAGCTCCTGCGCTCGGTGTGGGGGCCGGGCCACGAAAGCGATGTCGAATACCTGCGCGTGGCCGCGCGGGGCATCCGGCGCAAGCTGGAGGACGATCCCTCTCAGCCGGCCATGCTTCGCAACGAGCCCGGCGTCGGCTATCGCCTGGTCGGGCTGGACTGATCGTCCTGCGCGGTGCGGCGGGCGGCGCGCAGCGGGGAAAAGCCCGCATAGCGCCCCGGCCGCAACCACAGTCCGGTAACAAGGCCCATCGAAATCGCGCTCACCGCCGACCATGCCAGCTTGTCCGCCGGCAGGAACAGTGCCGAAGCGCCAAGGATCGCAAAGTCGATCGCGATCTGCGAGCGGCCGATGTTCCAGCCCCGCTTCAGGAACAGCCAGTACGTGACGATGCCGACCCCGCCAACCCCGGCCCCGTGCCGCACCACCGCCAGCGTGCCCATGCCCAGCAGGGTGCCTGCGCCCACGGCTGCGGCGAAGGGATCGTTGACCTCGATCGTCAGCGCGTGCTCGGCCAGCACAGAGGCCAGCGCGATGCCGCCGCTCGCCGCGATCGTGCGCAGGGTGAACAGCGAACCCATCGCCCGCAGCGCCAGCGCCAGGAACGGAACGTTGAGCAGGGCGAACAGCAGGCCCGGCGGCAGCGGCGCGAAATGACCGACCAGCAGCGCCAGCCCCGCCATGCCGCCTGTCACCAGCCCCGCCGCATGGAGAATGGTCAGCCCAAGGCCGATCAGCACGCTGCCCACGGCGATCGCGTAGATATCCTCGATGCGGCCGTGGCGGACCGTATTGGCGTTCATGGGCGAAATTCGCTTCGTCTGGTGTGGAATCCTGGGAGCCATTTATGCAGGTGCGAACACCGAGTCGAGCCTTGTGATAGTCCCGGAACAATCCGGCTTTCCAGCGGGATTTCGCGCAAGGATGCATGGCGGCGAAAACCCGGCGCGCATGTAATCTTTCGCAGGTGCGAAGACCCGCTTTCGGCGCTCGCACCCATCGCCGAACTCGGCTAGATTCGCGGTCCCTATCGCCAACATTCGACCGAGCCCATGACCGACCCCTCCCACCTCAAGCTGCGCGCCCGCATCTATTGCGGAGACGAAATCGCCATGGGGCCGGGCAAGGCGGACCTGCTGGAAGCCATCGCCAGCCAGGGTTCGATATCGGGCGCCGGGCGCGCGATGGGGATGAGCTATCGCCGGGCGTGGCTCCTGGTCGATGCCATGAACCGCTGCTGGGACCAGCCGCTAGTCGAGACGGTAGCCGGAGGAAGCCACGAACGCGGCGCCCGCCTCACGGAAACCGGACGAACGGTGCTGGAACGCTTCCGGTCCCTGCAGGGCCTCATGGCCGCTCTCGGGAACTCGCCGGAATACGCCGCGCTCGAGGCCAGCTTGCGCAGTACCCCGCTGCCCGCCAAGGGCGAGTGATCAAAGCGCCTTGCCGCAGGCGGTGCGCGGCAAGGCATGCCGGGGATCGGCCAGAAACGCCGGATCGGTAAGCGCATCGAGGAAAGCGAGCAGCGGTTTCGCCTCGTCCTGCGGCATCGCCTCGAAACCCGCGTGGGCACGCAGCGCCCCGGCGAGCGTGGGAATCGACCCGTCGTGAAGATAGGGCGCCGTCACCCCGACATTGCGCAAGCCCGGCGTGCGAAACCCGCCCATGTCCCCCGCCACGCCGGTCACTTCCGCCAGACCCGCGTCATCTCCCGGAATGTCTCCGGGTGCAGCGATCCGGTGGAAGCGCGCATCTGTAAAGTCGGCCCCGGCATGGCATGAGGCGCAATCTCGCGCAAAAAAGGTCGCGCCCTGCCTCGCCTCGGCGGAAATCGCATCGGCCTCCCCGCGCGAGAACTTGTCCCACGCACTGTCCCGCGACACGAGCGTGCGCTCGAAAGCGGCCAGCGCCTTCGTGACCTTGCCGTAACCGATGCCGCCCGCCTCGCCCGGGAACGCCTTGCGGAACATCGTCCGGTAACACGGATCCCGTCCGAGCCGCTCCGCGATATCGGCTTCCCGCCCCTTCATCCCCATCTCTACCGGATGGTCGCCCAGTACCGGAACCGAGACTTGCGCCTCCAGCGTCGTCTGGCGCGGATCGGCCCATGTCAGCGGGGAAAGCCAGGCGAGGTTGACCAGCGCCGGCACGTTGCGCCGCCCCGGATCGTCCAGCGCGCCGGGGTGAGTGCGATTGCCGTCGGCGAAGGCGTGGTGCTGCTCATGGCAGGTCGCGCAGGACATCGTCCCGTTCACCGAGAGATCGGCGTCGTAGAACAGGCGGCGGCCCAGCTCGACTTTCGCCGCGCTCATCGGATTGTCGGCGGGAACGCGGGGCGCCGGAACGCCCGCGCCCCAGTCCCACCCCGGACGGGACCGTGCCGACAGGCCGGAGAGCGTCGCGGCAAGCAGCGACAGCCCGAGCAGGGCGTATCGCATCCGCCCGCTCAGGGCAGCCGGGCGACGAGCAGGGGAAGCCGGTCATCGGCATTGGCCGAGACCTGCAACAGGTAAGTTCCGGGCTCGAGCGTGAAGTCCACCATCTTGCGGATTCCCGAGCAATCAGGGCCGTGACCATGCGCGGTCGAGGTCATGGCCGTGCCGTCTCCCGCCTTTTTCCCGGCCTTGATGACATCGATCCAGGCCGCCGAACCGAGCGCGACGCGATAGCTGCCCGCCTCCGCGACATCGAACGTGTAAAGGCCGCCGAAACTGACCGAACCGCCCGGCTTTTCCGGTCGCTGGGCATAGCGCATCTCCGGGGTCGGCCGCAGACCGCCCTCGATCCCCTTGCCGATCGCGATCGTGGCGCCCGAAAGCGAGCGCGTGTCACGCGCCGCCAGCAGCCGCGTGCGCTGGTTCCAGGCGGCGAGTTCGGGCGGCAGCTCCACCGGATCGGACGGGCAAGCCATCGGACTGGGCATGCGATCCGCCATAGGCGAAGATTCGCCGCCAGGGGAGCCGGAAGCCGCCGGGCCCGGTGCCTCGGCCGGTGCCTGAGCAGGAGTTTGGGCAGGGGCCTGAACCGGCGACTGCATCGGGATGACCTGGGCCCAGGCCGTTCCGGAAACCGACAGCGCGGCAAGTATCAGCGCCGTTCCAAGCCCGGCCCAAGGAGGCGCACGCCCCATCATCGTGGATGCCCCATTGTTGTAATCGTCTTTCATGTTCGCCCTCGACTATATACCACCAGATATAGAGAATCGCCGGAATGGCGACAGGCCAAAAATATGGGGGTTTCATTCATGCGTTCCGCATCAGCACTTGCGGTTACTTTTTCCTGCGCGCTCGGGCTGCCGGTTCTGGCCGCGCCCGCGCTTGCCGAAACTGCCGCGACGACCGAACAGGGCAGCGCCTTCACGCTGGGGCAGATCATCGTCACCGCCCCCACGCAATCCACGCCGACGATCTCCTCCTCCACGCTCGACGCCGACGCCATGCGGCTGTTCCAGCGTGCCAGCCTGGACGATGCGTTCAATCTCATGCCCGGCGTCTCCTCCTCGAACAGCGGCGGTTCTCGCAATGAACGCCTGATCAACGTGCGCGGTTTCGACCGTTACCAGGTGCCGCTCTCGATCGACGGCATCCGCGTCTACCTGCCCGCCGACGGGCGGCTCGATTACGGCCGCTTCCTCACCGGCGATATCGCGCAGGTGCAGGTGGCCAAGGGCTATGCCTCGGTGCTGGACGGCCCCGGGGCGATGGGCGGTGCGATCAACCTCGTCACCCGCAAGCCCGTCCAGCCGATCGAAGCAGAGGCGCGCGGAACCCTGGACCTGGGCCGAAAGGGCGAATACGCAGGCTACAATCTCTTCGCCCTGCTCGGCACCCGGCAGGACAAGTGGTACGCGCAGGCCAGCTACACCCGGCGCTTCACCGACCACTGGGATCTTCCCGGCGGCTACGAACCTGCCGCAGGTTCGGCGGAAAACGGCGGCCACCGGGACTTCTCGCGCACCGAGGACTGGCGCGTCAACGCCAAGCTGGGCTTCACCCCCAACGCCACCGACGAATATTCGCTCAGCTATACCCGGCAGGAAGGCTCCAAGAACGCGCCGCTGCACATCTCCGATGCCCCGTCCAGCCAGCGCAACTGGTCGTGGCCCTACTGGAACATCGACAGCATCTACTTCCTCTCCACCACGGCGCTCGGCGATGTGGCCACGCTGAAGACGCGCGCCTATCGCAACGGCTTCGACAACCTGCTGCGCGCGTTCGACGATGCGACGCAGACCACCCAGACCAAAGGCCGCGCCTTCAACAGCTACTATGCGGACACTGCCTGGGGCGGTTCGGCCCAGATCGACGTGAACGTCAGCGGGTCTGACCGCTTCAGCGTCGCGGCCCATTACCGGCGCGACAAGCATGTCGAATGGCAGCAGGCCTTCCCTTCCGGCACCACGGAACCCCGGCAGACCAGCATCGAGGAGACCTACAGCATCGCGGCCGAAAACCGCCTTGCCTTCAGCCCCGCCCTGGCGCTGACCACCGGCGTCAGCTTCGACTGGCGCAATCTCACGCGGGCGGAGGACTACGCCAGCAATGTCCTGATCGCCTATCCCCTGCATAACGGTAAGGCGCTGAACGGACAGGCGCAGCTCGTCTGGACGCCGGACCCGCTGACCAGCCTTCACGCCGGAGTCTCGTCACGCGCGCGCTTCCCCACTATCTTCGAGCGGTTCAGCTCCCGCTTCGGCGGCGCGGTGTCCAGCCCGGACCTCAAGGCCGAACGCGCCACCAATTACGAAATCGGCGGCACGCGCGATTTCGGCCCGCTCCACGCCGAAGCCACGTTGTTCTACTCGCACCTGAACGACGTGATCGTCGCCTTCCCGTTCCTCTACCAGGGCCAGTCCGTGACCCAGAGCCGCAACCTCGGCAGCGGCAACTACTACGGCGGCGAGATCGCCCTGACGGCAAGGCTGACCGAAACGCTGAGCCTCGGCGGCAACTACACCTACACGCACCGCGACCTCGACGACCCGACCAACTCGGCCTTCCAGCCGACCGGCGTTCCCACGCACAAGGCCTTCGTCTGGGCCGACTGGGCGCCGCTGGGCGGCCTGCACATCCTGCCCAACGCCGATATCGCGTCGAACCGCTGGACGGTGAACACGGCCGGAACCGAATACTATCGCACCGGAAGCTACGTGCAGGCCAACCTGACCGTGAACTACGAGGTCCGCGAAGGCATCGTCATCGGCGCGGGCGCACGCAACCTGTTCGACGATTATTATGTGCTGGCCGATGGCTTCCCCGAACCGGGCCGCAGCTTCTTCCTGTCGTTCCAGTACAAGTATTGAAAGCGATCCCTGCATCGCACCGACATTGCCCCGGGACGATGCAGGGACGCCCACGTGAATGACCGGGATGGGCAGATGGTGTTGGAAAACTCTGGCTTGAAGTAGCCTGTGTGGTCTGATTCACTGTTCCAGCAGGACGGAGACAGGCTGATGATGGGTGAGCGGACGATGGCGCAGGAGGCGCTGTTTTACAGCTTGAACCTGGAACGGCACGTGCCGGCAGGCCGTCTACTGCGATCGATTGACAGGTTCGTCGATCTGTCCGGCATCCGCGAGCAAGGGTCTTGGATGGGCGCAGAGAGTGAGTGCCATAATCTTCGCCGGGAAGTCCGATCCCCGTGACCCATTCGTCAACAAGGCGAGCATATTGCCTGGTGCTTATGTGGGCTGCGTGATCGGTACAGCTAGGAAATGCAAAATCCTCCAACAACCCGCCTCTCAGTTCCAGCCATTTGAGCAGGCTGGCGCGAGCATCGGTCATCAGTTCAAACTGGGCCCGTCTGCCGGTCCTTTGCTGTACGACCGTGGCCCGTGTTCGAATTTTCCGATCACAAAAGATATCGCTGATCCTGATTTTCACCAGATCGCATCAAAGAAGCGGATCGCCCATATCTGACGGGGCTTGAGCGCTCGCTTTGCTCCAACCTTGCGCCCGGCGTTCCAAGATACCCGCTCGCGAGCGCCGGGATCAAACTCTGATAATCCCATGACACATCTCCTATGGCCCTGACGGCCAGAGGTAGAACACTTCTAGAGAGGCCGACCCATTGCGGCCGTTCAGCAGCCAATTTTTCAGTCTTCGCTGCTGCCTATCCGGTTCGGGTAGTTGTCGACGAGTCGAGGACATTCAGATCAGTGCGGGCGAAGGCCCTGATTGCAAATCCTGCTGCAAGCGGACAGTCGTTAACCTTGCGCTTGCGGCGCAGCTTGCTCCTTCCGGGTGAAGTCGATGAATGCCCTGAGTGGAGGCGGAAGCTGGCGGCGGCCGGAATAATACAGCATCGGCCCCGAGAACGGCTCGTCCCATTCGTCGAGTATCCGTTCCAGGGCCCCCGACTGCATGGCCGGGGCAAGCCAGTCCTCGAAGAGCCTTACGACACCGAGCCCCGCCATTCCGGCCTCGACCAACAGGTCGCAAGCCGAACCGGGCTGGATAAGGAGAGGACCGGGCGGGTCGATACGGATCACTTCGTCACCGCGCTCAAATTCCCAGATGGCCAGCGCGCCGCTGGAGAAGCGCAGGCGCAGGCACGCGTGGTGAAGTAGGTCGCGGGGATGCGCGGGGCGGCCATGGACATCGAGGTAGGCCGGAGCCGCCGCCGTGATTATCCGCTGCGACCGTGGTCCGATCGGTAACGCGATCATGTCCTGCTCCAGCCGTTCCTCGTAGCGGATGCCGGCGTCGGCCCCGGAGGCGAGAATATCGACGAAGCTGTCTTCCACGGTCACTTCCACCCGGATCTGGGGATGCGCTTTCAGGAATGTCGGCAGGATGCCGGGAAGGACGGTTCTGGCGACATTCGCCGGGACGTTGAGCCGCAGGGTGCCGGCCGGCTGGTCGGTCTCGGCATGGACGGCGTCGAGTGCGGCATCGATCTCGTTAAGGGCGGGGGAGAGGCGCTCGAACAGCCGGTTGCCCGCTTCGGTGGTCGAGATGCTGCGCGTCGTGCGGTGCAGCAGGCGCACGCCCAGCCGCGCCTCCAGCCGCCGAAGCGCTTCGCTGAGACCGGATGCGGAAACGCCCGATACCCGGGCGGCCTCGCGAAAACCGCCTGCGCGGGCCACGGCCACGAAAGCCGATAGATCGTCAAGTTCAGTCGCCATTGTGCATATTCTCGCACAGCCTGTGCTTAACTGCACGGCTTATCGATCGTTGGCAAGCGGTCCATATGCCTAGGTCGTAAACTCAGGAGATTTGCGCATGACCGATCTTGTACCCGCGAAGACCTTTGAACTTGGCGACCGTACCGTCAGCCGGATGGGCTATGGCGCCATGCAGCTTGCAGGGCCTGGCGTATTCGGCCCGCCGCGCGATCGCGCCGCCGCCATTGCGGTCCTGCGCGCCGCAGTAGAGGCCGGGGTCAACCATATCGACACGAGCGACTTCTACGGACCGCACGTCACCAACCAGATCATCCGCGAAGCGCTGCATCCCTATACCGATGATCTGGTCATCGTGACCAAGGTGGGCGCCGTACGTGGCGACGACGCCGCGTGGCTGCCGGCGCAAAGCCCCGCCGAACTGACGCAGGCGGTGCACGACAACCTGCGCAATCTGGGCCTGGAGCAGCTCGAAGTCGTCAACCTGAGGCTGATGGGCGATGTCCACGCACCGAGCGAAGGATCGCTCGAAGTACAGTTCTCCACGCTTGCGCATTTGCGGGAGCAAGGCCTGATCCGGCATCTTGGCCTCAGCAACGTCACACCTTCGCAAGTGGCCGAGGCGCAGAGGATCGCTCCCGTGGTCTGCGTCCAGAATCAGTACAATCTCGTCCACCGTGCTGATGATGCACTGTTGGAAGACCTGGCCGGCCAGGGGATCGCCTATGTCCCGTTCTTCCCGCTGGGCGGGTTCAGCCCGATCCAGTCGGATGCGCTTTCCCGGATCGCGGCGCGGCTCGAAGCCAGCCCGTTGCAGGTTGCGCTGGCCTGTCTGCTGGCACGTTCGCCCAACCTGCTCCTGATCCCCGGCACCTCGAGCGTTGCGCATCTGACCGAGAATCTGGCGGCCGCGAACCTGCGGTTGTCGCAGGATGTTCTCGACGAGATGGACGTCGTGGCGGGCACCTGAAATCTGCCGCCGTCAGAGGGTGCACGCGCGGTGTTCAACCGATCACGGTCCGGGCGAATGCCGCAGCTGCCTCAAGGCCATCCTGCCCGACGCTGTGGCCCAGCCCTGGCGAGACGTGCATCTCGACAGGCACGCCGGCTGCCGTGAGTGCGGCGCTGGCCAGATCCATGGAACGGAACGGCACGACCTCGTCTTCCGTACCGTGGATCAACAGGACCGGAGGGCGGCTGCGGATATCCGCTTCCAGCAAATCCGGTGCGACCAGCATGCCCGAAATCCCGATGATCCCGGCGACGGTTTCTTTCCGGCGCAACCCGACGTGGAGTGCCATCATCGTCCCCTGACTGAACCCGACGAGTAGCAGGCGGTCGCCGGTCAACCCGGCCGCTTGGAGTTCTGCAGTAAGGAAAGCATCGAGAGCCGGCGCCGCAGCCGCCGCGCCGGCCGCATGTTCCGCCGCCGAGAAGGTCTCGATCGGCCACCACTGGTAAGCGGCTGCCATGTGAGGGATCTGCGAAGGGGCATTCGGCGCTACAAAGGCCGCATCGGGCAAGGTGGGCTGGATCATGCGCGCCAGCGAGATCAGATCTTCGCCATTGGAGCCGTATCCATGAAGCAGGACCACCAGTCCGGTGGGGGCCGTGCCGGAGAGCGTAGCGAGGCGGGGGCCGTCGAGCATCAGGATAATCCTTTTAGATTGGCAATCTCAGCATAAATGCCTGCATTATGAAATTCGAGGATCCGACCCATTGTCGCCTTCCCGCCGTCGACCCTTCCCAGCCATTCCGCACCCAACTTTCCGTTCCAAGTTGCGGCCAGCCCGCTTTCTCGACCTAGACGTTCGGGACAGGCCGGATCCAGATCGGCTGATTTTGTTGCAAACCCGCAAGGAACCTTCCCGACGGGTTTGCGGTTGCCTTGCGCCGGTCCTTTCCTAAGGAGCGGTGTGGCGACCACTGGGGACCGTCGGCTCCAGAAACCCTGGTGCAGATGTCCCCAAGGGTGGCTCAAGCACAAAGCGCGGGTAGGAGAGAACCAATCCTGTATTGGGGAGCGTTATGGATTGCACGCCGCCGGATTGCTGTGTTCGTGCGCTGTTTCCGACCCCCCTGAGAGTGCCGAAGCCATAATCACGCACGACATTTCCGAACAGCACGGCGGATGAGTACGTCAATGGACCGATCAGGACCTCAACCTTGCCGTTGAAATGCAGCGCTTCGCCAAGGGTTGGGACGGTCGCGGTCTCGATGCTCCCCGATGAAAGTGAGCCATCGCGTTCGCGTTTAACGTAGGTCGAGCCCTGCTTGTAAGGTTTGGTGGCAATGTAGCGGAGGATACCTTCTTTCCACATGTCGTCATCGCCGCCGCCATTGGCGCTGACATCGATTACCAGACGCTGCGTAGAAGCCGCCTTCATCTGTGCGAAACAGTCATGCGTAAATTTGAAATACTGTGCCTTGTCGCTCCAAGCGAATGAGGCAACCTTCAGCGACGCTGTGTGGTCCGCGTTGATGCGGCAGGAGTAAAGGCGATCAAAATTAGCCTCTTGCTGCAAAATCGCCGGAAGCACATGCCCCGCCGAGACCCGATGCGACATCGGAGAGCCTGCGAATTGAAGATCATAGACTGCCGGAGTGCCATAGAGTTTGGCAAATCCAAGCCACCAGCGCTGCGATAGCAAGGCTGCCCGAAATGCCGGCGTATCTCCATGCATACGAGCCAGCAAAGCGTACGTTACGTCCTGGGCATCACGACCACTTATTCTCACGATCCTACGCCCGGCGAACGGCGTCATCTCGCCGCCCAGTTTTGCCGTAATGACCGGATAGCCCTGCTCGTCGAGTTCGACTTCGAAAGGGAAAAATCCGGTTCCTCGACGTACTTCCGCTGCGCTCTGTTCTCGCCAATTCGGCAAGCCGATGAACAAGTGGCCGTCCGCGAGCAGCGGGTTAAGTTGGGCCATGGCCGCCCACGCCTCCCCCTGCGTCATGGCACGAGACAGCTGCCCGCGTATTGACGCTGCGGCGGCTTCCAGGCGCTCTCGGGTCGTCGAGCGTTCAAGTTGCGGATGTTGCCGTTCGATTGTGTCGATGGCGAAGCGCAGATCTGCCTGCAGAGCAGCGGGCTCAAATGATTGCGGAGCAGCTGCCAAGCCGATGTTAGGCAAAAGGCATACCGAAACCACGATCGCAGCAAGGACCATTGAACAATTCATGATCGGCTTTCCTCATTTGCAGCCTCGTACGGATCACGGACTTCCATCGAGCGATTCGTTGAAATATATGAGCTGTATTTCAACAGGAGTCCATGCGGATGAGTCATCAATTCGATCCGGGGGCGCTCACCGATCCGGCGATGATCCGACTGCTGAGTTCGCCAATGCGCCAGGAACTGATGGACACTTTGGCTGCCATCGGGGGCGAGGCGAGCGTTGCTACGTTGGCGGAAGAGCTGGGGCGTCCGGCAGATGGCTTGTATTATCACTTGCGTGCGCTCGCAGCGGCTGGGTTGATCTGCGAAGTGCCGGCGGACGATAACGGCGATCGGCGATACCGATTGGCAAGCCACGATGGCGGTCCAATTCGGCTGGCCTACGATCTGCGTCCTAATGGTAATGCTGCCGAACTGAGAAATTTCGCTCATGGATTGATGCAAATAGCTGAACGCGATTTCCAGGATGCGCTGGGTAGAGTGAATGCGGTAGTTTCCGGTCCTAAACGAGAATTATGGGCTTCGCGCAACAAGGGCTGGCTCAGCGATAGCGACCTGACCGAGGTCAACACTCTGCTCGAACGCTTGAGTGAATTGACGAGCCAACCGAAGGACGAAGGCAAGAATCACCTTGTTAGCTTGGTCTTTTCGTTGGCGCCGATTGATCCACGACCGAAGCGAAGGGCTTCTGGCAAGGCACGGAAGGGACCGGTGTCGTAGCTCGCATACAGCGTGGGCCTGAGCCGTCCATTCGTCGCGACGCAAAGAGCGGGATGGCTGCCTGGAATCGGCACGTAGCAACTACTTCTGCCGTCAACCCTTGTCGGTCGCTCGGCTCTCGATTTTGCGCTACCAGGTGCGGACTGGCAGCTTTCCCATTTTGGATGCCTTCGACTGGCCGTTAGCGGAATGTCGCGTTCGGAAAGGCGCGAGTGAGATGGCTGCCGATCGGGCATTACGGAAAACATCTCTGAACGGGGTTTCCGACATATTTTCAATCCGACGGGGCTTTCCGTACAGCGGACTTCATCGTATGATGATGATCGGTGTACATACGAGCCTTTGCAAGTTCCTTCTTGCATAAGCGGGCATTAATGCAGTCTCGCTACACGACAATCAGGCAATTTCCGACGCCTCAGGCTGGAAATCCCTGCCGTAAACTGCCGTCGGCCTCCATCATATTTTTTCTGGAAGATTGAGATCAAAGCTTCTTACGAAGAAAAAGCCGCTTTTGGCCGATGGGATGATCGTCGATTATGGCGAATACCTCAAAGCCCAGCTTTTCATAAAATCCGCTAGCCTGAAATTCGAATGTGTCGAGCCAGACCCCGATGCAATCATTGGATCGAGCGATATTTTCAGCTTGTTCCACAAGGGCTTTGCCATAGTTCTTGCCACGATATTCTAGCGGAATGGCAAGCATTTCTATAATGAGCCAGTCATAGGCGCACTGGCCCCAAAGCCCTCCTACATTGTCACCCATCTCATTGGTTAGCAACACGGCGATGGGCCGAATACACGGATCACCCGCACGCATTATGTTGTGAGTGTGTAGGGGCCTGAAAATCGCTTCGTATTCAGCGTCGGAGGGATTTTGAGATGTTTTTATAAGTAACGTCATGACGTTAGCATATATTGAAGTGCTTGATCCGCAACGACTGAGCGGGGCGTATCGCCTGAATCAATCGAAGGTTGAACCACACTAAGTCCTCCCGACAATCGGGTGTTTTCCGGCACGGCCGGTTTCGGGAGCCTGCCTTAGGGCACTGAGCGACTGACAAAGGGCGCAAAGCGGCCCCAAAGTAGCCATGCCCCTGAATATGTTATGCCCAGACAATCCAAGGTGATTGAGCAACGGCACCTACGACACCTTCGGGTGTTATCTGCGCATGGCGCATCACACATTATCCTTCGGCCAGACATCGGTCGCGATCGTGACGGGTGGGGAATCGGGAATCGGGCGCTCCGCCGCGATTAAACTGGGTAAAGCGGACCTCCCTGTCGCGCTGACCTATTTCGCAGATCAGGGCCGAGCGAATGCAGTCGTCGCCGAAATCACCGACAGCGGTGGGAGGGCCGTGGCTGTACGGACCGATGTCGGCGATGAGCAGAGCGTCGAGGCACTCTTCGATCTGGCAGAAGAGCGCTTCGGCACGGTCGACCTTCTCGTCAATTCGGCCGGGCTGAATATGACGGGCGTGATGCTGCGCGATATGGAGTTGGTCCAGTTCGATCGCCTGATGCGCGCCGATCTCTACGGTCCGTTCCTGACATGTCGGCGCATGGTGCGCGCGCTGGATGGTGCGAACCGAGGCGGCCGGATCGTCAACATATCCTCGATTCACGAGCGCGCGCCACGTGCAGGCGGGGTCGACTATGACGCCGCCAAGGGAGGTCTCGCGCAGCTTACAGCGACCCTCGCGCTGGAACTCGCGCCGAAGCGTGTGGCGGTCAACGGGATCGCGCCTGGCATGATCCTGACCCCGATGAACCAGAGCGCGCTCGATCATCCCGACGAACTGCGGCGCAAGGAAATGGCAATACCTTGGGGCCGCGCAGGAACGCCGGACGAGGTGGCCGATCTGATCCTGTTCCTGCTCTCATCCGCCGCAGACTATATCACCGGCACCACGGTTACGATCGACGGCGCGCTGTCGCTGACCGTTGCGCAAGGAGCCTGACGGGAATGGCCGCCTATGTTGTCGAGGAATTGCAGACCGTCACGCTCGATATCGCCGGGCCCGACGGGCGATTGGCACATCATGATTTGATGAGCCCCTATGTGTGGATGGAGGGTGAGACCTATCGCTTGCTCGTCCGCGTCGTTCCCAATCCTTTGAGGCCGGACGATCCGACCGGAGTTATCTGGGCCGGGGAATCAGATGATGGTCTCGTTTTCCGAATGAGTGAGGCACCGGCGATCCTGCCTGGCCCTAATCCCGACGATGCCGGCGGATGCGAGGATCCGACCGTCGTGCTTGGTGAGGATAGCGCCTATCTTGTCTTCTACACTGGCGTCGATGCCGCCCGGTCACAGGGCGCTCTGCTGGTGGCGAAAGGGCGCGACCTAACCAGCCTGCGCGAACAACGGGTCATGCTCAAGGCGCCCGACGGCGAAGGCAACATCAAGGAAGCGACGCTGGCGCAGGGATCGGACGGGCGGTTCCGACTCTTTTACGAATATGCCAGGGGCAATGCCTCGCGGATCGGCATGGCGGAGGGGGCGACGGCCGAAGGTCCGTGGACGGTAATCGATGATCCATTCACGATCCGGGAGGACAGCTGGGACAATTGGCATCTGTCGACCGGACCAATCGTCCAGCAGCCAGGCTGTGATCCGGTCATGTTTTACAACGGGGCGACGGTGGACGCGCGTTGGCGCATCGGCTGGATCAGCTTCGCACCCGATTTCAGCTGCGTGACCGGGCGAGGCCTTGAACCGATCCTCATGCCGCCGCCCGCCAAGAGCCGGGACGCCACCGACATTGCCTTTGCGGCGTCATGCATTGTGACTGGTGACGCAATCTGGCTCTATTATTCGTTGGAGGACAAGATCCTTCGCCGCGCACGGATCCACCGTTACACCACGCGGTAGATCAGCCTAAGACTTGCGCGAGACGGATGATCGGCAATCTTGAGGATTGGCAGATCGGTTGCACTGACCGGACCCGCGCGACGCATCGATTTAGATTTCGGACGGCGGCTTACAAGCGAGGCTGTTGCATCTTTGAAAGGCTAGAGTTGGCATTTTGCTGCTTTCCCGCCGTCGACCCCACGCAGACACTCGGCTTTCATTTCGAAACTCCAAAGTGCAGACCGTCAGCTATATCTCGCGGCTGTCGCTCGGATTTGTGCAATAGCGCCATCGGCAAGTGCCGCTTGCTGTTAGGGCAGAGAAGCTTTGTTCTCTAGCGCATGATCCCAAACATGTGTCGTCTGTCTCGATGTCGCACCCAATTTGTCGCGCCAAGGGGGACATGAGATGCGGACGGTTCGCAATGCTCGGGGAGCGGACCCTATTTTGCAAGCGACGATGATCAGCGAGTGTTTGTCGATCCAGTCTTTGGCGCTCTCCAAGCGCGCCATTGCTCCCTGTAACGAAGCCGATCACAGCTGGGCAATTATCGTCGCCCCGCATCGGACCGAACTACGCCTCGCCCCCTCAAATCGCCATAGCCATCTGCGGCGTTGCCCTTAACCGCCTCAAGTCGCGGACAGGCGGGGCGCCGAAGAGGCGACGATACTCTCGGCTAAACTGGGAAGGACTGTCATAGCCAACACGGAAGCCCGCCTCTGCCGCATCAAGCCGGTCGGCTAGCATCAGCGCCCGCGCTTCCTGCAACCGCAGCTGCTTTTGATATTGCAGCGGAGTCATGGCGGTGGCGCGGCGAAAATGATCATGGAAGCTCGACATGCTCATGCCGGCAAGGGTGGCAAGGTGCGGTCCGCTAAATGGTTCGCGGAAATGGGCCTTAAGCCAGGCGATCGCTTTAGCCAGCTGGCTGGTGCGGCTTTCGCCGCTCGCTATCGCCCGCAGGACGCCTGCGCCCGGCCCGGTCATCATCCGCACCAGCAATTCTCGCTCGATGAGCGGCGCGAGCAGCGGCGCGTTCGCCGGATCGCCGAGCAGCGCCGTCAACCGCGTCGCCGCGTCAATCAGTTCAGGTGTCATCGGGTGTAGCGTCATCCCGCCGCTCTCCTCCGTGCCCGCCGGCAGGGGCGGCAGGGTTAGCGCGATCTCCGACAACAGGGCGGGGTCGAGATAGAGGCAAAAGCAGAGATAAGGCGCGTCGGCGCTCGCGCGTGTCACAGCGCCTGTGATGGGCAGGTCAAGTGAGGCGACGAGGTAGCTGGCAGGGCCATAGTCGATCACCGCATCGCCCAGCAGCACGCGCTTGCCGCCCTGCGCGATGATGCACAGCGCCGGACGCTGCACCATATGCACCGGCTCGCCACCCTGATCCGAGCGGACCAGCGTGAGCCGAGCGATGGGCGTGTCGACGATGCCTTCGCACTCGGCGTATCGGGCAATCTGTCGAGCCAGTTCTTGATGCGCCATCAGCGCTTCTCCCAGAGCCTTCGGTATGATCCGCCTACACAGTCGATAGCGACCGATCCAGCCCGACGCTAGAAATCTGGAATATCGTGCAATCATCCCGGATGACCGTTCTACCTCCTTCCGACCAGATAGCGCCATCTAACGGGCATTGGATCGATGGTTCGGTCCGTCTGAACAGGAGTGACTATCATGACTATCGAGGACAAGGTCATCGCGATTACCGGCGCCAGCAGCGGCATCGGCGAAGGCACGGCGCGGCTGCTAGCGGCGCGCGGCGCGAAGCTGATGCTGGGCGCTCGCCGCACCGACCGGCTCGCCGTGCTGGCGGAGGAACTGAACGCAGCTGGAGGCACGATCGCCTTCCGGTCGCTCGACGTCACCGACCGCGGCGATTTCGAGGCGTTCATCGCCGCGGCAGAGGCCGAATATGGCCGCGTTGATGTATTGGTCAACAATGCGGGCCTGATGCCGCTGTCGCGCTTCGACAGCCTTAAGGTTGACGAATGGGACCGGATGATCGACGTCAACATCCGAGGCGTCCTGCACGGCATAGCCGCCGCCCTCCCTCGCTTCAAGGGCCAGGGCAGCGGCCAGTTCGTCAACATTTCTTCGATCGGCGGCTATGCCGTGTGGCCGACCTGCGGCGTCTACAGCGCGACAAAATACGCAGTGCGCGCCATCTCGGAGGCGCTGCGCATGGAGCATGACGACATTCGCGTCACCATTATCGCACCGGGCGTCGTGGAATCTGAACTGGCCCACACGATCACCGATCCGGTCGCGGCGCAGGCAATGATCGATTTCCGCTCCATCGCGCTTACGCCGGACGCGATCGCGCGCGCCATCGCCTATGCAGTGGAGCAGCCGGCGGATGTGGATGTTAATACGCTAATCGTCCGGCCGGTTCGCTCAACAATCTGACGAGGATGGGGGCATTCGCATATGCCCCCCGTAACTCGGCCGCAGACAAAGTCCTAAGCGCTCTTGAATTTCTCGAAGACTATATAGGATAAATACGGCCAAACTTTGCAACCTCTCGAATTTTTACTACGAAGCCAACCTCAAAAATCGCGCTCGACCTGACGATCTATCTTGTCCGAACCGACCCATTTACGAAATTCTGACCATGCTTTTGCTTACTTCGGTGCGGACGGTCCGATCAGGTAGCTTCCGATTAACATACGATGCCCGATTCGGTGCTTGAAATGTCAGCTCATGTCCGACCCGGCCATCAGCAAGTTTGACAGCTGCCGGGCAGCGAAGCCCCCGCCCCATGTATCGCCCCCATCAGGGACAAAGTCGGGTGGCGGGTTCAACGACAGTTTCGGGCCGCCGGGCATGGCTCCGCCGCCTGCATATCGTGGACGGAAGTGTTTCTAGGCGGAACCTCGGCGATGGTGACGGCAGCAGTCTCTGCCGGACTTGCCATTTCCGCCTTCTCCTGCCGGCTGGCACCGCCGGGAACGATGGAAGTCAGTCAACGCTTCGGCCTGCCGCCGCTGCCGTCCACCGAGCTCGTGATGTTCTCCACGCTGACCGACATGAAATCGCGTGAGGCCCTGCGTACCCTGGCCGCCACATTCCGCGACCATCGCCCCGGGACCAAATTAGAACATCTCAGGCCCGATGAAACTGTCGGTCCTGTTCTGCCTTACCCCATGCGCGATCCATGCCCGTGATTCGAGTGATAGGGAACAGGGCTGAGGAGGCGAAGGGACCGAGCGCCTGAGTTGAAAATGTCAGCTATCATTGCTCCTTGCTGACGCACTCGCCCCTTATGAGACGCTCAGCACCCGTTTGCAGCGCGGCAGGTGCCGACGGTCCGCAATCCGGCAGGTGTCAACCAGATATTGCCGTTCACCAAGTGTGGTGCGTACGTCCGGACCGGACACAAAGCGACAGTCGTTTAACGAACACCGGCTTCTGCCAGGCGTTGAATCAAGCGGATTTGCGCTTGGCTCTGACCTTGGGAGCAGGCAATTCCTGGAATGTGATACGAACGATCTCGGCAAGCCACTCACTGTCATCCCACTGTTCCGCGTCGATCAGGAGACAGGGCTTTGCACCGGGATACGGAGGTGCTTCTTCCGCGCCGGCAGCGAATGCCCGCCCTCCAACCGTGGACTTTACGAATAGGTGGTCGTCGCAGACCAATGCGACCATTTTCCCATCACAATAAATGCCGAATTCGCCAAACATCGCCTTGGCTGTAACGGTGCCCCCGCCTGCCATCTGCTCAACAAGGAATTCGACGGTTTTACGATCAGACGCCATAAGGCGATATCGCTGGTCCTGATGAAAAGGTCGAGGGTCAATCGACCCTTTGCGGCCACTCAGGGTGCAAATCCTGATCGCCAAGTGCGGAAGGTCCGGTATCGCTGAAACCCGCCATTCGTTCATTGGATGGTGAGCAACGGCCGGAAAGACTGACATTGGGACCTCGGGCCTACGCAGTTTTGCGGTTTCCAACGCAGGAAAGCAAACCATCCAAGATTGAAAAACCCCGAGCCAAAAGGCTTCGGACGTTGGGTGTTTTAATGATCCGGAACTTTAAACCTTCACGATCAGCGCCCTGGTGGGCGATCAGCATGTTCAGGTTTTCGCCGCCATGATTGCAAGCGGCCATGAGGACGTATGAAGTCGCCTGCGCCGGCGATACGGTCCACTGCTTGAGGATGAGGCGATCGTTCGGGCAGGGTTTGATTGGAGCGAGCCATTGGCGTGCGCGATGGTCTCGGCGAGCAGCTCGCGGTAATAGCAGTACCGACCAAACTAGGTCGTTCATTAGAGGTGCGAATGTCGGGATCGGACAGGAGCAGTGGCGGGACCTAGGGACGCTTCCGCCCGGCAGTTATCTGCGGTTGACGCGGATAGCTGCGGATCAGTAGTCCCGCAGGTAGCTACAGCTGCTGATGTTCCTTCCTCTCGCGTAACCTTTCGTTATGGTGGAGAAATGGACATTGAGCGACGCACCGTACTCACGGGCATGGTGGCATTCTCGGCAGTTGGACCAGCTGCCGCAGCAGAAAAAGGGGACGCCATGTACGGATTGATCAGCAAGATGACTGCACGCCGCGGTGAGTGGGACGCCCTTTCGGCGATTCTGATAGCCGGCATTGCCGGAATGCCCGGCTGTTTGAGCTACGTCGTCGCCGCTGATCCGACGAATTCGGACATCATCTGGATCACTGAGGTTTGGGAATCGAAGGACCTGCACGCGGCTTCCTTGGCGCTTCCCTCGGTGCGAGACGCGATCATGAGAGGACGTCCCCTCATTGCGGGAATGGAGAGGGTAGCCGAGACGTCGCCGGTTGGCGGCTTCGGCCTCGGTACCCAAAGGTAGCAATGAACTACGGCAGGTCATTTGCCTTGCTTGCATCGACAGCCCGCTGATGAGTGGCGGCGAGTGCCTCATCTTGACGCGCAATCTTGATCGCCGCAGGGCGGCCGGCAATCCGCGCAGCATAGGAACGGAAAGTGTCGTTGCCGGGTATCAGCTTGAACGCGATCATCCAGTTCAATGCGCCGCCCCACAATATGTCCGCAGCGCTGAAATCGTCCCCAAGCAGATACGGCCCGCTCCGCAACTGTTCTTCCAGCGTGTTTACGACATGATCGTAGTCGCCATAGGGTGACATTGCTGAGGGCCCGGGCTCGCGGCCTAGTGCCTTGTCGGTCACTGCAGGTTCAAGGCACGCAGCATAGTAGACGAGCCACCGGAGGTAGGAGCCTCGGCGAATATCGTCGATGGGTGGAGCCAGCTTCGCATTCGGGAACAGATCGGCAAGGTAGATAAAGATCGCGACTTGCTCCGTCACGAGCACGCCGCGATGCAGGATCGCAGGCACCTTGCCGAGCGGGTTGACCGCGAGGAAATCAGGTTTGCGTTGCTCGCCTGCTTTGATGTTCAAAATGGCCAGCTCATAGGCCGCGCCGAGTTCCTCCAGCAGCGTGAGCACGCCGGCGGAGCGCGATTGCGGCGCGTGGAACAGGGTAATTGGCTCGATTGGGTTCATTGCGGGTTTCCTGATCGGTGTCGACAAGCCGTTATCGAACCGCCAAGCTGACATCTTCTGTCAGGTATGCGGATAGTTTTAAACGATGCGGGCGACCCGGCTGCTTAAGATCCTTATGACCCTTCAGGCACGGCGCCGGGTGTCGGCCTCCGCACTTGCCGAAGAGTGCGAAGTATCGGTCCGGACGATCTACCGCGACGTGGATGCACTCAGTTCGGCAGGTGTACCGATTTACGCCGATCGTGGTTCGGAAGGCGGGTATCGGTTGCTTGAAGGGTATCGCACGCGCCTGAACGGCGTGTCGGAGCGGGAGGCGGAGGCCATGTTCCTGTCGGGACTTCCCGGGGCAGCCGACGCTCTCGGACTAGGTGCAACGCTGGTGACCGCACAACTCAAGCTGTCGACGGCGCTACCGGAGTCGATGCGGTCGTCAGCGGATCGTACGCGGACGCGGTTTCATCTCGATGCGCCGGGGTGGCTCGATAGAGGCGAAACGCCCGAGCACCTGCGGACCGTATTTGAGGCAGTGTGGCACGATCGGCTTATCGACATCCGCTACCGGAGCTGGAAATCCGAGCGGCGCCGACAGGTAGCGCCACTTGGTCTCGTCTTGAAAGCGGGCGCCTGGTATTTGATCGGATCAGTCGGGGCGAGCGTTCGCACTTATCGTATCAGCAGAATTTGCGATCTGGCATTGCTCGACGAGCATTTCGAACGGCCTGCGGCTTTCGATCTTGCCGATTACTGGAGAGAGAGCACGGCAAGGCTGGAGGAAGAGCTTCATTCCGCCTCGGCCGTCGTCCGACTGACACCGGCAGGCATCAAGATGCTGCCGGCGTTCCTATCCCCGTATGCGCAGTTGGAGATGGTACTCGGCGATGAGGATGACGCAGGTTTTCGGGTTGCCACGCTTCCAGTCGGCTCTGTCTCGCATGCCTGCTCCGAGCTTCTACGATTTGGAACCGATGTCGAAGTGATTGGGCCGCCCGCGCTCCGGGAACATATGATAAAAGTGATAGATCAGCTCGGCCGGACATACTTGCGACCCTGATTGAGGTAAAATGGATTTCCCATATTCTGTTGGGTTTCACGGCGCGCTTCGCGCCGACCGCTCTTCAGCATTCCAGACATGGAGCGCGGTGGGTGAGCCGCAATGTGGCGGCCCTGGAGACGCATCTTCGGCAGCGGCTCTTGCAACGATCCACCCGCAAACTGCACCTGACGCCCGAAGGCGAACGCTACTATGTCGAAGCCCGCCGCATCCTCGACGCCGTGAACGAAGCCGAGTCTGCGCTGAAGAGCGAGGCCAGTCCCTCTGGTCTGCTCCGCGTCGCTTGCCCAACGGCCTTTGCTCACGCGTTTCTGATGCCCCAAGTCCCTGAGTTTCTGCGGACCTACCCGGGTCTCGATCTCGACCTGCAGATTTCCGATCGTTTCGTGAACCTCATCGACGACGGCGTCGAGCTGGCCCTGCGGATCGGACACCTCAGCGACAGCGCCTTGCGCGCACGGCGTGTCGGCCTTTTCACGCGCATTTGCGTGGCGGCGACGGATTATCTCGACGCGCGCGGCACGCCCGAAACGCCGGGCGACCTGATCAACCATGACTGCATCGTCTATTCCCTGCTGTCGACGGGCGCGACCTGGCGCTTCGCCGACTTGGAAGTTACGGTGTCCGGCCGACTTCGCGTGAGCGCCCCACAAGCCGCGCGCGAGGCCGCCCTGGCCGGCCTGGGCGTCGCCCTTGGGCCGCATTGGCTGTTCGAGGACGGCCTCAGGAGCGGTCGCCTCAAGCGGATCCTCACCGGATGTGAGGCCACCCCCGTTCCCATACACATCCTCTACGTCGCCAACCGCCTTCTTCCGCGTCGCGCCACGGTGTTCATGGATTTCATGGCCGCAGCGTTTTCCAAGATCGAGACGCTGAACGTCGACCTTTTGCCTTCCGGTTGCGGTGACGACCGGTGGCCGCCGTCTCGGAAGCGGACAGGTAACTAGCGGCCCAGTTCCGGTCGCAATTCGCGCCCAGCGAGCCGACCGTTGAGTGACGGCTTATGGTAATGAACCAGCCGCTGGACTCTCCGCGCGGAACGGAAGAGTTGTCCCAGGCCTTGCCCATCACAGCGGACCCTTTATCGTGGTTCAGCCATCAATTTTCCAACCTCAAGTCAGGATGTTCCGCTTTCTCGATTGCTGCCGCCCGCGCCGCAGACAACGGTAGGCACACCATCACTCCGGCGTGTCGTCATTTTCGACCTTGGCCTGCGCTGCGAGTTTAGCGTCGATCGCTTCCAGCGCTTTGATGAAACGCTCATGCGCCAATTGCGCCTTCGGCATCAGCTTTGGGCTGATACCCCCAGCGGCGAGAATCTCGGCGCGAACCTCCATCATCTTTTGCGCCTTCTTAATCGCATTGACCGCCACCAGGTCTTTGGAGATCGGGACGTAGCGGGTCGGTAGCCCAAACCGAGGATGGGTGCGAATTGCCTTGTCATCCGGCACGAACACTATGCGCGGTTCCCCATCAACCGTGGGGGTAACGTCGCGCCGGGTGCCGTCCTGTTGCTCCCATATCGCGTGGTGCTCTGCCTCCAGCCATACGCCAGGCTTTTCCCAAATGATCCACCCCATGATCGCCTTGCCACCATGAGCGCGGATCGCCCGATCGACGTTATCGAAGCACTCGGTTTGCATGCTTCCCTCTAGAGGCTCCACCTCGATCCACTCGGGCACACCCTTGAGTGCGATGCGAGCAAAGCGGATGACCTGGTCGTCGATTTGGGCGGGAGCGATCGGTTTCATGGTCGGGCATCTATGCCTCACTCACATTTCCAGCAAGACGCACTCGCCAGACTGAAAGGGCGCCTGGCAGACCTGTCGACTCTCAAAGGCTTGATGCCGTGCTCGCCGTTCCGTGCTCGCCCCTGCCCGGTCGTTCAGCACCCAATTTTACGCTCTCAGGTGCGGAATGGCAGCTTTCCCATTTTGGATGCCTTCGACTGGCCGATAGGCGACCGTCGGGTGCTGGGCCTGGTTGTGGAGATAGCTAACGCTTAGGCGGCGTCGGCCGCCGACCAAAAAGTTATCCTGAAGGGGCGGTATGAATGAAGGGTTTCACCGAAAATGGCCGCCGCCGTCCCACTTGCCTGGCAACTGCCTCACTACGCCTCAACATGAGGGGGCCACAGGTTGCTTTCACAAGCGGCTCATCGGAAAATCTGCGACTGACAGTCTAAAGAGCCGAATTTCGCCGGCGATCAACCCGCGGCGCTCCATCCTCCGCCAAGGGCACGAAACGATGCAATCGCGCCTCGCGTTGCTGCGGCGCGCGCCTGGATCGCGCCATCGCGGGTTTCGAGCAGGCGACGGTCGGCATCCAGCACCTCGATCAGGCTTGCCATTCCGCCCTTGTAGGCGGCCATGGAAGCGTCTCGCGCCCGTGACAGCGAACCTTCGCCCTGGACGAGGGCCGTCGCGCGCGCTTCCTGTTGCAGCAGTGTGGAGAATGCGTCCTCGACATCCTGCGAGGCGCGCAAAACCGTCAGGCGGTAAGCTGCCAGCGCTTCGACATTGCGTCCCTTGGCGGCCTTTATCTCGGCGTCGACCCGCCCGAAATCAAACAGCCGCCAGCGCAGGCCAAACACGCCATTGGCCTGCGTGGCATTGCCGGTAAACAGGCCGCCTGCAGCCGTGGTCGCCGTTCCCAACAGGCCGCTCAGAGAGAATTTCGGATAATATTCCGATACCGCCACACCAATGCGCGCGTTGGACGCGGCAAGCGTGCGCTCCGCAGCTATGATGTCGGGGCGACGGCGCAGCAAGGCGGCCGGCCCCCCGGCCGTCGAGATCGCAGGCGGTGCTGGGACTGGCGTCGAGGCTGCAAGTTCGGGGCGTGTCGTGCCAGGCTGAACGCCGATCAACACGTCGAGTGCATTCATCGCCATGTCGAGCTCGTTTTGCAGAGCCGGGACGGAGGCGCGGACCTGCGCCAGAGCGCCTTCCGCTTGCCTCAACTGAAGTTCGGCAGCCACACCCTTGCGATATTGGAGCGCCACAAGGTCGACCAGCCGCTGCTGGGTTTCGAGTTGCAAACGCGCGACATTGAGCCGCGCCTGCAACATTCGGATGGCAACATAGGTATCGGCGATCTGCGCCGCGACGGATAGGCGCGCGGCAACCGCGCCGGCTTGTGATGTCTGCCAGTCGGCGCGCGCCGCATCGCGAGCAGCGTCGCGCCCTCCAAACAGGTCGATTTCCCAGCTGGCACCGAGGCTCAGCTCATAGGTCTCGGTCGACCGCTCGAACTGGGGAAAAGCACTGCCGATCCGTCCGATAGGCGTGTCACGGGACTGATAGACCTCACCGGCCTGTCCGCTGACCTGACCCGAGGGCATCAGCGCGGCATCCGCACCCTTAAGCGCCGCGCGCGCCTGGACGACGCGTGCGGCCGCCTGCTGGAGATCAAGATTCTGCACCAGTCCCCGTTCGACAAGGCTTGTAAGAAGCGGATCGTCGAACGTGCGCCACCATGCAACCAGGTCTGAGGATTCCGATGCGGACGATCGCGCCTCGACCGCAGGTCCGCTCGTAAAGGCGGCCGGCTGTATCGACACCGGGGCTACATAGCGCGGCCCAACTCCGCAGCCGGCAAGAAGGACGGAGCCGCCTACGGCGGAAAGAATCGAGTTCAGGGGACGCATCGCTTCCTCAGGACGCAAATGGCAAGATATGACTGATATATATAATGGTCACTCGTTGTCAATTATGGCCTATGTCATTATGCTTGAGCGATGAGCAGCAGCACCTACACCAATGACTCCCCGGTCCGAGGGCCCGCAGAACATGCCGTGCGCGACCAGATCATCGCGGCGGCGCACGAATGTTTTGCCCGCTATGGCTATGCCAAGACTACCGTGGCCGACCTCGCCAAGGAGATCGGATTCTCAAAAGCCTATATCTATCGCTTCTTCGAGTCGAAGCAGGCGATCGGGGAAGCAATCTGCGGTTCGCGACTGGAGCAGATCTTAACAGAGGCGCGCGCGGCGATCGATCAAGGCAGCAGCGCGACAGATCGTCTTCGTCGCATGTTCAAAAGCTTGACAACCCGAAGCGTCGACCTTTTTTTCCATGATCGCAAGATTTATGACATCACGGCCCATTCTGCCGCTGAGCAATGGGGTTCGTCCCTGGCATACAAGCAGACGCTCAACCACATGCTTGCCGAAATCATCAAGAGCGGCCGGGAAAGCGGCGAGTTCGAGCGCAAGACGCCGCTCGACGAGACTTGCCGGGCGATCTTCCATGCCATGACGCCCTTTGTCGATCCGCTCCATCTCGAGCGCAATCTCGACCTGCTTCCCGAAGCTCCATCTGAAGTAATGAGCCTCATTCTGCGCAGCCTCGCGCCGTGACAATGACCAGTGACCTATTGACATAATGGTTACACGACAACAATGCTCCTCCAAAGTTTGGAGGATCCAGCCTTGTCGAGTCGTTTTCTAGGAGCAGGCCTTTGCGTCCTTGCTCTCCCGCTTTCCCTCGCAGCATGCAGCAAGGCGGATGGCGACCCGCGTACGGAGCCGCCCCTGGTAAGGGTGATGACGTCCGCGTCGCAGGGCGGAATCAATCGCGAATTCACCGGTATCGTCGCAGCCCGTGTGCAGAGCGATCTGGGTTTCCGGGTCGGCGGCAAAGTGATCGAACGCCTCGTAAATGCCGGACAGGTCGTACGGCGCGGCCAGCCGCTTATGCGGATCGATCAGACCGATCTCGCGCTTGCAACGCGGGCATCGCAAGAAACGGTGCAGGCCGCGCGTGCACGCTCGGTGCAGACCGCAGCCGACGAGAAGCGTCTGCGCGACCTCGTCGGCGCGGGAGCGGTCTCGGCTTCCACTTACGATCAGGCAAAGGCCGCCGCGGATTCGGCCCGTGCTCAGCTCGCGGCGGCGGAAGCGCAGGCCCGGGTTTCGCGCAACGAAGCGAATTACAGCCTCCTCATGGCCGATGCCGACGGCACGGTCGTCGAGACGCTTGCGGAACCTGGGCAGGTGGTGGCAGCAGGCCAGATTGTTGTCCGGCTGGCCCGGTCCGGCCCACGCGAAGCCCTGGTGCAATTGCCAGAGACGATCCGACCGACGACCGGCTCGACGGCCCGTGCCCGCACTTATGGCGGCGCGACGGGGCCGGCGCGCCTGCGTCTTCTTTCCGATGCTGCCGATCCGGCGACGCGCACCTTCGAAGCCCGCTACGTTCTCGAAGGCGCACCGGCGGACGCTCCGCTCGGATCGACGGTTACTGTTTCGCTGGCGCAGCCCGGAGATGCGTCATCGACCGTGGTGCCGCTCGGCGCAATTCGGGACGAGGGCAAAGGTCCCGGTGTCTGGGTGATCCGCTCCGGCTCGCCCGCGAAGCTCGCGTGGCGGCCTGTGCGGATCGCGGCGGTCGGTGAGGAGACTGCGACGATCGCATCGGGCCTCAAGGCAGGTGAACGCTTCGTTGCCATGGGAGCCCACATGCTGCACCAGGGTCAGGCCGTGCGCACTGCGCTGGTGCCGGGAGCCGCGCAATGAGCGAGCATGCGCCCGAAAAGCGGGGTTTCAACCTCTCCGCGCTCGCCGTGCGCGAGAAATCCGTCACTCTCTTCTTCCTGATTGCCATCGTCGGTGCAGGTATCTTCTCCTTCCTCAGCCTTGGCCGGGCGGAAGACCCCAGCTTCACCATCAAGGTCATGACCGTGGTTACCGCTTGGCCTGGCGCGACCGCACGGGAAATGCAGGACCAGGTCGCCGAGCCGCTCGAGAAGCGGTTGCAGGAACTGCGCTATTACGACCGCAGTGAAACCTTCACGCGGCCCGGCCTTGCCTTCACCACGCTGACGCTGATCGACAAGACGCCCCCGAAAGAGGTGCCGGAGCAATTCTACCAGGCCCGCAAGAAGCTGGGCGATGAAGCCGCGAAGCTGCCTCAGGGCGTGGTTGGACCTTTCATCAACGACGAATATGGCGACGTCACGTTCGCTCTTTACGCGTTGAAGGCAAAGGGCGAACCGCAGCGGCTGCTCGCGCGCGAAGCGGAGAGCCTGCGCCAGCGATTGCTCCACGTTCCCGGCGTCAACAAGATCAACATCGTCGGCGAGCGTCCCCAGCGCATCTATGTCGAGTTCGCCCAAGAGCGTTTGGCGACCCTGGGTGTATCCCCTCGCGATATCTTCACGGCGCTTGCGAGCCAAAATCTGATCACCCCTGCCGGCGCGATCGAAACGAAGGGTCAGCAAACCCTGGTGCGCCTGGATGGCGCTTTCGACGATCTGACGAAGATCCGTGATGTGCCGATTGTCGCCAATGGGCGGACACTGCGCCTGTCCGACATCGCCAGTGTGACGCGCGGCTATGAGGATCCGGCGACATTCCTGGTTCGCAGCGAGGGCGAACCCGCCATTCTGCTTGGTGTCATCATGCGAGAGGGCTGGAATGGCCTCGATCTTGGCAAGTCGCTCAAGGCCGAGATCGAGAAGATCTCGTCCGAGCTGCCGGTGGGCATGAGCCTGACGCCCGTGACCGATCAGGCCGTGAACATCAGCGAAGCCGTCGACCAGTTCATGCATACATTCCTGGAGGCGCTTGCGATCGTGATGATCGTCAGCCTCGTCAGCCTCGGCTGGCGGGTAGGCATCGTCGTCGCGGCCGCCGTGCCGCTGACGCTTGCGGTGGTGCTGGTCATCATGTGGGCAACTGGCCGGGTCCTCGACCGCATCACGCTGGGCGCGCTCATCCTCGCGCTTGGCCTTCTGGTCGATGACGCCATCATCGCCATCGAGATGATGGTCGTGAAGATGGAGGAAGGTTACGACCGCATCAAGGCCTCGGCCTATGCCTGGAGCCACACGGCCGCACCGATGCTGGCGGGCACGCTACTGACGGTCATCGGCCTGATGCCGGTTGGGTTTGCCCAGTCCACGGCTGGGGAATATGCCGGAAACATCTTCTGGGTAGTAGGCTTTGCCCTCATCGCCTCCTGGTTCGTGGCGGTGATCTTCACCCCTTACATGGGCGTGAAGCTGCTGCCCAATATCAAGCCGGTCGAAGGCGGGCATTCCGCGATCTATGAGACGCCGCGCTACCAGAAGGTGCGCCGGGTCATAGGTTGGGCGGTGCGCCGTAAGAAGCTGGTCGCACTGGCGACCCTTGGCGCATTCCTTGTTGCCGGCGCGGGTATGCCGCTGGTGAAGAAGCAGTTCTTTCCCGCTTCCGACCGGCCCGAAGTGCTGGTCGAGGTGCAGATGCCAAAGGGCACTGCGATCGCCCAGACGGCGAAATCCGCCCAGGAGGTCGAGGCCTGGCTGCGCAAGCAGCCGGAAGCCAAGGTCGTCACAACCTATGTCGGACAAGGCGCTCCGCGCTTCTTCATGTCCCTTTCGCCTGAGTTGCCCGATCCGTCGTTCGCCAAGATCATCGTGCGCACGCCGGATGAGGAATCGCGTGATGCGCTCAAGGTCCGCTTGCGCCGGGCTGCGGCAGATGGGCTCGCGCCTGCCGCACGCGTGCGCGCGACGCAGCTCGTGTTTGGTCCCTATTCGCCGTTCCCTGTCGCCTTCCGTGTCAACGGACCCGATCTCGCAACGGTCCGCTCCATCGCGGCCAAGGTCCAGAACGTCCTTCAAGCCGATCCCATGATGCGCACCGTCAACAGCGACTGGAGTGAGCGGGCGCCCGCGCTGCACTTCGTGCTCGACCAGGATCGTCTGCGCGCGATTGGCCTCTCCTCCAGCGACGTAGCGCAACAGCTTCAGTTCCTCTTGACCGGCGTCACCGTGAGTCAGGCTCGCGAAGACATCCGTACCGTCGATGTCGTAGTGCGCTCTGAGGGGCCCGATCGGCTCGATCCGGCGCGTATCGGCGACTACACCCTCACCGGCGCGGACGGGCAGCGCGTCCCGGTCAGCCAGATTGGCCGGATGGAAGTCCGTATGGAGGACCCGATCCTCCAGCGCCGCGACCGGGTACCGACCATCACGGTGCGCGGCGATATCGCCGATGGGCTTCAGCCGCCCGACGTATCGGCGGCGATGGCGAAGAAGCTGCAGCCGATCATCGACGATCTGCCGGTCGGCTATCATATCGACATGGCGGGCTCGATCGAGGAGGCTGGCAAGGCCAATGCCGCGCTTGCGCCGATCTTCCCTATCATGATCGTGCTGATGATGATCGTGATCATCCTTCAGGTGCGCAGCCTGTCGGCAATGTGGATCGTCCTGCTGACCGCGCCGCTCGGCCTGGTTGGGGTGGTGCCGATCCTGCTGCTGACGGGCCAGCCCTTCGGGTTCAACGCAATCCTGGGGCTCATCGCGCTCGCGGGCATCCTGATGCGCAACACGCTGATCCTCATGGGCCAGATCCACGACAACGAGCATGCCGGACTGTCTCCTTTTGATGCGGTGGTCGAGGCGACGGTCCAGCGCTCGCGTCCCGTCATCCTGACAGCGCTGGCTGCCGTGCTGGCGTTCGTGCCGCTCATCAGTTCGGTGTTCTGGGGATCCATGGCGGTGACGCTGATTGGCGGCACCTTGGGCGGAACCGTCCTTACCCTGTTGTTCCTGCCCGCGCTCTACGCACTCTGGTATCGCATCGCGCCGCCATCGGGCGATGACCGGTCGGCGACGCAGGCCACCGCGCACGGCCCGGCGCCACGGGAACGCCTGGCATGAGCAGCGCCATCTTCAGGACGAGGTCCGATCTATCGAGAGATGTTCCATGGCAATAAGTGAAAGGTTGCGCAGCACTTGGTCGAGCCTCTGGCGCTATCTCGAGGTGCTCGACCACGCCGCTGCCTATGATCCACTCGAAGAGCAGCGGCGGTGGATCGCCGGTCTCGAGGCCCGCATTGCAGAGGTGGAGGCGGCGCTGTCGTCGGGACAAGAGGGGCCATTCCCGCCGTCTCAGCCAATATCCTGGCGCGTAGGCTGCGCGAGCTCGAAGAAGCCGGGATCATAAGCTGGCGGGCGCTGACAGCCCCTGCTGGCTGCAGGGGCTATGAACTGACAACCCTTGTCGAAGCGGCGCACCCGGTCATCGGGACAATCGATCGATGGGCATCGGTGCTTGTCCGGCTAGGGTAGTTTGAACCAAGGTCTCAGAATAATCTGCCGAAAGAATAGCCTGTATGGTGTGATTATCATCGGAAGCCATCCGACAGCACTCTGCTCGGCCTCGGTCGATGGACACTAGCATTACAACTGGCCGAAGGGTCTGCTCTGGCTAGGTCCGGTCATAATCTGAATGTCCGCTCCCAAGCCTGCGAAAATCTCGGTCGAACGGCTTGGTTGGGCGCTATGCAGGTGTTTAATCCGAGGCTGCCTGGATGGGCATGCTTGCCGAAGCTTGTGCGGGAAAGCGCAGGATTACCCGCAGGCCCGGTGCCGCGTCGGCAAATTCGATTCTGGCACCGTGGACCTGGGCGATGGCGGCGACCATGCTCAGGCCGAGCCCTTCGCCGGGAATGCCCGCCGAGCCTTCCGCACGGTAGAACGGCTCGGTCACGCGCGCGCGGTCGGCCGGGGCTAGGCCCGGGCCGTCGTCCGCCACGCTCAGCACCACCTCATCCGCCCGCCGGACTGCGCGAACTTCCACCCTTCCTCCGTCAGGCGCGTGCTTGAGCGCGTTGTCGAGCAGGTTCGAGATCGCCTGAAACACCATGTCGAGGTCGAGATCGGCCACCAGCGGGCGCCGCGCGAGAAGCTCCAGCTCGATCTCTCTCCGCTCGGCTTCCGGCTGGTAGAATTCGACCACGTCTTCCAGAAGTTGCACCAGATCGGTGCGCTGGAGCCGCACCGTGGCCCGGCCGCCTTCCAGCCGGGAAATGCGGATCAGCGCGGCGAATATCTGGCGGAGCCGGTTGGCCTCCACGATGGCCTCGCCGATGGCGATGCGGGCTGCCGGGTCGTGGCCGAGATCGTGTTCCAACACTTCAAGCTTGCCCGCCAGACGCGCCAGCGGGGTTCGCAGTTCGTGCGCGGCGTTGTCGGACACCCGGCGGACCGCGTCGAACAGGCTCTCGATCCGCGAAAGCATCAGGTTCAGCGTTACGCAGAGCCGGTCGAAGTCGTCGTTCGTGCCCCGCACTGGCACGCGGCCGGAAAGGTCGCCTTCCATCACCTGCAAGGCCGTGGACGTGATCGTGTCGATCCGCTTGCCGATGGTGTGGCTCATCAGCCAGCCGCCGGTAAGCCCCAACGCCAGCGTGCCGCAGAGCATCCACAGCGCGCCGGTGCGCAACATGTCTTCATCGTCCACGATATCCTCGACATCGCGGCCCACGATCAGGCGCCCGCCGTCCGGCATCGTCTGGTCGCGCACCAGCGCGGAGTGGTCGATCTCGAAACCGTCCACGAACCTGTCGGCCTCGATGATGGACAAGTGCCGGTTCGGTACCGGCGCCCAGCTCGGCAGGTTGGTGGCGAGGATTTCGCCGTCCGGCGCGATCAGGGCATGGAACGGGATACGCTGGTCCGCGCGGTGCGAGCGTCGCTCCAGCGCCGCCCGCGCCGCCGCGATCCCGTGCGCGCGGTAGATCGCGGCGATCTCGCTTGCCTCGGCCTCCACCACCGAACTGACCTGATCCATCGGCCGCTCCACGCGGAACCAGTAGCCCGCGCCGATCATCAGCCCGACGGAAAGGCTGAACAGCACCGCGTAAGTCAGCGCGAGCCGGAACGACAGGCTGCGCAGCAGGCGCTTCATGGTCTTGTCACTCCGGCCGCATGACGTAGCCAAGCCCGCGGATCGTGTGGATCAGCGGCGCCTCTTCGTCCTGCGCGATCTTCTGGCGCAGCTTGGAAATGTGCTGGTCGATGATGTTGGTCTGGGGATCGAAATTGTAGTCCCACACGTTCTCCAGCAGCATCGAACGGGTCACCACCCGCCCCGCATTCCGCGCGAGATAGGCGAGAATCCGCAGTTCGCGCAGGGTCAGGTTGATCCGCCGGCTGCCCCGGGAAACCACGTGAGCAACAAGATCGATCTCCAGGTCGGCCACCCGCAAGAAGTCGCTCGGCTCGGTGACGGCGGCGCCGCGGCGACCGAGGCTTTCCACCCGCGCCAGCAGTTCCGACATCGCGAAGGGCTTGGCCATGTAATCGTCGCCGCCCGCGCGCAGGCCGCGCACGCGCTCGTCCACATCGCCCAGGGCGCTGACGATCAGGACCGGCGTGGCGTTCTCCGTCGCGCGCAGCGCCGCCAGCAGCTTGAGCCCGTCCAGCGAGGGGAGCATCCGGTCCAACACGATGACGTCGTAGGTCTCGCAAGTGGCCTGGATCAGCCCTTCGCGCCCGTCCGCCCGATGCTCGACAATGTGCCCGGCCTCGCGAAGACCCGCCGCGACATGGGCAGCCAGACTGGCATCGTCTTCGACAAGCAGGATCTGCATATGCGGTTATCGTCGGCCCGTGATCGCAGGAACATGTGCTCGTACCGGCCCCGCGCGCCCACGTCGAGTGCGGCGAGCCGAATGCAACATGGGCAAATCCAAATGTTTCCGCAATCATGGCGAGACACTGGCGCGGCATAGGCCGAGCATGAACGCAACTGTTGCAGCCGCATCGCAAGTCGTCCTCCCGCCTCCGGCCACCACCCTGAAGGGCGCCGCGCCGCGCCTGATCCATGTACTGGCGATCGGCGGCGCGCACCAGTTGCCGCATATCGTACCGGTGGCTTGCGAACTGGAACGGCGCCATCCCGGCAGCGTGACCATCTTCGTCCCCAAGGCCGCCGACGTGCAGGCCGTGCGCGATCTCGCGGCGAGAATGGGCCTGCCCCTGCCGGCGCTGGTGGAAATGCGCCTGCCTGCCCCGCTGAATGCACTCGTTCCCGGCTTCGCGCGAAAGATGGCGCGGCTGATCTACTGGTCGCCGCTGCTGCGCGATGCCGAACTGATCCTCTGCGCGGAACGCACCTCCACGATCCTGCCGCGCCTCTGGAAGCAGTGCCCGCCGCTGGTGCACATTCCCCATGGCGCCGGCGACCGGGCGGTCGGCTTCGAAAAACGCTTCGAACTGTTCGACCATGTGATCGTGGCGGGCGAAAAGGACCGCGACCGGTTGCTGGCTGCCGGGCTGGTGACGCCGCAACACTGCACCGCCGCCGGGCCGATCAAGCTGGCGGCGATGCTGCGCGCCGGGCTCCATCCCGCGCCGCTGTTCGACAATGGCCGCAAGACGATCCTCTACAACCCGCACTTCACCAAGAAGCTGAATTCCTTCGACGCCTTCGCTGCGAAACTGATCGATGCGGTGGTGCGTGACGGGCGCTACAACCTCGTGGTCGCGCCCCATGTGCGGATGGCGGCCCGTTGGTCTGCAAGCCGCCGACGCGAGTGGGAAGCGCTGGCAGTGCCGGGGCAAGTGATCGTCGACCTCGGCTCGCCGCGCTGCAACGACATGACATATACCTGCAGCGCCGATCTCTATCTCGGCGATGTCAGCAGCCAGGTCTACGAATTCCTGATCCGCCCGAGGCCGTGCCTCTTCGTCAACGCGCACGAAGCGCAGTGGCAGGACTGCGAGGACTACGCGATGTGGCACTTCGGCGATGTGGTGGCGCCGGACGCCGATCCCGTGGCGGCCATCGACCAGGCCTTCGCCGACCACCGCGCCTATGTGGCCTGGCAGAAGGAGCGCATGCGCTATTCGATCGGCGGGCTCGACTGGAAACCGGACGGCACGCCCTTCATCGCCTCCCAGGACCCGATCCGCCTTGCCGCGGACATCGTCTCCCGCGTCGCCGGGCTTTCACCGGCCCTGGCCTGACCGCAGCTTTCGCCGTCCTTGCGCGCGGCGCGCCGCACGCAAGGACGGTAAGTGTATGCGAACCTAGCTCATGCCGCCCATCGCCCGGACATAAGCGACATTGGCGCGCAGCCGCGCCGTCTGTACGCTGATCCACGAGCGCTGCGCGTCGAGCGCGTCAGTCTGGGCGGTGACCACTTCGAGATAGTCCGAAGCGCCGTCGCGGTAGCGCGACAGGGCGATCTCGCTGGTGCGCTGCGCGGCCTGCGCCGCATCGCGCTGGGCCCCGGCCTGCGTCTCCAGGTGGTGCATCGCCGCGATCGCATCCTCCACGTCCTGGAACGCGCCGAGCACGGTGGAACGGTAGCTGGCCGCCACTTCCTCGTACTCCGCGCGAGACATCTTCACTTGCGACTTGCGCGCGCCGCCGTCGAACAGCGTCAGCAGCGCCGAAACCGGGCCGAGCGACCAGAAGGTGTTGGGCGTCTTCAGCAGGTCGCCATTCGTGGTCTGCCAGCCCCCGGCCGCGCCGAGGCCGATCGAGGGGAACCACGCCGCCTTGGCCACGCCGATGCGGGCATTGGCGGCAAAGACCCTGCGCTCGGCTGCGGCGATGTCGGGACGGCGCTGGAGCAGTTCCGAAGGCACGCCCACGGCAACGTCCGGCACATCGAGCGGCTCGCTGCGCATCGGCAGCGAGAATTCCGACGGCACCACGCCGACCAGCGCCGCCAGTTCGTGCTCGGTCGCCGCACGCTCGTTGGCGATGGCCGAGACTTGCGCACGGGCATTACCCAGCACGGTGCGGGCGCGATTGACGTCGATGCCCGAGGCGATGCCGCCCGAATGCCGCGTGTCAGTGAGCTTGAGCGCGCGCTCGAACGCCTCGACCGAACGGTTTAGCAGGTCCGCCTGTGCATCGAGCCCCCGCAGCCGCAAGTAGGCATCCGCCACCGAGGCCTGGAGGCTGAGCCGCGCCGAGGCGAGATCGCCGCCGGATGCCACCGCCTCGGCATTGGCGGCTTTCACCGAATTGCGAACCCGGCCCCACAGGTCGAGTTCGTAGGACAGACTGCCGCCGACCACGTAGTTGTTATAGGTGCGTGCCGTACCCGTCGATAGCGGGCGGCCGGCCGAAACGCGGTCTCGCGATGCCTCCGCGCTGGCACCGACCGTCGGATAGAGATCCGAGGCGGTGACACCGGCGGCCGCGCGTGCCTGATCGTAGCGGGCGAGCGCGGCGGCCAGCGTCGGGCTGGCGGCTTCGGCCCGCTTTTCCAGATCGTCCAGTGTCGGGTCGCCGAACATCGTCCACCACTCGCCGCGCGCCTCGACATCGCGCGGGGCCGCCTGCGACCAGCCCGCCACTTCGCGGAAAGCCGGCGGTGCGGCGGTTTCGGGGGCGTGATAGTCGGGCGCCATCGAGCACCCGGCCATGGAACACCCGGCGAAAAGCAGCGCTGCGGCTGCGCGCAGCCTAGCCGCCATGAGCGGCGCCCTTTGCTGCCGCAGGAGCGGCAGGCTTCGGCGCGGCCTTCTGGATCTTCACCTGATCGCCGCTGCGCATCGAATCCGGCGGGCTGTCCACCACTCGGTCGCCCTGCCTGACGCCGACCGAAACCACCACCGTCTTGCCAAGATCGCGCGCAATGGTGACCGGGCGCACGGTAACGCGGTCGTTCGCGCCGACCACGGCCACGCTCGGGCCCTTGTCGGTATAGAGGATCGTGCTGCCCGGCAGGGTCAGGCCCTGCACGCCGCCCGCAACGTCGAAGTGGGCTTCCACGAAGGCGCCCGGCTTCAGCGCGCCTTCGCTGTTGTCGGCCTGGACCTCGACGAGGACCGCGCCGGACTGCGCATCGACGGCGCCCGCGCTGCGGGTAACGGTGCCGGGGAACTTGCGCCCCGGGAACTCGGGCAGTGTCAGATCGACGTTCACGCCCTGGATGACCTGCGCCGAATAGATCTGCGGCACCCGGACATAGACGCGCATGCGGTGCACGTCGGAAACGGTGAACAGCGGCTGCGCAGCGGCATTGCCCGCCACCACCAGCGCGCCGATCTGCGCCGAGCGGCTGGTCACGACACCCGCGAACGGGGCCGAGAGGCGGGTGAAGCCGCGCGTGGCTTCCAGTTCGCGAACGCTGGCGAGCGCGGCATTGGCGAGCGCGGTCTTCGCGGCGAGATCGCCCGCCTTCTCATCCACTTCCTGCTGCGAGACGGCGTCCTGCTTGAGCATGGCGCTCCAGCGCTTCGAGGTCGTGGCGGCGAGCCGCTGGTTGGCCAGCGCGGTCTGATAGTCCGCCTTGGCCTGCGCCAGCTGCTGGTCGACTTCGGGCGCATCGAGCACGGCGAGCGTCTGCCCGGCGCCCACCTTGTCGCCTATGTCGGCCTGCCAGCTGCGGACATAGCCGTTGGTGCGGGCATAGATCGCGGCGCTGTTGAACGCCTGCGCGGTGCCCGGCAGCGCAAGGCCGCCCGCGTCCGCCGCGCTCGCCGGGGTAACGACGGCGACGGTGGGCACGGCGGCATCCTCGGCCACGGCTTCGAGATCGCGCGTGGCGCTGAGGCGCGTGGCGATGCCCGCGCCGACCACGGCCAGCGCGATCACCGCGGCGCCGATGCCGACCCGCTTCAGCGTGCGGGTTTCCGGCCCCGTGGGCTGGGCGGCGAGTTCAGAGGTCGAATCATGCATGGGCGGCCTGCACTTCCTGGGGGGCAGCCTTCTCGCGGCGACGGCCGTGGACGAAGGCGAAGACGGTGGGAACGAAGAGGAGGGTTGCGATGGTCGCGCAGATCAGGCCGCCGACGACGGCACGGCCGAGCGGAGCGTTCTGCTCGCCGCCTTCGCCGAGGCCGAGCGCCATGGGGCCCATGCCGATGATCATCGCCAGCGCGGTCATCAGCACCGGGCGGAAGCGGACGAGGCCCGCCTCCATCGCCGCCTTCACCGGGTCTCCCAGCTCGGCGAGCTTTTCGCGCGCGAAGCTGACGACGAGGATCGAGTTGGCGGTGGCCACGCCCATGCACATGATCGCGCCTGTCAGCGCCGGGACCGACAGTGTGGTCCCGGTCGCGAAGAGCATCCAGACGATACCCGCGAGCGCGGCCGGAAGCGCGGTGATGATGACGAAGGGATCTAGCCAGGACTGGAAGTTGACCACGATCAGCAGGTAGATCAGCACGACCGCCGCCAGCAGGCCCCAGCCGAGGCCGGAGAACGCGGTATTCATCGTCTGGTACTGGCCGCGGATAGTGATCGTCGAGCCCTTGGGCGCTTCGGCCTTCAGCTCGTCGATCGCCTTCTGCACGTCACCCGCCACGGCGCCGAGATCGCGGCCCTGCGGAGTGCCGTAGATGTCGATGACCGGGGCGATGTTGTAGTGCGAAACGACCGGAGCCGTGGTCGAGCGATTGACCGTCGCCAATGCGCCGAGCGGTTGCGGACGGGTTCCGGCGGCAGCGCCGGACACCGGGAGGTTCGACAGCTTGCTCATCGAATCCACCGCATATTCGGGCGCCTGTGCGACGACCGCGTACTGCACGCCGTTGTCGGGGTTCACGAAGAACACCGGCGCGGTCTGCGAGGTTCCCGCCAGCGAGTTGCCGAGGCTGGTGGTCACGTCGCGTTCGGTGAGGCCGTACTGGCCCGCGCGGGCGCGATCCACGTCGACATCGAGCTGCGGCGAATTGGCCGGCTGCTGGAGGCGCATGTCGGCAAGGCCGGGGATGCGGGCCATCTTGGCCATGAGCTTCTGGGCATAGACGCGCGAGCCTGCCAGGTCCTTGCCGGCGATCTGCACGTCGATCGGCGAAGGCGAACCGAAGTTCAGGATCTGGCTGGTGATGTCGGCAGGCAGGAACGAGAACTGGGTGCCGGGGAACAGGCGCGGCAATTCGCGGCGCAGCTTCTCGACGTAATCACCGGTCGGCGCGTGGTCCTTGTTCAGCGTGATCAGCATGTCGCCGTCCTGCGGGCCGATGGTGCCGCTGTTGTTGTAGACGGTGTTGATCGAGCTGACCGGCAGGCCGATGTTATCGGTGATCGAACCGACTTCGGTGCGGGGAATGAGCTTGCGCACTTCCGCCGAAATCCGTTCGAACCGCAGCGCCGTCTCGTCGATGCGGGTACCCACCGGCACGCGGACGTGCATGGCGATCTGGCCGGAATCGACGGTCGGGAAGAAGTTGCTCCCCAGGAACGGCATCAGCCCGAACGAGATGACGACGATCGCGAGGAAGCCCATCATGAAGGCCTTCTGGCCCTGCAATGCGCGGTGAAGAATGCCGAGGTAACCGTCGCGCAGCTTCTCGAAGCGGGCTTCGAAGCCGCGCTGGAACCGCACGAGGGGGTTGTGCGATTCCGGCGTTCCGGCGTTGTGCGGGTTCTCGTCGTCGGTCGCGTGCGGCTTCAACAGGTACATCGCCAGCGTCGGCACCAGCGTGCGCGACAGGACGAACGAGGCGATCATCGCGAAGACCACCGAAAGCGCCATCGGCACGAAGAGATAGCCCGCGACGCCCGGCAGGAAGAACATCGGCACGAAGACGATGCAGATGCAGAGCAGCGAGACGAACGCCGGGGTGACGATCTGGGCGGCGCCGTCAAGGATCGCCTCCATCACGCCCTTGCCCTGTTCGAGGTGCCAGTTGATGTTCTCGATGGTCACGGTCGCGTCGTCGACGAGGATGCCCACCGCCAGCGCCAATCCGCCCAGCGTCATCACGTTCAGCGTCTGCCCGAACACAGCCAGCATGGCGATCGCGGCCAGCACCGCAAGCGGGATCGACAGCGCGATGATGACGGTCGAACGCCAGGAACCAAGGAACAGCAGGATCATCAGCGAGGTCAGCGCGGCGGCGATGGCGCCTTCGTGGATCACCCCGTTGACCGCCGCCTTCACGAACAGCGACTGGTCGCCCACCGGCAGGATCTTGAGGCTGTCCGGTAGGGTCTCGGCGATCTTGGGCAGGGCTCCCTTCACGCCCTCGACGATGGAAAGCGTCGAGGTCGCGCCGTTCTTGAGCACGGTCAGCAGGGCCGAGCGGCGGCCTTCGACGTGGACAACGTTCTGCTGCTGGGCGCTGCCGTCGCGGACATAGGCCACGTCGCGCATGTAGATGGTCGCGCCGTTGACGACCTTGACCGGCAGTTCGTTCAGCGCCTCGATGGAATCCGGCGTATTGTTGAGCCGTACCGAGTACTGGGTCGCGCCGATCTTGACGAAGCCGGCCGGGTTGATCTGGTTCTGCGAGGCGATGGCATTGCCGACATCGACCGCGGAAAGACCCTTTGACTGAAGCGCCTGGGGATCGAGGTCGATCTGGACCTGGCGCTGGCGGCCGCCCGAGGGGAACGGCATGGCAAGGCCTGGAATGGTGACGAGGCCGGTGCGGATCTGGTTCTGGCCGATGTCGAACAGCTGCTGCTCGGTCATGCCCTCGCCCGACAGCGCGAGCTGGAGGATCGGCACGGTCGAGGCGCTGTAGTTCAGGATCAGCGGCGGGGTGATGCCCGGCGGCATCTGACGCAGCACCGTCTGCGAAACCGAGGTCACCTGCGCGGTGGCGGTGCGAATGTCGGCGCCCGGCTGGAAGTAGATCTTGACGATGCCGGTGCCCTGAAGGGACTGGCTCTCGATATGCTCGATATCGTTGACCGTGGTGGTCAGCACGCGCTCATAGGGCGTGACGATGCGGTCCGTCATGTCCTGCGGCGCAAGGCCCGCATAAGTCCAGGCGACGGCGATGACCGGCACCTTGATTTCGGGAAAAATGTCGACAGGCGTGCGGAAAGCCGCGAGCAAGCCGCCGATGGCGATGATGATGGCCATGACGATGAAGGTCAGGGGGCGGTGCAGCGCGGTCTTGACGATACCTAGCATCGAGAACTCCATAGGCCGCCCCGCACGCAAGACGCGCGCAGGACAGGCGAATTCCTCTCCGGTTCATTTTTTGGTTGGGTTTCCCCCGCTACGACCCTCTGCTGCACGTGACATCAGAAACGGACGGGAAATCCTGCTGGAATAGTTCAGCCCCTAACGACCTGATCCCCGTTAGAAAAATGCGCTGGACGGGATACTCTCATGAATCAATTTCATGATTGGCGGTCATGCATTCCTGGAAAGGGCGGGCCGGGTGAAGGTTATATGTGCTTTTCCGCCGGTTGCAGGAAGACAACCCGGAAATCGCCGCGCTCAACGTCCGCAAGGGTATGCTGGGTGAAGCGTATCATACCTTCATCGGGGTGGCGAAATGTTCGTGTTCCGCCTTCGCGCGCGAGCACGCTCTGCCCGTCCCACGATTCGCGAAAATCGGGACTGTTCTCCTGAAGCCATTCGACCACCCCGCGCACACGCGGATCGGCAAGGGCATGACTGTAATCCCGGCGGAATTCCGCCAGCAGGCGCGCCGCGCGCTCCTTCCAGTCCGGCAGCAGGACGCGGGCGGCGGGATGGGTGAAGACATAGCGCAGCAGGTTGGGGGCGGCATCGCCCTCGAACAGGCCCACGAACAGGCGCCGCGCCGCCTCGTTGGCCGCGCAGACCGCCCATGCCGGGTCGAGCGCATAGCAGGGCCAGTCCAGCCGCTCGACGAGCGCCGAAATGGCGAGCGGTGCGGCCTGCCGGGCATGGGCGAAGGGATCGACCGGATCATGCCTGCCAGCCAGCGCGAACAGATAGTCCCGCTCCGCCACCGAAAGACTGAGGCCCACCGCCAGCCGAGAGAGTGTTTCGGCGGAAGGGCGCACATCCCGGCCCTGTTCGATCCACGCCACCCATGTCGTGCCGATCGCGGCACGGGCGGCAAGCTCCTCCCGGCGCAGCCCCGGAGTGCGGCGGCGGCGGTCATGCCCTTCAGGCGCCATGCTCTCACGGCGGGTGCGAACGAAGGCGCCCAGTAAACGTCGCTGCTCATCGGTCTGCATGGTCAGCGTTATAACAGGATAACAATGTTCATTGTAACAGGCTATAATCCGGGCGAACGGGACTTCGCAAGGAGATTACCCCATGACCAACGACAATTCCCGCCAAACAGCGGTCCCGCAGGACCGGCACGAACTGGTCGAAAGCCAGTTCGGCACCACCGCCGCCGCTTATGTCACCAGCAAGGTCCACGCCTCGGGCGCCGACCTCGACTGGATCGCCGAGCGCGCCCGCGAGGCCGCGCCGCGCCATGCCCTCGACCTGGGCGCGGGCGGCGGCCATGCCGGATATGCCATCGCGCCCCATGCCGGAGCCGTGACCGCCAGCGACCTTTCGCCCCGGATGCTGGACGTGATCGCGGCCGAGGCGGCCCGGCGCGGGATTGCCAACATCGCGACCCACGCAGCTCCCGCCGAAGCCCTGCCTTTCGCGGACGACAGCTTCGACTTTCTCGCCTGCCGTTTTTCCACCCACCACTGGCGCGATGCCGAGGCAGGACTGCGCGAGGCCCGGCGCGTGCTGGCCCCCGGTTGCCCCGCGATCTTCATCGACGTGATCGCGCCCGCCGATCCCGCCGCCGATACGCATCTGCAGGCGGTCGAACTGCTGCGCGACCTCTCCCACGTGCGCGATTATGCGGCGGCGGAGTGGCTCGCGATGCTGGCACGCGCCGGGTTCGCCGCGAAACGGATGACCACGGCCCGCCTGCGCATGGATTTCGCGGACTGGACCGGGCGAATGCGCACCCCGCCGGAACAGGTGGCCGCGATCCGCGCCTTGCAAAGGGCCGCCAGCAGCGAGGTGTCCGCGCATTTCGAGATCGAAGCCGACGGCTCGTTCACGATCGACACGGTCCTCATCGAGACCTAGGCGGCGTAGACCGACAGGCTTGCGCGCCGCCAAAATCCGATTGCGATGGCGCCGCTCCGGACCTAAGCGAATTCTCCCTTTTAGGCCGAGACGAACGATGACGCTCCAGACCTGGTGGCTCTATGCCTTTGCCGTGTTCCTGCTGTCGGGAACGCCCGGCCCGAACATGCTCCACGTCATGACACGCAGCGTCGAGTTCGGCTTCCGCCGCGCCATGGCCGCGATGGCGGGATGCATGTTGGCGATCACGCTCGTGCTCGCCGCCTCGGCAGCCGGCCTTACCGCGCTGCTCAAGGCGATCCCCGGCGCCTTCGAGGTGCTGCGCTACCTCGGCGTCGCCTATCTCGTCTATCTCGGCATCAAGTCCTGGCGCTCCGACGTTTCCCAGATCGAAGAAGGCGATGACAGGATCGACCGGCGCAGTTCGCCCTGGGCGCTGTTCCGTGGCGGCTTCGCCATTGCGATCAGCAACCCCAAGCTGCTGCTCTTCGCCGCCGCCTTCTTCCCCCAGTTCATCAATCCAGCCGAGCCCAAGGCCCCGCAGTTCGCGGTGCTCGTCAGCACTTTCGCGGTGATCGAGATGCTCTGGTACTGCACTTACGCCATGGCCGGCGGTTCGCTCTCGCGGCACTTGCGCAAGCCCTCGGTGAAGCGCGTGTTCAACCGGGTGACCGGCTCCATCTTCGTCGGCTTCGGCGCCGCACTGCTCACTTCGCGAACGGCCTGAGTGAAAGCTTCGGCCGGTCCGCTAACCGAACCGGCCGAACCGCTTCAGCCCCGGTGACGCGCTTCGGCGAGATCGAGTTCGCGGGTCAGCTTGCGAATGGTCTCGCTGCCGACCCGGCGCTCGCGGATGAGTTCGGCCAGCGCGATCCGCTCCGCCTTGACGCCGACGAGGCGGAAATCGCGGAACAGCAGTTCCTGCGCACGGGCCGCGTCGCTTTCGTCCTCGCTCAACCCTTCGATGCGTTCGCGGTAGAAGTCCATGACGCGGCCACCGGCGGCGGCATAACGGTCGGCATCGCCGCGGTTTTCCGCCAGCGCGTGCGTGTGCCGCTCGATCGCGCAGATCGCCGCCTCGGCCGTGGCGATGCGCGCGGCATCCTCCTCCGCCTGCTTCGACGGTTCGGCCGGCATCGTCAGGTCCTTGAGCAGGACCGGCAGCGCCAGGCTGGCAACTACCAGCGAGACGATAATGACCCCCGCCGCCAGGAAGATCGCCAGATCGCGCGCCGGGAACGGGCTGCCATCGTTCAGCGCGAGCGGCAGGGTCAGTACGCCTGCCAGCGTGATCGCGCCGCGCACGCCCGCGAACGACATCGCCGCCACCAGCCGCCAGTTCGGGCTGCTCAAGCTCACGCTTTCACCCGCCTGACGCTTGCGCAGGATGGTGAACTTGAGCGAAAGCCACACCCAGGCGAAGCGCAGCGCCGCAAGGCCCAGCACGATCGCGACGACATAGAGCCCCAGCCAGCCCGGCTCGGTATGGCCGGTCATCGCGACGGTCCGCTTGGCGCCTGCGAGAATGGCGGGAAGCTGTTCGCCCAGCAGCACGAAGATGATGCCGTTCAAGGTGAACTGGATCGTGTCCCACACCGAGTTGCGGCGCATCCGCGTGACCGCCATGGCCTGGCGCGAGATTTCCGCGAACGTCATGGTCACGCCCGCCGCCACGGCGGCAAGGATGCCGGAGGCGTGGAAGTGCTCGGCCAGCATATAGGAACCGAAGGGGATGAGCAGGCTCACCAGGATCTGCGAGCCGGTATCCTCGCCCCAGCGGCGATTGACCCAGGTCTTCGCGCGCGAGACGACAACGGTGACGGCAACGCCGATCGCAAGACCTGCACCCGCCACCCACAGGAAGTTGAGCGCCGCTGCGCCGGCGGAGAACGTCCCGGTCAGCGCCGCCGCGATGGCGAAGCGAAGGCAGACCAGTCCCGAGGCGTCATTGAGCAGCGATTCCCCTTCGAGGATGTGCATCATGCGCTTGGGGATCGGCACGCGCGCAGCGATGGCCGAGACCGCGATCGGATCGGTCGGAGAAACCACTGCGGCCAGCGCAAAGGCAACAGCCAGCGGCATGGCCGGGATCATCCAGTGGATGAACAGGCCCATGCCGATCACCGTAGTGAGCACGAGCCCCAGCGCCAGTTCGACGACGGTGGAGACGTCCTTGAACAATTCGTCCTTGGGAATCCGCCAGCCATCCAGGAACAGCAGGGGCGGCAGGAACAGCAGCAGGAACAGTTCGGGATTGAGCGACACGCTGTAGGAGGTCGAGAGACCGATCACCCCGCCCAGCAGGATCTGCACCAGCGGTGTCGGCACCGACCATGGCAGCATCCTCGATATCGCGCCGCTGACGACAACTGCCAGCAGCAAGAAAAGTACGACCGAAACTGACTCCAAACCTTAATCCTTTCCTGTTTCTGCCGGGGACCATGGCGGCATGCGTTAAGGATTGCAAATCCTGCATCCGTCTTTTTGGCCCTCCGTGCGCCGCGGAAACGGTTTGAAACAAAGTTGCCGTAACCGCTTCCATCCGGGCGCCTTCGGCACTCGACGGGAATCGCGCGAGCATCTACTGCTCTGGAAAATGACATGCGCATGTCGCCGGGCCGCAAGGCCGGTGCGGCAGGCGCCAATGCCGGAACCCATACGAAAGCGCGCCGTGACGACGAAGACCGCCCTCATCATCCGGCACGTTCCCTATGAAGGCGTGGCCGGCTACCGGCAGCCGATCGAGGCCGCCGGCTACGACGTCGATCGCATCGACGTGACCGATCCGGCCTTCTCCTCGCTCGACCTGCGCGAGCCCGACCTGCTCATCATGATGGGCGGCCCCATGGGCGTCTACGAACAGGACACCCACCCCTGGATCGCCTGCCAGATGCGCCGTCTGGCGTTGCGACTGGAAGCCGGGCGGCCGACCCTGGGGGTCTGTTTCGGCGCCCAGATGATCGCGGCGGCCATGGGCGCGGATGTCTATGCCGGGCCGCACAAGGAAGTGGGCTTCCATAGCGTGACGGTTCACGAACACGTGCCTGACAGCCCGCTGCGCCATATCGCCGGCGTGCCCGTGCTGCACTGGCACGGGGACACCTTCTCGCTGCCGGACAACGTCGAACTGCTGGCCTCGAGCCACCTCTACGACCATCAGGCGTTTCGGCGCGGCCCGAACATCCTTGCGCTCCAGTTCCATGCCGAGATGGGCATGGACCCGCGTTTCGACGCCTGGATCGAGCAATGGCCGGAATCGGTGATCGAGGCGGGAGGAGACGAAGCCTCGCTCCGCGCCGCGCATGACAGCCTTGGCCCGAAGGCCGTGGCCGCCGGTCAGGGCATGATCGCGCAGTGGCTAGAAGGGCTGCGCTGAACCTGCCTCCGGCTGCGGGCCATCCGCGCCCTGCTCCTTGGGCGGCTCCGGCGGGCGAACCTCGATCTCCACGCGGCGGTTCCGGTTCCGCCCTTCGGGATCATCGCTCCCGTCCAGCTTGCGATTGGGCGCGATCGGCCGCGCTTCGCCCATCGCGATCACCATGATCCGCTTGCGATCGACACCCTTGCCCGCAAGGTAATCGCGCACCGCTTCCGCGCGGCGGCGCGATGCCGCCAGGTTCTCGGCGTCGGAGCCGCGCGAATCGCTGTGCCCCCAGAGAGTGACAGGCCCGCCGGCCTGGAAGGTCGGCGTGGCGAGCAGCCCATCGATGAGCGCGCGCCCGGCATCGTCCGGCTTCGCGCCCTTTGCCGGGAACGGCACGACAAGATGCACCGCTTCCAGCGGGGGCGCCTCGGTGGGGCCGACCGCCACATCGTCGCGGATGATCGATTTCTTCGCCTCGTCGGCCGCCTGCACGACGGCCTCGCTGGCGGTGGATTCGGAGATGAGGGCAGGACCGGCTTCATCCGTCCCGCTTGCTCCCGGTGTGCCTTCGCCCTGCCCGCACGCGGAAAGCGATGTGAGCAGCAGCGCCGGCAGGAGAGAGGGGAGGACCGGATACTTGGGCGCGATATTCATGCGACCGCCTCCTTGTCTTGAGTGCTTTCACGCGGCCCTTCCGGATCCCCGTGACGGGACGGGCCGTAGGAAATGATCGTGTCACCGGGCTGGGGAGTGGGACGCGATGCATGAGTGAAAAAGCGGATCTTGCCGTCCTTTCGCAGGAGGAACAGCATGTCCGCCTCGTCCGGCAGTGCAGCCTGGGCATCGGCGAAATCGAACTGCTCGCTGATCCGGGTCTTGCGGAAGGTCCAGCCCAGACGCTCGCGTTCCGCGATCTCGGCAACGCCGAGGCCGGAGGCGAACATGGCGCGCCCACGCAGCGCCTCGGGAAGGCTGCGGTGGTCCTCGTCATCCCCCATGCCGCCAAGCTGGTAGACGGAATCGCGGCCGATATCGGGCGCGAACTCACTGCAGACGAGCGCGTTGTAGGCTTCGCTGTCGGTCGTGGCGACGAGAACCTGGAACTGGGCCAGATCGAGCCGCTCCTCGGTCGATTCCGCCAGGATCTCGCCGTGATAGGTGGATATCCCGGCCTGTCGCGCCGCCGAAAGCCGCTGCCAGCTCGTATCCGCGATCATGACCGGCACGTCGAGCTGGCGAAGCTGGTCCGCCAGCGACAGGCTCCACGGCGTGCTGCCGACCACCAACAGCCCCTTCTTGGTCGCACCCGTGACCTTGAGCCAGCGCGCCACGAAACGGATGCTGAAACCATGCGCCACGATCGTCGCGACCACCACGGAGAACGACAGCGTCACCAGAATGCTGCCGTCGCCGTAGCCGAGTTGGTCCAGCCGGAGGGCAAAGAGGCCGGACATCGCAACCGCCACCACGCCGCGGGGCGCGATCCACGCCACCAGCAGGCGCTCGTTCCAGGGGATCTTGCTGAAAGACAGGCTGAGCAGCACGGTCGCCGGGCGAACCAGGAACAGCAGCGCCAGCAGGTAGGCGATGAAGCGCCACTCGAACTGGCGCAGCACACTGAAATCGAGCGAGGCCGAAAGCAGCACGAAAACGCCGGAAATGAGGAGAACGGTGACGTTTTCCTTGAACGGATGAATGTCGCGCAGGCTGTCGAGCCGCATGTTCGCTATCGCCACGCCCATCACCGTCACCGCGAGCAGGCCGGTTTCCTGCTGGATCAGGTTGGAGAGGACGAACGTGCCGATCACCGCCACCAGCAGGACCGGGGCCTTCAGGTACTCGGGCACATGGCCGCGCGGGAAGGCCCAGGCGATCGCGCGGGCAACGGCATAGCCGATCAGCCCGGCGACGACCGCCGCGGCCAGCAGCGCGGCAAGGACCGAAAGCAGGGTTCCCCCCTCGTCCACCCGGCGCAGATATTCGTAGGTTATGACGGCGCACAGCGCGCCGAACGGATCGTTGACGATAGCTTCCCACTTGAGGATCGCGCGGGGACGCGGCGCCACGTTGCTCTGGCGGAGCAAGGGGATGACCACGGTGGGGCCAGTGACCACGAGAATGCCCGCGAACAGGATCGCCACCGGCCAGACCAGCCCGGCCACGTAATAGCACGCCAGCGTCCCGAGGACCCAGCCGACCGGGATGCCTATGACCATGAGACGCGTCACCGCGCCCTCGGTCTTCCTGAGTTCGCGGAAATTGAGACTGAGGCCGCCTTCGAAAAGGATCAGCGCCACGGCGACGGAAACCATCGGTTCCAGCAGATCGCCAAATGTATGTTCGGGAACGACAAGGCCGGTGACGGGACCCGCAAGGACACCGGCGGCGAGCATGAGGGCGATGGCCGGCCAGCCGGTACGCCACGCGATCCATTGCGCGCCGATACCGAGAATGCCGATCAGCGCGAAGACAAGTGCTTGCTGCTGCATGGGTCCCTATAGACAGCCCCGAAGCCGCCGCGTCCACCCCCCTGTGTCCGAAAGCCTTTTCGAAACGCCGCGTCTTTCCCGCCGCTATACCCGCCCCGCGCTACCGCCCCAATGCAGGATCGTTGCGCAAAGGGCGTCTATCGCCGGGTTGGTCCCGCCCGGTCCGATCACCACGAACTCGATCAGGGGAAGCACGGGAAGGCGCTCGCGCGGCGCGAGGATGGACAGGCCCGGCGGCATCAGCCTGCCGGAATGCGGCATCAGGCCGATACCCGCGCGCGCCGCCGCGCTCAGTCCGGTGAGGCTGGCGCTGGTGAAGGCCACCCGCCAGCTTCGCCCCGACCGCTCCAGCACGTCCAGCGCCAGCGCGCGGGTTACGCTGGGTGGCGGATAGAGCAGGAGCGGCAGCGGCGCGTCCTGAACCAGAGGGAATTCGGGATGGCCCACCCAGACGATCGGCTCCTGCCATACCGAAGTGCCCCGCCGATCGCCCTGCCTCCGCTTGACGAAGATCAGGTCCAACTGGCCCGCGTCGAAAGCGTCGTAGAGATCGTCGCTCAGGCCCGCGCGCAGTTCGAGATCGACATCGGGATGGCGGCGCGCGAAGGCGGCCAGCACATCGGGCAGCGCCGAAAGGACGAAGTCCTCCGATGCGCCAAGGCGAAGGCGGCCCCTCAGCGGTGCGGCGGAAAGGTGGTTCTGCAGCCGCCGGTGCCCATCGAGGATCGCGCGGGCATGGGCGAGCAGCACTTCGCCTTCCGGCGTCAGCATGACCCGGTGCGTGGTGCGATCGATGCACCGCCGGCCCGCCCGCTGTTCAAGGCGCTGCACATGCTGGCTGACGGTGGACTGCCTGATCCCCAGCATCCGGGCAGCACCCGTGAAGCTGCCGAGTTCGGCAACGGCCACGAAAGTTTCCAGCAAGTCCACGGGGATCAGGTCCATAGTCATCATGATATATGATGACTGTTATCCATTCTATCGGAATTGTGAATTTAACAGGCCGTCCCTAGTTCGACCGGGCACTTCGATTCCTACGGAAAGACACGCCCATGACCACGATCCGCAAGGCGCTCTCCCGGCTGCCTGTCGACCGGTTCCTCCTGCTGCTGATTACCACCGTTGCGCTGGCCGCCCTGCTGCCGGCGCGGGGCAGCGCGGCGGGTCTGGTCGACAAGGGCGTGACCGGCGCCGTGGCGCTGCTCTTCCTGCTTTACGGTGCCCGCCTTGCGCCGCAGGCGATCTGGTCCGGCATGGCCAACTGGCGGTTGCAGGCCCTTGTCTTCGCCAGCACGTTCATCCTGTTTCCGCTGATCGGCCTCGGGGTCGGCCTGATCGCACGGGGCCATCTGCCGAACGATGTCGTCACCGGGCTGCTGTTCCTTTGCCTGCTGCCCTCGACGGTGCAGTCCTCCATCGCCTTCACCTCGATCGCCAGGGGCAACGTCCCTGCCGCGCTGTGCAGCGCGTCAGTTTCGAACCTGCTCGGCGTGGTGATCACCCCGCTCCTTGTCGCCCGCGTCCTGCCTGCCGCTACCGGTGGGTTCTCACCCAAGGCGCTGGAGGACATCGCACTCCAGATCCTGCTGCCGTTCCTGGCCGGGCAGGCGATCCGGCCATGGATCGCCGGCTGGCTGCAACGCCATCCCAGGCTGACGGCAGTGGTGGACCGGGGCTCGGTTCTGGTCGTGGTCTACGCCGCGTTCAGCGCCGGGATGGTCGCGGGAATCTGGAGCCAGCTTTCGGTCCCCGGCCTTGCAGCGATACTCGCCATCGACATCGCCGTGCTCGCGCTGGTCATCGCGCTGACCACGCTCGCCAGCCGCGCGCTTTCCTTCCCGGTGGAGGATGAGATCGCCATCGTCTTCTGCGGGTCGAAAAAGAGCATGGCGGGCGGAATTCCCATGGCCACCATCCTGTTCCCCGGGCACGCGGTGGGCATGATCGTGCTGCCGCTGATGCTGTTCCACCAGGCGCAGCTCTTCGTCTGCGCCACCCTTGCCCGGCGTTATGCGGCGCGGAGCAAGGCTCCGGTCATTCCGCCGGCTCCAGCGAAGGCATGCCCCGCGCCGCAATGACGGCGCCGGTCGGGCTTTCGCCCAGGCAGGCCGCCGTCAGTGCCTCAAGCCGGCGGCCGATATCCTCGGGCAGCGGGAAACGATCCCGGTGATAGTCCCGATGCCCGGCACCCGCCTGTTCGACGAGATCGTCGTGCATGCTGCCCATCAGCCCGTTGATCGCGCTCAGGAAGCGGGACATGCGGTAGAGGTTCTCCTCCGGTTCCAGCGTCCGGCGCGTATCGTAGTAGGAGACCTGCCGGCTGACGATCTTGCGCATGACGTGGAAGGCGTGCCCCGTTACCGGACCGCCCGCCAGGGCCCGGTCCAGCCGCGCGAACTCCCTGCGGCGGAAGGCAAGGAACCCGTCCGCATCGTCAAGCCGCACGCGCCGCAGTTCCCAAAGCACCGCCATCCACACGGGCCGAGCCATCATCAGGCGCAAGGCCATGCCGTAGCCCAGCACGGCAAGGCGCCTGCGGTTGCGGAAGGAATCCTGCAAGTGGCCCATCACCGCCACGGTGGAGCGGAACAGCAGCGGCGCCTTGTGCCTTCGGCCGTAAAGCACCAGCGCGAAACGCAATTGCTTGTAGCGCGCGCGGATATGCTTGTAGCGAACGCGGGCATCCTGCGGCAGGTCGCCCGTCAGCACGAGCGTTCCGGCAAGATCGCGCATGGCACCGCGATCGGTCCCCGCGCGCCAGAATTCCACGCAGAGCGAGAGGCAGCGCCGCATTTCCGCTTCCGTGCAATCCACCGGGATCGGATCGGGCAGGCTGACGACGGGATCGACCACATCGTCCATCTCGACCGCCTCGAACAGCGCCTCCAGCGTTTCGGGCGTAAACACCTCTTCCCGGTTCGTCGCCCGGCTCCTGATGGACCGCACCGTCATGCCTGCGCGCCCTGCGCCATGATATGCGAAAGGCGGTGCCGCTCCCGGTAGGCCCAGAGCGTGGGTATCAGCATGAACAGCGCCTTGAGGCATACCCCGGCGACATAGGCCAGGCCCGCCCCGGTAATGCCGAACATGTGGATCAGCGCGAAAAGAAGCACCGCATAGCCCAGCGCCGCACTGCCCTCCGCCACCAGCGAAGACCGCTGGCGCCCGGCCATGTAGAGCAGGGATTCGAGCGGGAAACTGGCCATCGTCACGATCAGCGAAATGGTCATAAGCTGGAGCAGGTCGTAAGCCTCGACATAGCGCTTGCCGAAAACCAGCCCGATCACCGGCTCGCCGCCAAGGATCACCACCAGCAGGATCAGGAAACCGATCGCGCCGGATATGGTCGCGCTGCGTATCGCCAGCTGCCACGGATGGCGGCTGGTCGGATCAAGACGCATGATCTCGGGATAGAAGCTGCGGGACAGCAGGTCGGCCGGCTTGCTGGCGGAATCGAAGAAGGTCGCCGCAATCTTGAACAGGCCCGCGCTCGTCGGGCCGAGCATGGCACCGACGATGAGATTGCTCACCGGACCCCACGCCGCCCAGATCGAGTGGGCGAAGTTCGTCGTCCACACGAAGTCCCAGGCCCCGGCAAGGCGGCGGCCGGGACCGAACAGGCCGGGACGCAGCGCACCGCGAATGCCCTTCCGACGCAGTTCCTGCACTGCCATGAACCACAGGCAGAGGTCGCCTGCGAGATCGGCGATGTACCAGGTGAGCACGAAGCCGGCGAAGCCGAAGTGCCCGAAATAGGAGATCGCACCGCCGACCGCACGCAGCAGCGGGGTCGCCAGTTGCTGCACGGCGATCTGGTCGAACCGGTCCAGCACGCGCAGGATGCCCGTGGGCGTCGCCGCCGTCATCGTCGGGATCAGCGTACAGTAAAGCATCGCGAGCCCGACATCGTCGGCGCCGATGCCGAACCATGCGGCAAGGAACGGCAGCAGGACCAGCCCGCCCGCAAGACCGACAAGCCCGCTGGCAAGGTCGAGCCCGAATGCGAAGCCGGTCACGTCGCGCAGTTCGTCCACGTCGCCCCGGCCCAGCGCCGGGGCGCCGTAGCGCACGATGAACTGCCAGGTCTGGAACTTCACCAGCGCGCCTACGCCATTGGCATAGGAATGGATCAGCACCAGCGTGCCGAACAGCGCCGGGCTCATGCCGCGCCCGGCGCAGGCCAGCGCAACGAGGCCGAGCAATGCGGCCACCAGCTTGCTGGAACCGAGGTAAGAGGCATTGCGGACGATGGTGCGGAACACCCCATCGGCAAACCATTGCTTCATGGGCAGGGTCCTGATCACGCCGCGCGCTCCTGCAACGGCGATGAGGAAGGCGCCTCGTTCCGGTCAAGGCGCTCCTCGATGGCGGCCTTGGCAAGCATGAGCACCTCGGCAAGGGGCTGCTCCGCATCGATCTCGACGATGGGAGCGCCCTCGAACGTCAGGAGCGGCACGTCCGCGATCTTGCGGGCGAGCGAGGACAGCCGGTGGTCCGGCTTGCGCGCCACCGCCACGTCGAGCGAGACGTTGAGACGGATCACGAGGTCGGGGCGGTTCACCACCATCGCCTCGTAGCGGCGGCGCTCCGAGCGGGCGAGCAAGCCCACGAGACCAGACCGGCCGGCACTGGCAAGTCCCAGCCCGTCCATCGGCCCGGGCACGCCCAATTGCGGAAAACGGTCGGCGATGATGGCATTGCCTTCCCGGCGCAGCCGCATCATCCGGCGGAAACGGCGCACGCGCCGCATCGAGAACGCATAGATCACCAGTGCCGCCAGCAGCCCGGGGCCCTTGTCGGTCTGGGCTTTCCGCGCCTTGGCATGGATCGACTTGTCGAGCTTACCGCCCAGCAGCGGCAGGCGCGCGATCCGGCGGCCGATATTGCCGGACTGCTTGCCGAGATGGCAGATCTGCACCGGTTGCCGCTCCTCCAGCCAGGCGCGCAGTGCTTCGGTCACGGTCGACTTGCCGGAACCATCGCAACCGATAACGGCGATGAGGGGCGGTAGAGTTGTCTTGTTCATCGTAAGGCCTGAATGAAAGATCGTCGGCAAAGGATCAGCTGTGCAGCCCGTACCGCCGCAACACGGCGAGAACGGTTTCCAGCACTTCGTGATAGGGGCGGGTCGCATCGACATCGACGATCTGCGCGCCGCCGAAACGCAGCGTGGGTACGACGGCCAGCTTCTTCTCCAGCATGTCGCGCTGGTGATCGGACTTGCGCGCAAGGGCAGTATCGACATCGACGTTGAGGCGGATCACCACGGTCGGCCGATAGGAGGCCATGTCGTCGTAAAGCGCCCGTTCCCGCGCGGCGAGACGTTCCACCACAGCCGAACCCCTGCGTTTCCACGAAAGCCCAGGGCCATCGAAGCTGCCGGGAACTTCCGCCTGCGGATAGCGGTCGGTAATGACCTGGACGCCGCCCCGGCGGTAGTCGAGCACCTTGCGGAACCGGCGGCCCCGCGCCAGCGAAAAGCCGAACATGGCCAGCGCCGTGGCAAGCCCGGGCAGGCGCTTGTCCGGCCCTTCGTGCGCCTTCTTTGCCTTACCTGTGAGAAACCGTTCGGCAAGCCGGCCGATCAACGGGAGTTCGCCGATCCGGCGCCCCAGATCGCCCGTGCCGAGCCCGAGATACATCGACCGCGTGGGAGACTGCCGGTCCAGCAGCGCAACGAGATCGCGCGCAAGCGTGGACTTGCCCGAACCGTCGCAGCCGATAAGGGCCACGCAGGGCGCCAGAGCGCCCCGGCTTCGCACCGGCACACTCCCGAAAGCGGATTCGAGGGAGGAATAGGACGCGATCTCTCGCGGGGACTTGTGTATCGTCATGTTTTCGTTAGCCGTTCCTGTCGCCGTCCGCAGCGTTTTCGCTTCCGGAAACGGCGCCTGCGTTCAGGTCGATCAGCGCCCCTAGGCCGCGAAGCTGATGCGAAGCTGATGGCGCAAAAAAGATCTCTCGCGGTTTGACGGGCGGCTGGAAGCTGGCGTAGTCCGGCGTTTCGCGAGCCAAGGCTCAAGCCTTGCCGGTCCCGTTGCCGGGCGTTCAATCTCGCTGGGAGCCGTGCCTTGCCCCGCCTGCTGGTTGCGGAAGACGATCTCGATCTCGGCGCCGCGATGAAGCGCGCTCTCGAACTCGACGGATACGTGGTCGATCACTTCATGCGCGGCGACGAGGTTCTCGCCGCCGCCAGCGTCAGCCCCTACGACGTGATCCTGCTCGACATCGGGCTGCCGCAAATGTCCGGCCTCGAAGTGCTCCGGCAGCTTCGCTCCGCCCGCAATACTGCCCCCGTCATCATCATCACCGCGTTCGACCGCACCCAGCACCGCGTCGCCGGGCTCGATGCCGGAGCGGACGACTACGTGGTGAAGCCGGTGGACCTCGAGGAACTCGCCGCGCGCATCCGTTCGCAGCTTCGCCGCAAGGACCGCCGGCAGGATAACAGCGTGAGCATCGGCGACGTCACGCTGGATTTCGCCGGACACGTTGCCTCGCTGGCAGGAGAGGACGTGGCGCTGACCGCCAAGGAATACCGTGTGCTGGCCCTGCTCATGCGGCGCAGCCGGCGTTTCGTGTCCAAGGCCGATCTCGAGGGCGAGCTTTACGACCAGGATCACTGGGTCGAATCCAACACGGTCGAAGTCGCCATCTCCTCCCTGCGGCGCAAGTTCGGGCGCGATTTCATCCGGACGGCGCGCGGCCTCGGCTACATGGTGGGGGGGCAGGAGACGTGAAGCGGCCCTCGCTCTCCACCCGGCTCTATCGCCGCGTGCTCCTGCTACTGGCGCTGACCGGACTGGGGATGGGCACCGTAATCTACACCGTGGCCAACCGGGAGATCGGCCGCGCATCCGACGCCCAGCTCGTGAACGCCTCCCGCCTGCTCTACATGATGATGCAGGACGAATTGACAGCAGGCGTGCTGGCCGCCCGGGGAACGGGGCTGGCGGACGACGATCCGCTGCTCTCGCCCGAAGAGCGCAAGGCGTTCCACGCATCCTACGACTGGTGCATGTTCGCCGTGTTCTGGGATGGCAGGCCGGTTGCCCAGTCCGGCTGGGGAGCGCCGGTCAGCCAGGTTCCCCGAGCCGCGGGGCTCCACGATTTCACCGCGGTCGGTGATCGCTGGCGCAGCTATGGCCTGCCCGGCCGCGACCCTCGCCTGCTCGTCGTCGTGGCAGAACGGGACGCCATGCGCGAATTCTCGATGGTGCCGGTCCTGCGCAAGCTGGCGCTGCCGCTGATCCTGCTGATCGGCGCGGGCATGGTGGTTCTCTGGTGGACCCTTCGCAAGAGCCTTTCTGAAGTGGAACGGCTGGCTTCCACACTCAATGCGCGCTCGCTCGCCGATCTCACGCCGCTGGTGCCGGATGACTGGTCGCGCGATCTCGGGCCGCTGATCATAGCGCTCAACAAGCTCTTCTCGCGGCTCGATCAGGCTTACGAACTGGAGCAGGCCTTCACCGACGACGTTGCCCACGAACTGCGCACCCCGCTCGCGGCGATCCGCGCGCAGGCGCAGATCCTGCGCAAGACCGCGCCCGCCGAACTGCGGGACGATACGGGACGGCTGCTGGGCGTCGTGGACCGGGCGAACGACCTGATAGACGGGATGCTCACGCTCGCCCGGCTCAATGCCACGGCAGTTTCAAGCCGCTCGGTCGATGTCCATGCGCTGGTGGCCGATGTCGTGGCGGAAACCCTGCTGCACCTGCCCGCCGATGCGATGGAATTCACGGTCACGCCCGATCACATCGTCCGCTGGCGGTGTGATGCGGCATCGCTCCAGATCGCGCTGTCCGCCGTGATCGACAATGGCGTGCGCCATGCCCGCGATGGTGGCCACATCGACATTGCGATCGTGCGCGGCGCGGATCGGCTGGTGGTGACCGTGGGGGACCGGGGCGACGGCGTTCCAGCGGCGGAGCGCGAACGCCTGCTCCGCCGCTTCGAGCGCGGCTCTTCGGCATTTCCCGGCAGCGGCCTTGGCTTGTCGATCGCGGTGAAGGCGATGAACCTTGCCGGCGGATCGATCCGGCTGGAGGACCGGCAGGACGGCCCAGGCCTGCTCGTCATCCTCACCCTTCCCGCCGCTTCGGAGTAGATGCCGCGCGCCCGGCACAAGAGGCGTTTACTGACGATCCCATGCCGCACCGGCGGATTTCCGCAAAAATGTGCAACGAAACACACGGTACAGCGTTCTTTATGGGCGCTGAAGTGATATGATCCGTTTTGGCAGTAATCAGCACGGGGACACGAATGCCCAAAGACGCAACGGTTTATTCGATCGATTCCACTAACGCACGGACCGCCGCGTCCAGAACGCCTTTAACCGATCAACTCAGTGCAATTCTCGCCAAGTTAAGTGAAGCCATGGTCGAAGCCGATGATATATCGCTCGATTTCAAGGGAAAACTTATGGTTCACCTCGATGTAAAGCGGGGCGAGGACCTTCCATTGGTCGAAGCGAAGCTTTCCGCTCTGGGTAACGGCATGTTCTCGCAGGTCAGCCGCGGCGCAACGCCGCATCATCCTTTTTCGCACCGCGTGACGGCGCTCGTCACGATCTGACGCGAAAACGCCGCAGGGCTGCGCCGATCGGCGGCCGCGCCGGTCGGCCGGGGATGCGCCGAACTCCCTTGGGGTGCGCTACCCCTGGGGGAAATCAACCGAGCTTGGCGGCGTAGATCAGGCGTCCTTCGCCGAGATGGTCGAATGCGCGGTTAAGCAGGCTGTCCCCCACCGCAAGGCAGCCCTGGCTACGGCCGAGCTTGCCATGCGCACCGATCATGTTCGGTTCGGCATACCAGGCCCCATGGACAACGATCGCGCGTTCGAGCGCATTGCTGTTGGTGGGATCAAGACCGACAAGCCGCTGTGAACGACCGTGCGCGCCAAAATAATAGTCCGAAGTGAGGAACGCGCCTTCGCTGCTCGCGTTTGACCCGGGCCGGTTCGAAAAACGCTGGAGCCAGCCGGTGTGCGCGGGATCGGACCCGCTGCCATGCGCGACATGCAGCGACGTGACCTTGCGGTTTTCAAGGTCAACCAGATGGAGACGCGGCTGCGAGGACGATGCCGAGAAATCGACGATGCCGATTCGGTCTCCCTTCACGCGCCCGCCATGCCGGTTCAGCGCCGCCATGGCGGCATGGAACAGCGGCGCTGCGACCGTTTCGGGTTGATAGGGCCCACGCGGCACGGGAAGCGCCGCAGGTGCGACGGGGGCCACGGAACCCGGGCGCGGAAGCACCAGCGAAGGGGCACGCGGCCTTTCCGGAATCGCGGTGGCAATGGCGCGGGCGGCAGAGGAGGAGGTCGCTGCGAACGCGGTCGCTGCAACGATCATGTTTCGGCGGCTGAATTTCATATCCACCTCGCCATATAGCGATTCTGTCGACAAAGTCTTGGCCAGTTTCGCATCCATCGTCACAAGCTGTTGCCCAGCCACCCCAAGGCGAGAAGGGAAGGATACATCATGACGGCAGGGCGTTCCGCACATCTTTCGAGTGAGGATTATCGCCAGGCGATTGCCCTCATCATTCGCAACATACAGAAATCCGGGGAATTATCCGATGGCCAACTGGCTACCCGTCTGGATTGCTCGAACGGCACGATCCGCAATGCGCGCAGCCGCGCCACCAGCCTCGATCCGCTGATCCTGGCCCGGATCGAACGCGAATTCGGCCCGGGCGCCATCGACCCTTTCCTCTCGCTCGCGCAAGTTCGGGCGGTTCCGCTGGCCACCGCCCGCCCGCAGATGGACCCGGTCCTCGCCATCGTCGAGGCGCTGCACCGAATCGTCGAGGCCCAGTCAGTGGACAGTGACGGCGGGTCGCGGATCACGCCGGTGGAACTGCGAAAAATCATCGAGGAACTGCGCCACGGCCGCTCCGCGCTCGACGCGCTGATCGCACGCGCCGAGGCCTGAAGGCTGTCCCGACGGGGCCGGTTCTTCAGGACAGGAGCGGTTCGTTTCAAGCGCCATCCCGCCATTCTTGCCATGGCCAGCCATCGCTCTATGAGGCGAAACCGCTAGCGCATGTGCCGAATACCCGGCGGATCGAGGGATGATGAGCGACCTGTTCGATACTGGAACCCGCCCGGGCCGGGTGCCGCTGGCAGCGCTGCTGCGACCGGCGACGCTTGACGAGGTGATCGGCCAGGGAGCGGTTGTCGGCCCCGGTTCGATCCTGCGGCGCCGGATCGCGGCGCGATCGCTGGGCAGCGTCATTCTCTATGGCCCGCCCGGCATCGGCAAGACCTCGATCGCGCGGGCCGTGGGCGCGATGCTGGGCAAGGAATTCCGCCCGCTCAACGCCACGCGCGCGGGTGTCTCCGACTTGCGCCGGATCGCCGACGAAGCGCGGATCAAGCCGGTGCTGATCTTCGTGGACGAGGTTCAGAGGTTCTCGGCAACGCAGGCGGACGATCTGCTGGCACTCTGCGAGGACGGCGTGGCCGACTTCATCGGCGCCACCACCGGCAATCCCTATCACGTCCTCACCCCGGCGCTGGTTTCCCGTTCGACTATCCTCAAGCTGGAGCCGCTCAGCATCGAGGAGATGGAGCGGGTGGTCCAGCGCGGGATCGACCATCTCGCGGGTGAAGGCATCGAAGTGTCGATGACGCCGGAGCAGCGCCGCATGGTCGCCGGGCGTTCCGGCGGCGATGCCCGCCGCGCGCTGACGACGCTCGAAAGCCTGGCGGTGGGGCACGAAGCGGATGGCCCGCTGCGGATCACGGACGAGATGCTGGCGGAAGCCTATGTCTCCGCTCCGATCAACCACGACCGTTCCGGCGATGCCCATTACGACATCGTTTCGGCCTTCATCAAATCGATGCGGGGTTCGGACCCCGACGCCACGCTCTACTGGCTCGCGCGCCTGATCCACGGCGGCGAGGATCCCCGTTTCATCGCACGGCGGATCATGATCCATGCGTCCGAGGACGTCGGCCTGGCCGACAATACCGCCCTCCAGACCGCCGTTGCCGCAGCGCAGGCGGTGGAAAAGATAGGCTATCCCGAAGCCCAGATCGTCCTGGCCCATGCCGCGCTGCACATCGCCCGCGCACCGAAATCGGGCTCGGTCACGCGCGGAATATCGCAGGCTCTGCATTTCGTCGGCTCGCAGCCGCCCGCAAGCGTGCCCCTTCATCTGCGCGATGCCCATTACAAGGGCGCCGCCGCCCTGGGCCATGTCGGCTACAGGTTCCCGCATGACGACCCGAGGGGCTGGGTCGAACAGGAATATGCGCCGGGCCTCGCCAGAGGCGCATTCTATCAGAGCGACGCCCGTAGCGCCCCCACCTTCGAGCGCCGGGCGGACGAATACTGGACCCGCACCACCGGTACGCCGCAGCCCCGCCGCCTTCCCGGCGACGATCCATCGGCCTGACAGGCGTTCACCCCCCCACGAGTTCCCGGATGCGGGCGGTGAGGGTTTCGACCGCGAAGGGCTTCGTCAGCACTCTCATCCCGGGTTCGAGATAACCGTTGCCGATCACGGAATTCTCCGCATAGCCGGTGATGAACAGCACTTTCAGGTCCGGGCGCACCACCCTGCCAGCGTCCGCCATCTGACGGCCGTTCATCCCACCCGGAAGGCCGACGTCGCTCACCAGCAGGTCGATCCGCACATCGGACTGGAGCACCTTCAGACCGGCGGCACTGTCCGCCGCCTCGATCACGGTATAGCCAAGGTCTTCCAGCACGTCGGTAATCAGCATCCGCACGCTGGGCTCGTCATCGACGAGCAGCACGGTCTCGCCCGCCTCTGCGCCTGGCAGCGGGGATTCGACAGCGCTGCCGCCCTCTTCCACCGCATCACCGTAATGGCGGGGAAGATAGATGCAGACGGTGGTTCCCTCTCCCACCTCGGAGTATATCCGCACTTGTCCGCCCGATTGCTTGGCGAAGCCATAGATCATCGAAAGACCAAGTCCGGTGCCTTGCCCGATCGGCTTGGTGGTGAAAAACGGATCGAACGCCTTGGCGATCACGTCAGGCGTCATGCCGGTGCCGGTGTCCGTGACGCATAGCGAAAGATACTGGCCTTCGGGCATGTCATGCGTGCGCGCGCCATTGCGGTCGAGCCACTTGTTCGCCGTCTCGATGGTGATCCTGCCGCCATCCGGCATCGCATCGCGAGCATTGATGCAGAGGTTCAGGACCGCATTCTCGAGCTGGCTCGGGTCTACCAGCGTCAGCCACAGCCCGGCTGCCCCCACCGTTTCGACCGCGATCGACGGCCCGACCGTGCGCTGGATGAGATCGGTCAGTCCGCTGACCAGGGCGTTCACGCTGGTCGGCCGGGGGTCGAGCGTCTGGCGGCGGGAGAAGGCCAGCAGCCGGTGCGTGAGCGCGGCGGCACGCCGCACCGAGCCCTGCGCCGCCACCACATATTTGTCCACGTCGGCAAGGCGCCCCTGCTTGAGGCGGATTCCGACCATTTCCAGCCCGCCGGAAACGCCGGCCAGCAGGTTGTTGAAATCATGGGCGAGGCCACCCGTGAGTTGCCCAACGGCCTCCATCTTCTGAGACTGGCGCAGTTGTTCCTCCGCCTTCATCAGTTCGGCCGAACGCTCGGCGACGCGCTGCTCAAGCGTTTCGTTCAACGCGCGCAGCGCCGCTGCGGCCCGGTCGCGCTCTTCCTCCACGGCGCGGCGCTGATCCACATCGAGCAGGACCCCCGGGAAGCTCAGCGGCGTGCCATCCGGCGCGTGATCGACCCGCCCGTTCGCTTCGATCCAGTAGTAGTGGCCATCGCTGCGCCGCACGCGGTACTGATGCGCATAGCCGCCGCCACGCGCGATCGCATCGCCGATGGCCTCGGCAAATCCGGCCCGGTCGTCAGGATGAACGGTAGCGGCCACTTGATCGAGGCTGAGCCCTTCGCGCGCCAGTTCCGGGTCCAGACCGACCGCGCGGGCGAAAGGTTCGTCCACCGTGAAGCGGTCGGTGGGCAAGTCCCACAGCCAGGTTCCGATGATCGCGCCCGCAGACAGCGCAAGCTGCACGCGTTCGATGTTCTCGCGGGCCAGTGCCTCGCTGGCCCGCATGGCCTGCTCGGCCCGCCTGCGTGCCTCGATATCGCGGAACAGCACGGACACCTGCTTGCGTTCCGGCGGCTCGACCCGCGCCGCCGAGACTTCGATGTGCCGCCCCGCCGCCGCGAAATATCGCTCGAAGCGCACGGGCTCGCCGGTCTCCAACACCCTGCCGTAAAGCTCCAGCCAGCCGTCCGCGCCGGTCGGGTCCACTTCGCGAAGCGTCATGCCCACCACGCCGGAAATGCCGGAGTGGCGCTCGTATCCGGGATTGGCCTCGACATGGACATAGTCGCTCATCGGGCCATGGGGCCCGTCGATGAACTCGATGATGCAGAAACCGTCGTCGATGGCTTCGAACAGGGCGCGGTACCGGTCCTCGCTGCGTCCCAGTGCAGCGATCGCCTGCCGCTTCGCGGTAATATCGCGCGCCACGCCCACAAAGCGAAGCGGCACACCGGCATCATCGAACTCCATGACCCCCTTGCGGGCAATCCAGCGCACATCCTCGCCTTCGGCCGCGCGCACGCGGTACTCCACTTCGCCCGAAGCCTCGCCGCGACTGCGCGATGCGGCCGTGGATGCGAGATGACGGTCTTGCGGCACGATCCGCGTCTCGATCACCGAGGCGGGATAGCGGTCCTGCACCGGCATTCCATAGAGACGGCAGAACTCGGGCGTGGGGATCAGCACATCCTCGGCGATCTCGACGGTGAAGAGGCCGATGCCTCCTGCCTCCTGCGCCTGCCGCAACCGCGTCTCGGCGGTAGCCAGATGCTGCGCGGCAAGGTGCTCCTCGGTCCGGTCCCTCAGAACCTTGACATAGCCGATGTGCCGTCCGGCCTCATCGCGCAGGGGCGACATCTCGCCGCTTCCCCAGAAACGTTCGCCGCCGCGTCTTTGATGCCAGCGCTCGTCCGAACCGCCGCCCCTGGTCGCCGCGTCGGCCATCTCGCGCTCCGGCACGCCGGCCTCGCGGTCCTCATCCGTGAAAACAGTCGCGATGGGCTGGCCCACGATCTCCCTCTCGGACCAGCCGAACAGGCTCTCGGCCCCGGCGCTCCAGTCGGTGATCATGCCCTGAAGGTCGGTCACGACGATTCCGAAATCGCGCGCACTGTCGACGATGGCGCGATGACGCGCCCGTTCGCCGTCGGCCTCGATCGCGGCCCGGCGCAGTTCCAGCGCGGTCATCGTTTGCCTTGCCAGCACCCGCAGTGCCTGTTCCTGCACCTCGTCCAGCGCCCGGGGCTCATAGTCGAGCACGCAGAGCGTTCCGATCGGCAACCCCTCCCCGGTCTTGAGCAGGGCGCCCGCATAGAACCGCAAGTGCGGCTCGCCGGTGACAAGGGGATTGCACTCGAACCTGGCGTCTCGCCGCGCATCGGGAACGAGGAGAAAGTCCTCTTCCAGCAGGGCCTTGGCGCAGAACGAGGTTTCCAGCGGGGTTTCCCGGACCCCAAGCCCGACCTCGGCCTTGAAGAACTGGCGCCCATCGCCGATGAAATTGACGACCGCGATCGGCGTCCCGCAGATCGCCGCCGCCAGGGACGCCATTTCATCGAACGCCTGTTCGCGGGGGCTATCGAGCACATCGTACCGGGCCAGAGCCGCCAGACGCATCAACTCTTGATCGGCAACTTCGTTCATGCGGCGTGGCTCTGGCGGTCCTGAGAGATAGGTAAAGTCGGGTCGTCGGCGCGCGATGTCCAATCGGCATCCGCAGGAAAACCTGCGGAAGGCCTGCTGGTTTCATCTCCGGCATAAAAACACGGCCCGAGGACCGAACGGCGGCATACCGCAAAAATCCATCCGTTCCCCATGACTTGAACGAAGGAGGATCGTCCGGCAATGCTCCTCAACCGAAGATTACCGGAATGTCGCTCGCGGCATGCCGGTTTAGGTGGTATCGATCATAAAAGAACCCAGGCCCGGAAAAAATGTCTTCCACTGCCGCTGCGAGCGCTAAAGATTCAAAGGCCCGCCCTACGGGCCGAGGCAGGCCCTCGCGCCAACAGTCCGCCGCGATCACCGATGCGATCATCCAGACCGCAACCGCGCTCTTCCTCAAGGAGGGCTTTGACGGCACCTCGATGGAAGCGGTGGCCCATGCCACGCAGATCCCCAAGACCACGCTTTACAAGCGTTACCCCGACAAGCTGGCGCTTCTGAACGCCGTGCTCGTCGCGCGGGTGGCGTCCTGGTCCGAAGTGACCTCGCGCGACAATGCACGTCTCGGCAACGATCTGCGCCAGCGTCTCATCCAGCACACCTCGACGATGCTGCTCTGGACCACCAAACCCGAAGTGCGCGCCTTCAGGCGGCTGGCGCTGAATGCCTTCGGCAGATCCGAAGGATCGATCACAGATTTCTTCGGATATACCGAAATGGTGGCTTATCTGGTCGCGGAGATCCGCGTCTACGGTCCGCCTTCGGGGATCGAGGCCAAGGCCCCGGAACGCATCGCGCAGGCCATAATGGCGATGGTAATCGGCTGGGTGAACACCCGCGCCGCCACCGGCCCGGTCACCGCGGCGGATGCCCGCGCGCAGGCACAGTTCATCATCGACGTGCTGATCGACGGGCACGCCCGCTGGTAAGGCCGATCGCCCGCTGCCCGTAGACCTGCACCGTTTAAGCCTCCTCCGAACGGCGCATTTCCGCCATTTTCGAACCATGGGCAAAAACTACGCAAAGTCGCGATTGACTAGTTCAAATTTTGAATCAATATTCTCTCCATAACAGAAAACAGTTGGGAGAAACTCCGATGAACGCCCTATGGCGCATTGGCGCGGTGGCTTTGGCGACAGCGGCGGTTGCCACGCCGCTGCTGGCTGCACCGGCCGACACGGTCCGCTCGCGCATCGCAGGTTACCGGGAACTCGGCGCGGCGTTCAAGGCAGTGAACGACGGCCTGCGAGGCGGCGAAGTGCAGACCGTGCTGATCGCCCAATCCGCTCGGGAAATCCGCAATGCCTCTCGCGGCCAGTACGAATGGTTTCCGGCCGGGAGCGGGCCGCAATCGGGCGCCAAAACCCGCGCCAAGGGCGAGATCTGGGCTCAGCCCGCCAAATTCAGGACCGCGCAGGACGCTTTCGCCAAGGCTGCCGACGATTTCCAGCGCGCGGTCGCCGGGAAGGACGTCGCGGCAATACGCACGGGCGCACAGAAACTTGGAGCTACGTGCAAGGGCTGCCATGACAGCTTCCGCGCGCCGGAGAGCTGAGATGGCGCCTCGCATCGCCTGCGGGCTCGCGATCGCGCTGCTTGCATTCGGCGCGGCGCCGACAGTTCATGCCCAGCCCGCCGACCTTCCGATTGCTCCCGCGGACGGTACGCCCTTGCCCAAGGGGGTGCGGGTTAATAAGTCAGCGGACGGCAGTGTCTATGCAGATGCCCGCGGCCATACGCTTTATGGAATGGACATGCGCACCGTCCTGCGCTGGGCACCCGATCCCGCCCGCTTCTGCGCGCAGGACTGCACGCGCGAATGGGCACCCCTGCTCGCGCCGCGGGGAACCAAGCCGAACATCCGCTATCCGATGGGTTTCGAAAAAGCGGCAGAAATGCCCCCCGCCGAGGATCAGATCACCGATCCCCGCAAGGCGCCCGACTGGACAGTGATCGAGGGCGCCGCAGGTCCGCAATGGGTCTACAAGGGGTGGCATCTCGTCTTCACCCGGCGCGCGGCAGGCGGCAGCGCGCCGCCGCCGGACGACATGACGTGGAACACGCTCAAGTTCGTGCCGGCCCCACCGCGCATCGCCGCGCCGGGCCTTGTCGCCACCGCCTACTTCGGCGGCGCCTATGCCCTTACGGACCGGGACGGCCACGTCCTGTTCACCGGGCACTGCGCCGCGCCCTGCGCATGGCGCCCGCTTCCTGCGCCAATGGCCAGCGGCGGCTTGGGCGACTGGAAGGTCAGCCTTTCCGGCGACCGCGCGGAATGGACGTTCAAGGGTCAGCAGGTTTTCGTGAGCGAGGAATCCGATCCGCATGCCATCCCGCGCGGGGGCCGGATTCTGAGGCCGCAGACCAGCAGCGGAGAGAACCGATGAAACATGCGACGTCAAGGCGCGCACCGCTCCTCTGTACCGCAGCGCTGGCCTCCATCGCCGCGATCGGCATCGCCGCAGCCAGCATGTTGCAAGGCCCGGCCCTGGCGGAGGCTGTGCCGGCAAACCTGCCAGCTCCCCCACCGGGCGGCGTAATGGGCTTCGTGGTGCAGGACTTCGTTCCGCCGGTGATCCAGGGCAGTGACGCCTGCCCGAGCGGGGTGAGCCCCAAGATCCGGGAAGCCTATCTGGAATCGCTCCCGCCCGAGGAACATGCCCGGCTGGAACGCAAGGAAAACGAGCCGGAGTTGACCAGGCGCTGGCAGGCAACGGTGTTCGGCCCCGGCGGCACCAACATCTGTTCGCAACCGGACCAGTTCGACCGCCCGCTGCTACGCACCGTGCAAAGCATCCATGCCGGCGGCGTGGATCTGGACAATGACGCGCCCGGAGAAAGCTGCGCGCACGAGGAGTTCACTGCTCCCGACGGGCGAACCGGCATCGACAACCAGGAATACCGCGTCATGGGCTGCACCCTCGAATGGCGCGGGAAGGACGGCATCGGCGGCGATCAGCTTACCGGAATGCGTCAGTTCCATGCCTCCGGCGAATGGACGCAGGTGATCCTCCTGCGCGGTGTCGACAGTCTGGAGCATGACGAGGACGTGGAAGTGATCTACGCCAACACGTCGGACCGTCCCCAGCTCGACAATCGCGGCAATTTCCTGCCCGGCTACAGCTTCACCGTTTCCGACAAGGCGCCCCGGCACCGCAACGTCCTGCGCGGCCGCATAGAGAACGGGGTGCTGACCACCGAACCGCGCGACATCAGGCTGGCCCAGACCTGGGGCCAGGGCGGCGCCCGCGATATTCGCGGCGCCCGCACCGTTTACGATTTCCGCCATGCCAAGCTTCGCCTGGTCTTCCAGCCCGACGGGTCGCTGCGCGGGCTGGTCGGCGGATACCGGCCGGTGTTCGACGTGATCCAGAGCCCTGCGATCGGGGGTGCCGGCGCAGCGCTCGCCGCCGGCATCGATTGCGCGGGAACGCTCAAGACCCTCCGCAAATATGCCGACGGCATTCGCGATCCGAAGACGGGCAAGTGCTCCGGCGTCTCCAGCGCCATGGACCTGCGCGCCGTACCCGCCTTCGTGAACGACGTGCCATCCCCTGCTGCCGGGAGCCATGCCCTGTGACCCTCTTTCGCATAGCGCCGCTGGCGATCGCCGCGGCCACCCTTGCCGGTGTGGTCTCGCTGGCAGGCACGGCATCGACATCCGTGCCTGCCATGGCCGAAGCGAATGCCGCCCAGACCCTGTTGCAGGGCCCTCAGGTCGTTGGCATGCGCAGGCTGACCGAGGCCCAGTACCGCAATACGATCGCGGACATCTTCGGCAGCGACATCCGCGTTGCCGGCCGGTTCGAACCGATCGTCAGGCCTGCGCACCAGTTGATTGCCAGCGGCGCGCGCAGCGCGGCGATCACGCCTGCCGGGCTAGAACAGATGGACGGCATGGCGCGCGATATCGCCCGGCAGGTCTTCGAAGAGGCACACCGCGCCCAGTTCATGTCCTGCACGCCCGCCGATCCGGCCGCGGCCGATCCCGAATGCGCGCGCCGCATTCTCGCGCCGATCGGGCGCCTGCTGTTCCGGCGCCCGCTGACCGTGCAGGAAGAGGCGCTCTACGTGAAGATCGCCGGAGAAGGCGCTGCGCCTACGCGCTCCTTCACCAAGGGCCTTGAACTTGCGCTCGGATCGATGCTGGTCTCGCCGTGGTTCCTCTATGTGGTGGAGACGGCGGAGCCCGACCCGGACCATGCTGGCGGAATGCGGCTCGACAACGCCTCGCGCGCCGCGCGCCTCAGTTTCATGTTGTGGAACTCCAGCCCCAACGCCGCTTTGCTCGACGATGCGGCGGGCGGGCGGCTGACCGATCAGGCCCAGCTTGAAAAGGTGGTGACGGCGATGGTCGCCTCGCCCCGCTTCGAACAGGGGCTTCGGGCCTTCTTTTCCGACATGCTGCTGTTCGAGAAGTTCGACGAACTCGCCAAGGACCCGGTGATCTACCCCTATTTCAACCAGGACGTCCTTCAGGCGCTTCCCGAACAGATGCTGCGCACGATCACCACCCAGCTTCTCGATGGCGACGGCGATTACCGGGAACTGTTCACCACCCGAAAGACATGGATGAACCGACCGCTGGGCGCGCTCTACCAGGTGCCGGTGAGCAAGTCGCAAGGCTGGGTTCCCTATGAATTCTCGGCCGGTTCGGACCGTTCGGGCCTGCTCGGACTGGCCGGATTCCTCGCCATGTACTCGCACTCCGGCCGCAGTTCTCCGACCTTGCGCGGCCGGGCGATACGCGAGTTGCTGCTCTGCCAGCCGGTGCCGAACCCGCCGGGCAACGTGAACTTCACCGCCGTGCAGGACGTGACCAACAAGGCCATGCCCACTGCCCGCATCCGCCTTGATGCCCACACCACCGACCCCGTATGCGCAGGTTGCCACAAGATCACCGATCCGATCGGCCTGCCGCTGGAGAGGTTCGACGGCATCGGCGCCTTCCGCACCCGCGAGAATGACGCGGCGATCGATGTCGGCGGCTCGTTCGACGAGGCCAGCTTTTCCGGTGCCGACGGCCTGGGCAAGGCCATCGCGGCCAGCCAGGACGCGACGATGTGCGTCACCTCGCGGGCGCTCGAATATGCAACCGGCCGCCCCAGCGAGGATGGCGCGCTCGTCGAAACGCTGGAAAGCCGCTTCGCGGCGGACGGCTACCGCCTGCGCAAGCTGATCGAACGGGTCGCGACGATGCCGCAGGCCTATGAAATTCCGGGCGATCCACTGAAATCCGAGGCCACTCACGTGGCGACAAGACGCTAGCGAGAGGACCAACCCATGGCATTCGACCTGTCTCGGCGCACCGCGCTCAAGGGCATCATGAACGGCGCGGCGATCACCGTGGGCGTTCCCCTGCTCGATATCTTCCTGAACGGCAACGGCGAGGCGCTTGCCGCCACCGGCGCGCCGCTTCCGGTCCGTTTCGGCACCTGGTTCTGGGGGCTCGGCGTCAATCCCACCCGCTGGTTCCCCGACAACGCCGGTCCGGGATACGACCTGAAGCCGGAGCTGGAGATCATCAAGCCCTACGCGCACAAGATCAATATCCTGGGAAATTTCAACGTCATGCTCGATGGCGCACCGAACCTTCCCCACACCTCCGGAGGCCCGGCGATCCGCACCGGGCGCGCGCTCACCGCGGAAGGTGGCCTGCCGGGCGAAAGTTTCGACGTGACCATCGGCGACAGGATCGGCACGCGAACCCGCTTCCGCAGCCTGGAAACCTCCGCATCTGGCGACCCGCGCAATTCGCTCAGCGGGCGCGGCGGCGGCAACCTGAACCCTTCGGAAGGCTCGGCAGCCGGGCTCTATCGCCGTCTTTTCGGCACCGGCTTCAAGGACCCCAACGGCGCGACTTTCACGCCCGATCCGGAAGTCATGGCCCGCCGCAGCGTGCTTTCGGCCGTCAGCGAACAGCGCCAGTCGCTCGAAAGCGCAGTGGGCGCCGCCGACAGGCAGAAGCTGGACCAATATTTCACGTCCGTCCGGCAGTTGGAGAACCAGCTTGAAGTGGAGCTGAAGAAGCCTGAACCGCTACAGGCGTGCCTTGTCCCCAAGCCGGTCGAGGATCGCCCGGTCAATGCCGAGATCGAGAACGTCGTCACCAACCACGCGCTGATGACGGACCTGCTGGTCATGGCGCTCGCCTGCGACCAGACCCGCGTATTCAACATGATGTTCAACAACGGCGCCTCCTCGCTGACCCGAATCGGCAGCACGATCACGCATCACCAGCTCACCCATGAAGAAGCGCTCGACAACCGGCTGGGCTACCAGCCCGAGGCCACTTACTTCCTGAGCCGGATCTTCGAGGCCTGGACCTATTTCGTTGCCGCGCTCGACAAGGTGCAGGAGGGGCCGCGCACCCTGCTCGACAACACATTGGTCTTCGCCCATTCCGAAACCGAGTTCGCCAAGTTCCACACCATCGACAATATCCCGATGATGACCGCGGGCAGCGGCGGCGGTCGTATCAGTACGGGGATCTACGTCGACGGGCTCGGCTCTCCGGTCAGCCGCGTCGGCCTCACGCTCCAGCAGGTCATGGGGGTGCCCGTGGACAAGTGGGGGGCGAAGAGCATGGAGACCGGCAAGTCGATCGGCGAGATCGTCGCATGAAGGGCGCGTCGATCATGCTGGCGGCCTCGGTCCTGCTCGCCGCTCAGGCCGCACAGGCGGGCGAGCCTGCCGCCCTTCCCCCCGCGCGGCTGGTGGGCACGGTCCTCAACGCAGTGGCGATCGAACGCGAACTGGCGTTCTACGAGAACGCATTCGGGCTCAAGGTCGGCATGACGCTCGATCACGGCACCCGGCGCGAATACATGCTGCGGTTCTCGGCGGACCCGGGCGAAGCCGGGCTCATCATCGTGCATGACACCGCGCCGGAAGCGCCCGCACGGCTTGCACATGGGAACGCCTTCGATCGCATCGTGCTGCGGGTGAGCGACATGGATGCGCTGGTCCGCCGGCTCGACGCCTCCGGCACCGCGCACCAGCCTGTGCGCGCGGCTGCGCAGGGCTACCGGGTGCTACTGCTCCAAGACCCGGAAGGCTATCCGCTCGAAGTCATCCAGAGCAGCGCCGCCGCACGGGAGCCCGGCCAATGACCCCCTCGCGCAGACAGTTCCTCGGACGAGCGCTGACTTTCGCTTCGCTCGCCGCCGCAGGTTTGGTCGCATCGGGAGGAGCGCTGGCCCAGCCGCCGGCCGGTTCCTGCTACGATCCCGCCGCCCTGCCCTTCAGCCAGAAGAGCCGGCGCCGCGCGCTGGGCTATCTCGATGCATCGGCCGACCCTGCCCGGCGCTGCGGAAGCTGCGCCTTCTTCACGGCCGCCGCGCCGGGGTGCGGAACCTGCCAGATGCTGTCGGGCGGCCCTGTCAACGCAGGCGCCGTCTGCAACTCCTTCGCACCGAAGGCCGCGAAGTGAGCGCCCGCCCCGGCGTCCGGGTCTGGGACCTGCCCACCCGCCTGTTCCACTGGCTGCTCGCCGCGCTTTTCGCGTTCTCCTGGTGGAGCGCGGAAAACCGCGAGATGCAGTGGCATTTTCTGTCCGGGATCACATTGCTGGGGCTGCTCGGCTTTCGCCTGATCTGGGGTTTCGTGGGCGCCAGCACCGCACGTTTCGCAGGATTGCTCCGTTCCCCGCTGCGCATCGCGGAATACCTGCGCGGCCGGCACGCGAAGGAACCGGGCCACAACCCGCTCGGCGGCTACAGCGTCATCGCGCTGCTGCTCCTGCTGGGCACGCAAGTGGGCAGCGGGCTCTTCGCCACCGATGTGGACGGGCTTGAATCCGGCCCGCTGTCCTTCCTCGTCAGCTTCGACCAAGGCCGCATGGCGGCGGGAATCCACGCCATGAGCTTCAACGTGCTGCTTGCCCTCATCGCGCTGCACCTGATCGCGATCGTGTTCTACCTCGTCTTCCGCCGGCGCAATCTCGTAGGGCCGATGGTGACCGGCCGGGACCGGTCTCTTGACCGGGAAACCACGCCGATGCAGCCCGCGTCCCCCACGGCCTTTGTCATTGCCGCCGCTCTTGCTACCTTGCTCGCCTGGTCGGCCAGCAAGGGTTTCGGTTTGTGACGAGTACGACACGGGAAGAACTGCTCAGGCGGGCATTCTCGAAGCAGGAAGCGGATGATGCCGCAGAAGGCGATCTGCCCAGCGGGATCGAATGGGTGGATATCGCCCCGGTCATCGAGGGGCTCGTCTTTGCAGGACGCCCTATCGGAGCAGCCACCCAGAGCGTCACGGCACGGTACGACCTTGGCCCCCGCGGATGCTATATCCTCAGCGCCATTTCACGCGGCATCACTTATCCGCTCGACCTCGCCTCGTTGCTGAGGGTCGGCCGCAGCCTGGTGACGGCCGAACTGAACCGCCTCACCGCAGCCGGGCTCATCGAAGCCGTGCCGGGCAAGGACGATCGCCGCCGCAGCGAACTCAGCCTGACACCCGAAGGAGACCGCGCCTGCGTGGAAGTCCGCTCGGAACTGCACCGCCTCATCAGGGGCAATCTCTCCGGGTACACGGTCGAACATGTGCGGCTTTTCGCCCGGATGCTGGCCGACGTGTGCCGGACCGAACCGCCCGATCCCGGTAAGGATAGATAAAAAAGCGGGGCGGATGGTTGCCCATCCACCCCAGTCGGAGGGACGCGTTCCTTTCCGCGCCTTATCTTGAACCGAATGCGTAGCGCACGTTGATGCCGAATTCCCGCGGCGGGGTCATCGTCACGCCCGTGTAGGTGCTGGTATAGGTTTCCGCCGTCGGCCCGGTGAAGATCGGTCCGTTCGGCCCCATTCCGCCGAAGCCGAGCTGCCGGTAGCTGGTGCTGAGCGGCGTGGTCCGGCTCAGGGCCTTTTCCGTCTCGAACAGGTTCTTGGCGTAGAACGAAACCTCCCAGGCGCCGTTCGGATCGCGGATACCGGCATAGAGGTTGACCAGCGCATAGGCGCTCACATCGTCGTAGATATTGGTCGGATCGGTCTGCGACTTGCCATTGTAGGAGACCAGCCCGCGCAGATAGCCATCCACCCGGTCGGATACCGGCACGCGGTACTCGCTCTGGAGCGTGGCGGAGAACGGCGACTGGAACGCCGAACGCTGCGTGACCTGGCAGGCCGCAAGGTTGTCAGCCCCGACGGCGGCCTGCAATTCGCCCACCGTCGGCGCCGACGTCACGACATCGGGAACCCCGTCGCCGTTGAGGTCGTTGCAGGCGATCGTGCCGTCCTTGACCTTGCCGAGCGAGTAGCTGGCCACAAGGCCGAGGTTCCACCGATCCGAGATATCGAAGGAAAGATCGCCCTCGACACCGTTGACCTCGACCGGGACCGCGCCAACGAAGTTGAACTGCGCCACTTCCTGATGCGTGCCGATGACCTGACCCGAAGAATCGCGATCGGCGACGCGGTTGAGATAGTAGACCCCGCTGCCGGGCACGCGGTAGGGGAAGTTCTTGAACTTCTGGTGATAGCCGGAGACGTTGAAGCGCATCCGCCCATCGAGGAAGGTGCTCTTCAAGCCGATTTCATAGGACTTGGAGGTTTCCGCCGGAAGGTTGAGGAAGCTCTTCTCCAGCGCCGAAGGCGTGATGTTGAAGTCCCCCACGACATTGAGGCCCGGGCGCCACGAACTGCCGGTGCTGGCATAGAGCATCAGGTCGCGCGTGAAGTTGTGCTTCACCGATGCCGAATAGATCCACTTCTTGGCGGACTGCCCCTCGTCGGCGATCGTCTGGCCGCCCACGATAAGCTGGTTGTTCGACGTATAGTCGATATGGCGGACGCCGCCCGAAACTTCGGTCGCTTCGCCGAGATGGACCGTCAGGTTGCCGAAGAGCGACTGCTCGTGCGAGGTGCCCGTGCGCGAGATAGGGGTCTGCGCCACGGTGGCCAGCCCGCCGCCGAAGATCAGCGGAAGCCGGACGGGAGTAGGCCGCAGAAGATCGGTCGGCGGATCGTTCTTCGCGTCGAAGAAGCCCACCACATAGTCAAGCATGCCGAACAGGCGCGTCTCGTTCTGCAGGCGAACTTCGTGCGAGGTCGACTTGGTGCGGGAATCCGTCAACTGGCGAACATCGCCGCCGGGGAACAGGTTCGCCGGGTCCTGGGTGGTGCGGGACAGGACGTGCTGCGTGTAATGCTGCCCCTGGTAGATCAGCACCTGGCCCCACTGGCTCGCCTCTCCGCGCCAGTTGTAGACGTTGTAGACCTGATGGTTGGTGCGCGGGATCGTCTGGTTGGACAGGCGGTCCTTGGTCGAGATGAAGACCGGGCTGGGATCGGCGTCGGGATTGGCCTCGCTGAAGGACGCGACCTGATCCCAGGCCACGGCGTTGCGCTCCATGTGCTGGTAGACGCCTTCGAACTTCAGCCAGTCGGTCGGCTGGATGATGCCGCTGACGCGCCCGGCCCGGGTCCGTTCGAACGGATCGCGGCCGCCCGCGACGGGACGAACGCGATCGCCCTCGTTTTCGTCCCAGACACCCGCGACGCGAATGGCGGCGATGCCCTCGATCACCGGGACGTTGAACGCGCCCTTGAAGTTGAGCGTGCCGATCGTGTTGGCGGTCATGTCCACGGCGCCGCCGAAGGCGAACAGGTCAGGCTTGCGCGTGGTGACGGTGATCGAGCCGGAAGGCGAGGCGCGGCCGCGCAGCGTGCCCTGCGGACCGCGCAGGACTTCGATCTGGCCGATATCGAACATCTGCTGCAGCACCACGCCCGCCGTGATCGGCGCGTCGTTCATGTAGAATTCGACCGTGGAATTGAAGCCGCTGGCGTTGATGTCGAAGTTGACGCCGCGCAGCTTGGCGCTGCCGCCCACGCCGTTCGTCTCGGTCGCCAGCTGGAGGCCGGGAACCAGCGTCTGGACTTCCTTGAAATCGCGGATGTTCAGCTTGGCGACATCCTCGGAAGTGACGGTGTCCACCACCGCCGGAACGTCCTGCACGTCTTCGTCGCGGCGGCGTGCCTGGACGATGATGATGTTCGCGTTGTCGACGACCGTTTCGGCCTGCTGCGCGAACGCCGGCACCGATACGGAACCGGCGGCGGCCGAACAAAGCAGCATATATGCAGTGGTCTTCAAATCATCCTCCCATTTTGTTCAATTATTTTCTTTATTCCAGATGACATGCTGCCCCGCTCCGGGGACATCAGTAGAATCCGAGAACCTTTCCGCGCAGTGCATGATAAAATGCACAAGATCTGCCGCCCGCTGAACGCTTTCGTTCAACGCCAAGATACGCAGACCTTCGAAGTTTCGATTAGCCGGTTGCCCTCTTCATCCCATCATCTCCCTCACGGCCTCGATATTTTCGAGTGCCTTTGTTCGACGATATCACCGAAGCGAGATAAAGCAACGAAACGTCGCGCTAAGTTCCTGACCCATTACGGAACAATAGGATCGGAAATCCGCCATCCCGCGCAAGAATCCAACACGAAGAACGCTGCTGGATCAAAGTTTTACATCGCAGGTCAAGGGACATGTCATCGCCGATCATCTCCGCCCCCAGGAGGCAACCACGCAGGAAATCGCCGTGCCGATGTATCCTCCATCCCCGGACACGCAGAGAAATTTTCCTTGACCACCGGCCAGTTGGGGCAGCCCGCCGTACTTCGGCCGCCATCAACAAATTGACATTCCAGCCGAAAGGCAGCTTCTACGATCGCACTCGAAAACGTGGGATCTGATGAAAAATGCCGCAGTGGCAGATCGACTACTGGCCGCTTGCCGGCATTCTCGTCGTGGTGATCGGCTTCGCCATGCGGTTCAACCCGCTGCTCGTGGTGGCCGTGGCGGCGATCCTCACCGGACTGCTCGGCGGGATGGACCTCGTCGCGGTGGTTTCGCTGCTGGGCAAGGGCTTCAACGACAATCGCTTCGTCACCGTGGTCTACGTCGTGCTGCCGGTGATCGGCCTGCTCGAACGGTTCGGATTGCAGCAGCGCGCACGCGGCCTGATCGAATCCATGCGCGGGGCTACCGTGGGCCGGCTGCTGGTCGGATACCTCGCCTTCCGCCAGGGCCTTGCGGCGCTGGGCCTCGTTTCCGTGGCCGGACATCCGCAAACGGTTCGCCCGCTGCTGGCACCGATGGCCGAAGCCGCCGCGCGCAAGGAGAACCCCGACATTACCGATGACGATCTCGAAGAGGTCAAGGCCATGGCCGCGGCAACCGACAACGTCGGCGTGTTCTTCGGCGAGGATATCTTCATCGCCATCGGCTCGATCCTGCTGATCCAGGGCGTGCTGCGCGGCGAGGGCATCGAACTGGCGCCGATCCATCTCTCGCTCTGGGCGATCCCGACCGCGATCTGCGCCTTTGCGATCCACGCCCTTCGCATCCGCCTGTTCGCCCGCCGCCTGCGCCGCAAGGCCCGGAGCGCGGCGGCATGATCGGCATCGCAGAACTCTACTTCGTCGCCGGGCTCGTCTTCGCGGCCTTTGCCATCGCCAGCGCCTTCGATCAGGCCAATCCGAAGCGCTGGGGCAATGCCGCGTTCTGGGGGCTTGTCGCGGTGAGCTTCCTGTTCGGCGACCTGCTGGGAGACTTCGGCAACGGCATCCTCGTACTGCTGCTGGTCGCTCTCGCCGGATTTCGCTGCCTCGGCCACGGCCGCCCGCACACGACATCCGCCGGAGAACGCGAAGTCTGGTCGGCGAAGCTCGGCTCGAAACTGTTCCTTCCCGCGCTGGTGATCCCGGTGACCGCCTTCGCCGGAACGCTGCTGTTCAGCTACTCTCCGCTCGGCAAGACCGGGCTGATCGATCCGCGCTGGGTGACGCTGGTACTCCTCGTCGCGGGCGTCGCCATCGCTCTTGCAGCAACGATGATCTGGCTCAAGCCCCCGCTTTCCGCGCCGGTCGAGGAAGGCCGACGCCTGATGGACTCCATCGGCTGGGCCGCACTGCTGCCGCAGATGCTGGCAGCGCTTGGCGCGGTATTCACGGCTGCCGGTGTCGGCAGCGCGGTGGGCGCGATGAGCCTGGCGGTGCTGCCGGAAGGCAACGTCTTCCTCGCGGTGGTGATTTTCGCGCTGGGCATGGCGCTGTTCACCATCATCATGGGCAATGCCTTTGCCGCCTTCCCTGTCATGGCCAGCGCCATCGGCGTGCCGATCCTGATCCGCGCGCATGGCGGCGATCCCGCGGTGGTCGGCGCGGTCGGCATGCTGGCGGGATTCTGCGGCACGCTGCTGACCCCGATGGCGGCGAACTTCAACATGGTCCCCGCCGCCCTGCTCGAACTCAAGGACGAATACGGCGTGATCCGCCGTCAGGTCGGCACGGCCCTGCCCCTGCTCGTCTGCAACATCCTCATCCTCTACATCGCCGGATTCCTGCTATGATCCTCACGCCCGAAACCGCCTCGCGTTTCATGCGCATTGCCCTCGGCCATGTCGGCCGGGAATATCCGCACAAGCTCGACCACGTGATGAACACCGATGCCGACGTGCTGCCGCCCCGTGCGCTGCATCCCGCGTTCCACGGCAGTTTCGACTGGCACAGCTGCGTCCACGGCTGGTGGACGCTTCTCACCTTGCGGCGGCTTCACGCCGACCTTCCGGAAGCCGCCATGGTGCGCGAACGCGCGGACGAGACCTTTGCCGAGGACAAGCTCGCCGCCGAACTGGCCTATCTGGACCGGCCCAACGCCGGCGGGTTCGAGCGGCCCTATGGCTGGGGCTGGCTGCTCTATCTTCATCTCGAAGCCTCGCGCCACGCAGACAGGCCCTGGGCCGCGCGCCTCGAACCGCTGGCCCGCGCCTTTGCCGCCCGGCTGGGCCACTACCTCGGCATCCTGACATATCCGATCCGCACGGGCACGCACTTCAACAGCAGCTTCGCCCTGACGCTGGCACTGGAGTGGGCAGACGCCTTCGACGGCGAACTCGCGGCACAAATCCGCGCCAGGGCGGCGGCATGGTTCGGCAAGGACGAGGACTGCCAGGCGTGGGAGCCGGGCGGCGACGAATTCCTCTCCTCCGCGCTCAGCGAGGCGCTGCTCATGCGGCGGTCGCTCGGCGATGCCGCTTTTGCGGATTGGTTCGCCCTGTTCCTGCCCCACATCGCCGAGCGCCGCCCGGCCAGCCTCTTCAGCCCGGCTCATGTCAGCGATCGCAGCGACGGCAAGATTGCCCATCTCGACGGGCTGAACCTCAGCCGCGCCTGGGCCTGGCGCCAGCTTGCCCCGGCCATCGGCGGCGGGGAAGGCGGGGGAAATGCCCGCGCCATCGCCGTCGACGCCGCCGAGCGGCATCTCGAAGCGGCAATGGCCCATGTCGAGGGGGACTACATGGGTGAGCACTGGCTGGCGAGCTTCGCGCTTCTGGCCCTGCTCGCGGCGCCTGAACCAGCCGGCTGAACGGACAACCGGAAATCGGTGGGGCGATAGGCAGACGCCTGCATATCGCCATCGACCGTGCCACAACGCCTCCCGACCGCCCGGACCAGAGGCGGGTCTCATTTGGGAGCATGTGGACGGTGATCTTGCAGAAGAACGCGGCGAAATGGGCGGTGTCCGCCGTGGTGCTGGCAACGTTCCTGTCGGCTGCGGCGCCGGGATCGGCTGAAGCTCCCACCGTGGCGGCAGCCGCCGCCGGTCTTTCCGTGCAGGGGTACGGCGATGAGGACGCTCTCTTTGCCCGCCCCTTCATCGACCGGGACGAACCGCGCACCAACAACGGCACCGCCTATCGCTACGTCCATGGCGGGTTCGAGGGTACCGACACGCGCTTCTCGTTCTATTTCCCGGCGGCCAGGTCATGGCAGGGGCGTTTCTTCCAGTACATCACCCCCGTGCCCGACAGCGAGACCCTTTCCCAGGGTCTGACCGGCGAGGAAGACCGCATCGGCGCCGCCATGACGAGCGGGGCCTACTTCATCGAAACCAACGGCGGCGGCGCCAAGGCGGCAGACCCGATGGGCGGTGGTGACCTGACCATCGGCGCCTTCCGGGCGAATGCCGCCTCGGCCCGGTTCTCGCGCTTCGTGGCGGCGCAGGTCTACGGCGCGCGCAAGCAAATCTACGGCTATGCCTATGGCGGCAGCGGCGGAGCCTATCGCACGCTGGGCTCGCTGGAGAACACGCGGGGCGTGTGGGACGGCGCGGTGCCCTATGTGCTCGGCTCGCCGATGGCGATCCCCAACATGTTCACCGTGCGCCTCAAGGCCATGCGCGTCCTGGGCGAGAAGCTCGACGGCGTGGTCGATGCGCTCGATGCGGGCGGCAGCGGAGATCCCTATTCCGGGCTGGACGACGAGCAGAAGGCAGCCTTGCGCGAAGTAACCGCCATGGGGTTCCAGCCCAGGTCATGGTACGCATGGCGCACGATGGGACCGCATGCCTTCGCCCTGCTGTTCGGCGGCATCCGCATGGCAGATGCCTCCTATTTCACCGATTTCTGGACCAAGCCGGGCTACGAGGGGCACGACAGCCCCGAACTCTACAAGGCGGACCGGGTGCAACTCGCCACCCGCGTTGTCGAAGTCATCAGCGCGGACAAGGCGAAGACGCTCGACATCGACCCTGGCCATACGCCCGGCACCGCCAAGGGCACGGCGGATCTGGCATGGCAGGCCATGGGGCTCCATTCGGCGGGCGAGATGCCGGTCGCGGTGCGGCTGGCCGACAGTTCCACTTCGAAGGCCCTGCTGCTGTCCGATCTCGTTCTCGCTTCGGGCAAGAAGGTGGTTCTTTCCGACGTGCACGGCGATCTGGCCATGCTCGGCATCAACGACCCGCGCCTGCTCGCGACGATAAGGGCGGGCGACCCGGTGCGGCTGGACAACAGCGACATCCTCGCGGTGCAAAGCTATCACAGCCACCAGGTGCCGGACCTTGCGGAGTACCCGGTCTGGAAGCAGTTCACCGATGCACAGGGCAAGCCGCTCCACGCCCAGCGCCCGATGCTGCTCGGCCCGCTGTTCACGAAGAACGCCGCCGGCTCGGTGCCGTCCGGCAAGTTCGACGGCAAGGTGATACTGGTGGAGAACCTGTGGGACCGCGAAGCCCTGCCCTGGCAGGGGGACTGGTATCGCTCGCGCGTGAAGGCATACGCCGGCGCGGCAGCGGATGAACGCTTCCGCATCTGGTACACCGACCGCGCACTGCACGGGGACCAGACCCGTCAGGACGATCCCTCGCGGGTGGTGTCCTATATCGGCGTGCTGCAACAGGCCCTGCGCGATCTTGCCGCATGGGTCGAACAGGGCAAAGCCCCGCCCGCCTCCACCTCCTATCACATCGAGGACGGACAAGTGGTGACGCCCGCGTCCGCCGCGGCCCGCAAGGGCATCCAGCCCGTCATCACCCTTGCCGCGAACGGCGGGGCACTGGCCCGGATCAAGGCCGGCACTCCCGTCAGGCTCACTGCCACGATCGAAGTCCCGCCCGGCAGCGGATCGGTCGTCTCGGCAGAGTGGGACTTCGAGGGCGACGGCACATTCGAGGCTCCCGCCACGCTTCCCGCCGGCAACAAGGCGAAAGCCACCGTTTCGGCCACCCATGTCTACGACCGGGCCGGCACCTACTTCGCCGTGCTTCGCGCCGCGTCCCAGCGCGAAGGCGATCGCCAGACCGCCTTCGCGCGCATCCAGAACCTCGCCCGCGCCCGGATCGTCGTGGAGTGACGGTCAGCGCCTCTTGCTGACGTCGTAGGCGCCGAGGCCGGGCTTGAAGGACTTGTCGTCGATGAACTGCCGCGTCGCCTCCTTGCGCCCTTCGCCGTCGAAGTAGTTGGCGGCTTCCTGCGCACGGATCAGGTAATCCTCCGCGTTGTCGTAGCTCATTTCGCGCACGCGGCGGATCGCCCACTTGGTGGCACGCAGCGCCTCGGGGTTCTTGCCGAGCAGGACCTGCGCGATTTCGGTAACGCGGGCCTTGAGGCGGTCGGCGGGAACCGCTTCGTTGACGAGGCCCCATTCGGCCGCTTTCCTGCCGTCCACGTTCTCGCCCATCATGGCGTGATACATGGCGTTGCGGAAGCCGGTCAGTTCGGTGATGATCTTGCTGGCCCCGCCGCCGGGCAGGATGCCCCAGTTGATTTCCGAAAGGCCGAACTGCGCATCTTCCGCCGCCACCGCAAGGTCGCAGCCGAACAGCGGCCCATAGGCGCCGCCGAAGCACCAGCCGTTGACCATCGCCACGGTCGGCTTCTCATACCAGCGCAGGCGCTCCCACCAGCTGTAAGCCTCGCGCTGCGCCTCACGCGTGGCGCCAAGCCCCTTTTCCTCGTTCTCGCGGAAATATTCCTTGAGGTCCATTCCCGCAGACCAGGACGTGCCTTCGCCGGTAAGCACCAGCACGCCCACGTCATCCCGGAACTCCAGTTCCCTGAGAACCTCGCCCATGCGCCGGTTGAGCCTGGGGCTCATGCAATTGCGCTTTTCCGGCCGCGAGAAGGAGACCCATGCCACGCGGTTTTCGATAGTGTAGGAAACGGTATCGTGTTCACTGCGATCTTGCATGGCAATCCTCATCGGGTCATTGACGTGTTTGCTCTGTTTCATAACAAACAGATTGTTATCGTCAATAGCATTTGGAGAGACTTCCCTTGAATGACCTGCTCGCGACCTTCCCCGGTTATGCACTGCGCCGGGCGGCAAATGCGGTGATGGGTGAACTCGGCAACCTGCTGGAGCCGGAGAACCTGCGGGTCACCGAAGCGGCGGTGCTGGTGATGATTCAGGGACGTTCCGACCTGACCGCCAGCCAGATCGGCAAGGCGCTGGATATTCAGCGCGCCAATATGGTGCCCTTGCTCAACCGGCTCGAAAGTGCCGGGCTCATCCGCCGCCAGCCGATCGACGGCAAATCGCAGGCCGTCGTGCTCTCGGCCGAAGGGGAAGCGAAGATGACGGTCGTCGGCGCCCTGATCCAGCAGTTCGAGCAGGGACTGCTGGAAAGGGTTCCCCCAGAGCACCGGGATCACCTGCTCCCCGCACTCAATGCGATATGGAAATAGCGCTTCGCCGCAAAACGGGCATGCAGCGATCAGGCTTTCCCGCTCCGCCTGCGGGTATCCCACCCTTTCCGCGCCGCCGCCGAGCGTTGTTCGGCCGAGCCCGACTTGTGCGCCTTCCCCCCGCGTGAGGAGGAGGCATGGGTATCGGCCTTCCCGCGCCCGGAGCCGGACTTGTTGCCGCCGCCGGATTCCTTGTTCACGGTGGCCCATGCGCGTCGCTCCGCTTCTTCCGTGCTGACGCCGCGCTGCTCGTAGCTTTCCTCGATATGGGCGGCCTTGCGCTTCTGCTTGTCGGTATAGCTGCTCTTGTCACCTTGGGGCATTCGGCATCTCCCGCGAATGGCATGCCCATGCAATGACGCGGCCGCGCTCCGGGTTCCCGCCCGGACAGCCCTATCCCGCGGAAGACGCCGACTGGCCGACCCCGCGAACGGCCCGTCGCAGCACGATGGAACGGCGAAACTGCGAAGCCGTCCGCACGTTGGGTCCGGCGTGGAGGGTTCGAACCGAAAGGAGACCGCCGTGGCCGAAATCCAGGAAATGATCCACGAAGATGCCCTTCCGGGCGACGAAAACCAACTTCAGCCCCAGCCGGAGTGGCAACCCCGCTATCCCGGCTCAGCCCGCCTCCAGGACAGGGTTGCAATCGTCACCGGAGCGGACAGCGGGATCGGCCGGGCCGTGGCCGCACTTTTCGCGCGGGAGGGCGCCGACATCGCGATCCTCTATCTGAGCGAGGACGAGGACGCGGCGGAAACGAAGCGGATCGTCGAGGCGGAAGGCCGCCGCGCCATCACCATACGCGCCGATATCGGATCCCCCGATGCCTGCGAACTCGCGGTGCGCCAGACCATCGAGAGTTTCGGCCGGATCGACGTATTGGTCAACAACGCGGGAGAACAGCATCCCGACAAGGACATTACCGATATCACCGAGGAACAGCTACGCCGCACGTTCCAGACCAATATCTTCGGCATGTTCTTCATGACCCAGGCCGCGCGCCCACACCTCAAGGCCGGTGCGAGCATCGTCAACTGCACCAGCGTGACCATGTACAAGGGCAGCAGGGAACTTCTCGACTACAGCGCCACAAAGGGGGCGATCACCGCATTCACCCGTTCGCTTTCGGAAAACCTCGTCGGCGAAGGCATCCGCGTGAACGCAGTCGCGCCCGGTCCGATCTGGACGCCGCTCAACCCCTGCGGCGGCGCGAGCGAGGAGAAGCTGGAGCATTTCGGAGAGGATACGCCGATGGGCCGCCCCGGCCAGCCCAACGAAGTGGCGCCCTCGTTCCTGTTCCTGGCCTGCGAGGATGCAAGCTACATGAGCGGGCAGGTCCTTCACCCCAACGGCGGCATCATCGTCGGAAGCTGAAAGCGGCCTTCGCGCCAAATGCCACGGGAAATTCCTTGCCCGCCGTTGCACGGCGGGCCAAGGAAACCTTTCCGTGGAGGTAAGCAATGCGTGTCCTAGTCGTTGAAGACGATCAGCCTCTTGCCGAGGAGATTGCCCGGACGCTGCGCGCGGAAAACTTCGCCGTCGACATCGCCAACGATGGCGAGGACGGCCGCCATCTCGGCGCCACCGAACGCTATGACGCCGCCGTTCTCGACCTCGGCCTGCCCAAGGTGGACGGGATTACCGTGCTGCAGAACTGGCGCGCGGACGAACTGGACCTGCCGGTGCTGATCCTGACCGCCCGCGATGCCTGGTCGGAAAAGGTGGCCGGTTTCAAGGCCGGCGCCGACGACTATCTCATCAAGCCCTTCCGGGTGCAGGAACTGGTGATGCGGCTGCGCGCCCTCGTGCGCCGTTCGCGCGGCCATGCGGCCACGCGGATAAAATGCGGCTCGCTCACGTTCGACGTGCAACTCGGCCATTTCGAGATGGACGGGTTGCCCCTGCGCCTGACCGCTTTCGAATGGCGGGTTCTTTCGGCGCTCATGCTGCGCAAGGACATGGTCGTGGAACGCCGCGAACTGATCGACAAGGCCTACGAATACGACGCCGACGTCGATTCCAACTCGCTGGAGGTCATCATCGGACGCCTGCGCCGCAAGGTCGGGTCCGACATGATCCAGACCGTGCGCGGACGGGGCTACCGCCTCGGCCTGCCTGCCGCCTGACCGCTCGGCCCTGCCCTCGGCCCTGCCCTCGGACGCTCAGCCGGGAAGCGACAGGATCACCCGCAATCCGCCAAGCGGCGAAGCGCCGAGTTCAAGCGACCCTCCGTGCAATTCGGCCAGTTCGCGCGCGATCGGCAGCCCGAAGCCGTGGCCGTCCTCCCGCTCGTCCAGACGCCGCCCGGGGACAAGGGCCTGCTCGATCACCGCCTGGCCAAGGCCCGGGCCATCGTCGTCGATCCTCACCTGAACCTGCCCGCCGTTCCATTCGCCCGTCACCACGATCGTCGAGGCCGCCCACTTCGCCGCATTGTCCAGCAGGTTTCCAAGCATTTCGGTAAGGTCCTGCGGATCGCATTTCACCGTGAGATCGGATGCGATCCCGTTCTCGAATCTCACCCCGCGATCGGCATGGATCCGGCCCAGCGCATCGATCAGGTCCGCCACCGCCGGCGCCAGCAGGACGGCGATCCGCCCCGGCGCGCCGGGCGAGGCGGCGCGGGCGCGGCCAAGGTGATGCCGAATGGCGCCGTCGATCTGCGCGACGAGTTCGCCCAGTTTCCCGTCCGGATCGCGACCCAGATCGTTGAGCTTGACGGAAAGGGTGGCCAACGGGGTCTTTAGGCTATGCGCAAGATTGGCCACGTGCCCGCGCGCACGGGCCAGCGCGGCCTCGTTTTCATCCAGCAGGTCGTTGAGTTCGGCCACGAACGGGCGCAATTCCACCGGTTGGTCCACCGGAACGCGACCGACCCGCCCCGCCCGCACTTCGCCCAGCGCCTTCCTGAGGCGGGCCAGCGGCCTCAACCCGATGTGGGACTGCACCAGCGAAGCCAGAAGCAGCGCGATGCTCAGGCCGCCCAGCGTGACCAGCACCGGCATGATCGCGGCGCTTCGGAGCCGCTCGTACACAAGATGCGGCGCCGTCGCGGTTATCCTGATCCGACCGGCCGGCCTGTCTTCCTCGAGAATCCGCACATAGAACGGCCCGCTGCTCCCAGTCCGCAGAATCTCGGGCGGGGCGCCGAAATGCCCCTCTCGTCCGGTCGGCCCCTCTTCCCGGAAATCGATCTGGCCGATTTTCTCGGTCGAGGTGTAGACCTGCCTTGGTGTCTCGATCCGCCAGGCCCAACCCCTGCGATACTGGGTATAGGGCCCGATCTCCTGAAGCAGGGTCCGATCCACGGTACCATCCGCCCTTACGCTACGGGCGAGCAGCGCAATCTGGCCGTCCAGGCTCTGGTTGAGGCTGCGCCGGACATGCGTATCCAGCACGGCATCTATCGAGACAGTGGCCGCAACGAGCGCAATGCCCGTCAGCAAGAGACCGACGAGCAACAGCCGCCCGCGGATGGAACGCGGGATCAGCGTCATCGCCCCGTGCCAATCGATAGAGTCATGACATTCGCTTTCCCGCTTTCCGCCGCCCCTCGGCCGGCGCCATGCCTGATCGTGCCGGCACGCGGATTTGTCAAAGCTGCTCGCCATAAACTTCGGCCTCCGAACGGCTGGAACCCGAGCAGAACCGCAAGACGGCCCGGAAACCTAAACCGAACCTGAACGACAGGATTCAGCCTGCGTGTGGCTCCCGCGGGGTACTCGGCATTCCATGCTGCAATCAGCCGAAACGAATGGCCGGAAGGGAGGCCCTGCAACAACGGCACACCCTGCCCGCGGTTCGGGCCGATCGCGGCCGTCCATCGGCCAGGGGCTCAAGCAGCTTGGCAGCCTGGCTTTCCAGGAACGGCGAGTGATCCTGCTGCTGCGCGCCATGGCTGCTCCCGGAGATGCTCCTGCCGGTTCCGAACGGCATGCCTCCCCACAACCCGCGCTTCGCGAAGGCTTCGAACTTCTCGCCCGCGAAGCCATCGCCAACGGACTGTCGATCTTCGCACCGGGCTCGGCTTTCGTGAACGATGACGAACTGGCCATTCTCAGCAGGCTGACCCTGTTCCAGCGCCCGTCGCAGTCCGGCGAGTGGGAACTCGCCAACGATTTCCAGAATGCGCTCAAGACCTGTGCGGATGAACTGGAAAACGAGGGCCGGAGGCTGCCGCCCCGCCCCCCGCTGCTTGAGGACTACACCGACCGCCACGCCTGCTTCCGCATCCGCTATGTGGACCGCGCGCTTTCCGCGAAATCCCGGGGCGATCTGCCTGTCAGGCGCCAGCCGCTGTGGGACGGACAACGTGAACCGGAACCCGGCACATTGCGCGCCAGGGCGCTCGAAATCGTGCGCCGCAACCCGATCTCCACGACGGCCCAGTTCCTGGCTGTCGGGATAACGCATCAATACCTGAGCACGCTGGGCAAGCAGGGCTACGTCGAAAAGATCGGACACGGCGTTTACCGCTACCCCAGCCGATTGAGGAAAAACGAGAAAGATTAATTAGAAACGGAGGAAACTAGCAGCCGAGAAAACCGGCTGCCGGTCGTTTTGAATTACCGCAATGAACAAGCGTCGCTGCCATATGGGTAACGGCGCCTTTTTTCGTTGCCAATTTCCATTTCCACTTCGGAAATCGGCGCGGCATTTATTTCCCCAGCAATACGATTCCCTCTTGTCAGTAATGCAAATCATTCGCATTAGCGCCCCGAACTGAAATGCATTGGCAACAAAAAGGGGGGTTTAGTGTCTCTGTCCCGTTTCCGTAACTCGACGTCCACCGCCGCGCCGGCCTATCTGGCTCTCAGCTGCGTGAGCCTCGCGGCCTCGCCCGCTCTCGCGCAGGAGGCCGGCACGGCCGCTTCCCCGCGTCTCGGCGGCGTCACCGTCACCGATACCGCGATCGAAGAAGGCAGCTACAAGACCGACAAGGCGGATTCGCCGAAGTACACCGCGCCGCTGGTGGATACGCCGCGCTCGATCACGGTGATCCCGGCACAGCTGCTCAAGGACACCGCCACCACCACCCTCGCCGATGCGCTGCGCACGGTGCCCGGCATCACGCTCGGCGCCGGTGAAGGCGGCAACCCGCTTGGCGATCGTCCGTTCATCCGCGGCTCCGACAGCCAGGCGAGCACTTATCTTGACGGCGTGCGCGATATCGGCGCCCAGAGCCGCGAAGTCTTCGCGATCGAGCAGATCGAAGTCGTCAAGGGCTCGGACAGCTCGATGGGCGGGCGCGGCAGCGCCGGTGGCTCGATCAACCTCGTCAGCAAGACGCCGGGACCGGACCGCTTCATCGCCGCTTCGGGCAGCCTCGGCAACGCCGACTACAAGCGCGCCACGATCGACATCAACCAGCCGCTGGGCGATCTCGTCGGCGTGCGTCTGGCCGCCATGTGGCATGACCAGGACGTTGCCGGCCGCGACGCCATCTGGTCCAAGCGCTGGGGCGTCGCACCGTCCATCAAGATCGGGCTCAACGGCCCGACCAGCGTGACGGCCAGCTACTACCACCTCGAAACCGACGAACTGCCGGATTCGGGCATTCCCTATTACTACACCATCAACAACGCCCCCTCCGACGTTACGGAAACCACCGGCGCCAAGGTCCGCCGGGGCGCGTACTACGGCCTCGTGGACCGCGATTTCCGCAAGACCAACGTCAACAACTTCACGGTTCGCGCCCAGCACGAATTCGGCAACGGCTTCACCCTGCGCAACACCACGCGCTACGGCGAGAGCAGCCAGGGCTACGTCTGGACCCAGCCTGACGACAGCCAGGGCAACGTCGCCAATTCCGGCAAGGTGTGGCGCCGCGTGAACTCGCGCTACAGCGAAACCACCGGCCTGCTGAACCAGACCGACCTGTCCGGCCAGTTCGAGGTCGGCGGCATCAAGAACAGCTTCGCGCTGAGCGCCGAATTCAGCGAGGAAAAGGCCAAGAACGGCAGCTACGTCTCCAACGCGGCAACCGGCGCGGCTATCGCTACCGGCACGACCGCAACGGGCGGCCGTTGCGGCACGGACTCGACCAACCGCTACAACTGCACCAGCCTGACCGATCCGAACCCGTCCGATCCCTGGGTCAGCTACGTTTCCGACGCGTCGAACGTCGTCGCCGGGATCGAGCGCAGCCTGCCCAAGACCTGGACCCTGTCGAAGACCACCACCAAGGCGGTCTCGCTGTTCGACACGATCACCATCACCGACTCGCTGCTCATCAACCTGGGCGGCCGCTTCGATCGCTACGAAACCCGCGTGAGCCCCGGTCTCGCCGTGAACGCGACCACGGACCGCAGCTGGTACGAGCGTAACGACAACCTGTGGACCTATCAGGCCGGCCTGATCTTCAAGCCCGCCTCGAACGGCAGCATCTACATCTCGACCTCGTCCGCAGCGACGCCTCCCGGCTCGTACCTGGCCAACGGTTCGGAGGGCAACGCCCTCAACACCAGCGGTTCGACCACCCAGACGCCCCAGGAACTGACGGACGCGCTCAAGATCGAGAAGACCAAGTCCTACGAAGTCGGCACCAAGTGGAACCTGTTCAGCGACAGCCTCGCGCTGACACTGGCCGCGTTCCAGACGGAAACCAAGAATGCCCGCGCCACGGACGCCAACGGCTTCGTGTCCTTCATCGGCGAACGCCGGATCAAGGGCATCGAACTGAGCTTCAACGGCAACATCACGCCCGAATGGAACGTCTTCGGCGGCTATACCTACATGGACTCCAAGATCGTTGACGGTGGCTTCACCGCAACGAGCGGCGTCTATGCGCCCAGCGTGAACACCGGGAAGCGCTTCCCCAACACGCCGGAGCACAGCTTCACCGCCTTCACCAACTACAAGGTCACATCAGCCTTCACCGTGGGTGGCGGCGCCATCTACATGGGCAAGGTCTACGGCGGCTATTCCGACAGCCGCAGCGTCCAGAACGGCGTGGTCGTGATCTCGAAGGAGCTGGCCCGCTACGCTCCGTCGTACTGGCGCTTCGACGGTAACGCCTCGTACAGCTTCAGCGAGAACTTCCAGCTTCAGGTGAACGTGCAGAACATGTTCAACAAGCGCTACTTCGACAAGGCCTATGCCTCGCACTACGTGAGCCAGGCAGCCGGTCGTACCGCGATTGCGACCCTGAACGTCAAGTTCTGATCTGGAACCGGGTCCGCTCCCATCGGGGCGGGCCCGGCCCCATTCTTTCGGCGGTCCAGTCGGACCGCTCGTTCCTGTTCTTCGGCCTGATCCGGCGCGGCGGCGCGCCCCGCATCGGCCTGCTGGCCCGCGAAGACAGCGATAACGATCGCATGGCCGGTGCCCGGCCGCGCGATGTGCGAGGCCCCGTAACACTTACCATACCCGCCGATGGCGGAGAGATGACCTTCAGCCAGGAGGCCGATGGCGAGGAACGGGCTTCGTCGGCACCGTGATCGGACCCGATGTTTCGGATCCCAGGGACAGGTACTGAACGCTCGTGGCGAAAATGCCACGAATGGCGTGGGTTGAGCGACAGGCGGCCCGCGCGAGAGGGTCTGATCAATTGACGAAAGCGGCAATCCCGCCTAGCCGCGAATGCAGCGGCAGTCATTGAATGCGCCAAATACCGGCGCCCCCTTGCGAAATCGCAAGTGCGCCGCGAAATCAGGATGGCCGCCCTGCCCCCCTCGCACGCGGCCCACGAAGGACTGTTGAATGAGCCTGTCGGCCGTAGCTGTGGCATTGATGTTTGGACAGGCAGCGCCTGATGCGCCCGCGAATGTCGCCGCTCTTCCCTCTTCCGATGTCGCAGTGGCCGGTTCCACTCAGCCGTCACCGGCCGAACCCGGTGCAACAGGCGCCGCCACAGCTCCCGCAGATCCGGCAGCTCCGACAATTCCCGCCACGCCGGCCGATGCGACCGGCGCAGCCCTTCCCGCACCCCCGGCTGGAAGCGAAGGCACTCCGCCCGGCGATGAAGAATCGACTATCGTCGTCACTGCAGGGTCAAACACGCCCGGAGACCCGCTGGAGCATCTCAACGCCCAGTCGTTCCAGGCCGTGCAGGCCGTTGACAAGGCGGTGGTCGAGCCGGTCGCGAAGGCTTACAACAAGGGCCTGCCGCGCCCCGTCCGCAAGGGTTTGCGCAACTTCTTCTCAAACCTGGGCGAGCCGGTGGTGTTCGCCGCCTACCTGTTGCAGTTCAAGCCCGGCAAGGCGGCGGAAACGGCGGGCCGCTTCGCGATCAACACCACGCTGGGAATCGCCGGCATCATGGACGTGGCGAAGCGCAAGCCGTTCAACCTGCCTTACCGGCCGAACGGCGTTGCCAATGTCCTGGGCTATTACGGCGTCGGGCCGGGGCCCTACATGTACCTGCCCATCGTCGGGCCAACCACGCTGCGCGACATCATCGGCGACACCGTGGACAAGTTGCTGCTGCCTGCCGCGGTGGGCAAGCCGTTCAACAAGCCTGCCTTCGTCATCCCCGCCACCGTGCTCGCGCAGCTCGGCGAGCGCGCGGCCTTTGATGAGACGATCGGCGAAATCCGCAAGGACGAAGATCCCTATACGACTTACCGCGACCTTTACCTGAGACAGCGCGCGGCCGAGATCGAGGCGCTGCACGGCCGCCACCTTCAGAACGTCGTTCCTGTCTACGGCCCGGCACTGCCCACGCCCGGCGGCAAGGAAAGCCCGGCGCCTGAAAAGGCACCCGAACCCGGCCCCGGGCAAACCCCGGCGCCTGCCAGCCCGCCCGTGCCGGCTCCTGACGCGAATCCGGCTCCGGCTGCGGCAGTTCCCCAGAACCAGTGAGCCCTTGCCGGCGCGGGGGAGTTCCTCCTCAACGCGCCGGCGATCTTCTTCCTGCCCGCATCGTTTCCACCCCATCCGATCCGCCGCATCCGATACCATCGCTGCGATAGGACGACAGAAAGGCGCACCGGCCGGCCTTGCACAGGCAGCCAGGAAAGCGCCCTGTAACGGGAGGAGCGAAAAGGTTGGACTTGCATGCACGCTATGGCCCCTGGGCCCTGATCGCCGGTGCCTCGGAGGGGACCGGCGCCGCCTTTGCCCGCCAGTTGGCGGCCCAGGGCTTCAACCTCATCCTCGTTGCCCGCAGGCTTGCGCCGCTGAACGAACTCGCTGAAACGATCCTGACGGAGCATGGCGTAACCTGCCTGACGGCCTCGATAGACCTGTCTTCCAACGACGCCGCCGACCGGCTGCTCGAACTGGCCGAAGACCGGGAAATCGGACTGCTGATCCTCAATGCCGGGGCCGACGCCAATGGCGCCCCGTTCCTCGACGGCGCGCTGGCCAACTGGGATGCCCTCGTCATGCGCAACGTGATGACCGTGATGCGCGCCTGCCATCACTTTGCCGCCCCGATGCGCGCGCGCGGGCGTGGCGGCGTGATCCTGTGCGGTTCCGGCGCCTGCTACGGCGGACTGCCCGGCATCGCCGCCTATGCGGGAAGCAAGGCCTTCGACCTCGTCTTCGGCGAAGCGCTGTGGGCCGAATTGCAGCCGCATGGGGTGGACGTGCTCAACCTCGTGATGGGCCGCACGGACACTCCGGCCCACCGCGAACTGCTGGCCCGTCAGGGAAAAACGCTCCCGGATGGCTGCGCCTCGCCTGAAGACGTGGCGGCACTGGGGCTCGCCCGCCTGCCTCATGGCCCGATCTGCAACTGGGGTCTCGCTGACGAGGACGCCGGCTATGCCGGAAGCTCCGCCGCGCAGCGCCGCAATCGTATCCGGCAGATCAGCGCCGCCATGGCCGGTCAGGAGGCAGAATGACCGACAGCGACGAACGGCTTCGCGAACTCGCGGACAAGGACGCAATCCGGGACCTGATCCATGCCTACTGCCGCGCGGTGGACCGTCTGGACATCCCTCTCGGCCACTCGATCTGGCACGAGAACGGCCATGCCGACTACGGCGCCGATTACTATCAGGGTCCGGGGCGGGGCGTGATAGACAGGATCTGCGCGGACCACCGCAACCTCCTGAGCCATTCCCATCAGGTCACGAACATCCTCGTCGCGCTGGCCGGAGACCGCGCCGGAAGCGAAGCCTATGTAAACGGCACAATGCGCACCGAGCGGGATGGAAAGCTCTACCAGATCGCGGTCTGGGGCCGCTATTGCGACAACTGGGAGAAGCGGCTGGGGAAATGGGGGCTGGTCCATCGCCAGGTCGTGTTCGAGCACGAGGAAATCCGCCCCGTCACCGCTTTGGGACACAGCAACCAGGGCCGCCGTGACGGTTCGGACCCCTCTTACGCCGCCCTGAAGCTCGACCCCGCACGCTTTCCGGCTTCCATCCATGAGGAGAACCAACGATGAGGGCCGCATTTATCGAAAACGGTCAGGTTCATGTCGGCGAAGTTCCCGACCCTGTTCCCGGCAAGGGGCAGGCGCTCGTCCGCACGCACAGTTGCGGCATGTGCGCATCCGAAGCGCATTTCCTCCATGCGGGCCAGAACGTCATCGACCTGTCGCGCCAGTTCGGCGGTCCCTATGCCCGCTTGGACCAGAGCAGGCCCTTCGTCCCCGGCCACGAATACGTCGGGGAAGTGATAGACTATGGTCCGGGCAGCGAACGCCGGATCAGAACCGGTCGCCGGGTGACTTCGGTACCGATCATGCGCACCGGCGGTGCCCATGCCGTAATCGGCTTCAGCCACGATTGCCCGGGCGGCTTCGGCGAACTGATGCTGCTCGATGAAGCCATGCTCCTCGAAGTGAGCGACAGCCTGGAAGACGATCTCGCCGCCATGATCGAGCCGCTGGCAGTGGGCTTGGAACATGCCCGGCGCGGCCGCCCGGAAAAAGGCGACGTCCCGCTCGTACTGGGCTGCGGCGCGATCGGGCTGGGGGTGATCGCCGGACTCAAGCTGGCCGGTATCGGACCGATCGTCGCGGCCGATTTCCACCCGGCCCGCCGCGAACTCGCCCTTCGGATGGGGGCGGACCTCGCGGTCGACCCGCGCGAAACCGATCCTTACGGCGCATTGCCGGGGCTGGGCGCTAGGCGGGTGAACCTCGTCTACGAAAATGTCGGGCAGAAGGGCATGCTGGCCCGGATCATCGCTTCTGCACCTTTCGACGGCCGGATCGTCATGGGCGGATACTGCATGGAGGAAGAGGCGCTCTTCGTTTTCGCCGCCCAGAACAAGCGCCTCAACATACAGTTCGCGGGCGGGGAGGAGCCTCAGGACATGGAGCTTGCCATGCGCGCCATCGCAGACGGCCGCATCGACGTGCGGCCGTGGCTGGGCGAGAAGATCGGCATCGGCGGGGTGGCGGATGCGCTTGCGGCGATGTCCGGCCCCGGTGCCCCTATCCGCACCGTGGTGGACCCTCGCCTCTAGGCGGCCGCGTCAGGCCGGGCGCCCTGCCTTGCCGGGATCGGGAAGCAATGCTGTAAGCAGCCCGATCGCCGGCAGGAAGGTACAAACCTGATAGACCGTGTCGATGTCGGTCCTGTCGGCAAGCCAGCCCAACGCCGCGGCGCCGATACCGCCCATCCCGAAGGAGAACCCGAAGAACAGGCCCGAAATCATGCCGACCTTACCGGGCACGAGTTCCTGGGCGAAAACCACGATTGCCGGGAATGCGGATGCCAGGATCAGCCCGATCGCCACGGTGATCGGCCCCGTCCAGAACAGGCTGGCGTGGGGCAGGAGCAGCGTGAACGGCAGCGCCCCCAGGATCGAGAACCAGATCACGTACTTTCGCCCGAAACGGTCGCCCAGCGGGCCTCCCAAGATCGTCCCCGCCGCCACGGCCGCGAGAAAGGCGAAGAGGTGGAACTGGGCGTTCTGCACGGAAAGGCCGAAGCGCTGGATCAGGTAGAAGGTGTAGTAGCTCGTCAGGCTGGCGAGATAGACATATTTCGAGAAGATCAGCGCGAGCAGGATCGCGATGCCGCGTGCGGCCTGCCCCTGCGGCAGGCTTACGCCCTCGGCGATCTTGCGGCTGGCAGCCAGACGCCCCAGCCCGTGATTGCGATACCAGGCCGCGACGTTCCACAGCACCGCGCCTGAAAGCAGCGCCAGCAGCGCAAAGAATGCCAGGCTGGACTGTCCCCACCGCACGACAACCAGCGCAGCCGCCAGCGGCCCCAGGGCCTGTCCGGCGTTACCGCCGACCTGGAACAGCGATTGGGCAAGACCATGGCGCTGCCCCGCCGCCATGCGAGCGACGCGGGAGGATTCCGGATGGAAGACCGAAGACCCCATGCCGAGCAGCGATGCGCCCACCAGCACCAGCCAATAGACATGTGCCGCCGAAAGAACCGTGAGACCCGCAAGCGAGAAGAGTGTCCCGCCCGGCAATGCCAGCGGCGTCGGCCGCTTGTCCGCATAGAGCCCCACCAGCGGCTGAAGGATCGATGCGGTGATCTGGTAGGCCAGCGTAACCAGCCCGATCTGCCCGAAACTGAGGTGCAGATCGGACTTGAGCGCCGGATAGATCGCGGGAAGCAGCGACTGCATCATATCGTTGAGGAGATGGCAGAAACTGATGGCGACGATGACGCCGAACACTGTTCCGTTCATGGGTTCTGCCGATCCGGTTGCCGGTCTGGTTGCCGCCATCCTCTTTCCTCTTCCCGTTTCATCTTGATCAAGGGATGCGCATAATCGCTTCCTGAATGTCCCGCTTCGACATATGGGTCATTCATCTTTGATTTCAGGACAACCGATGGAACAGCGGCATCCCGACGATTACGAGGACGTCCCGAGACAGGTCGTCGGCATCGGCAATGATTATCCGCCCTCGTTCGAGCTTGCGGAACATCGCCACCGGCGCGGCCAGTTTCTTTATGCCGCCAGCGGCGTCGTCGCCGTGAGCACGCCCGAAGGCGCCTGGGTTGCGCCGCCCGAACGCGCCGTCTGGATTCCGGGAGGAACACCCCATACCGTCCGCATGGTAGGCGCGGTGCAGACCCGCAGCGTCCTTATCGACCAGACCGCCAGCGCTACGCTGGCACGGACCTGCCGGGTCGTCGGCGTTTCCCCCCTGCTCCGGCAACTCCTTGTCGCCGCTTCGGAAGTGCCGATCGAGTATGAAGAAGACGCGCGCGACGGGCTGGTCATGCAACTGCTCGTCGCAGAGATCGCTCGCGCGCCGGTCATCCCGATCGTTGTGCCGTTTCCCCGTCATGCCGCGCTCGCCCAGCGATGCCACGCCTTCCTCGAAGCTCCCCGAGCAACCGTGACGATCGATGAATGGGCCGATGCCCTGGCCATGAACCGTCGGCGCTTCACGCGCCTGTTCCGAAGAGAAACGGGCATGAGTTTTGCCGAATGGCGGCAGCAGGCCTGCCTCTCGGCCGCGCTTCCGAGGCTTGCAGCGGGCGACGCCATAACCGTGATAGCACTGGACCTCGGCTACGACACGCCGGCCAATTTCTCGACGATGTTCAAACGCGTGCTGGGCATTCCACCAAGCCGCTATCGTCAATGAAGTCCGCTTCGGCGCCGACACGCTCCGGCGCGAGGACGGGGCCAAAGAAAGAGGGCCGAAGCAATGCCCCGGCCCTCCTTTCGTGCTCAGGCCGGGACAACCGGCATCCTGCTTACCAGCGAACGGAAACGCCCGCGCGCGCGGCAATGCCACTGGTTCCCGAGCCGGTCACGCCATCTACCTTCGCGAAAGCGGACAAGCCCTGCGAGGAGCCCTGGATACCGGCTTCGAAGCGTGCGCGTCCGCCTTCCGAGGCATCCCGGAAGAGCAGATTCTCGCCGCCAGACGACAGCGTCGCCTCCGGACGGCCGTTCATCTCGCCTTCCCAGTTCGCGCCGACATAGGGCTGCAACGTCCAGCCGCCCGCCTTCGTTTCCACGCCTGCGCGCAGGCCGGCGCGGCCGTAGAAGCTCTGGACATGGTCGAACCGGGCACCAACGCCGCTCTGCGCGCCGCTGAAGCCGTCGAGGTCGGCGTCGCTCCACGAAGCGCTGGCCGAAGGTTCGAAGAACACCGCACCGCTGCGGATGTGGTAGCCTGCCTCGACTTCGACCCCATAGCTCGTGCCGTTCGTCTTCGGCGCAGCGGCACCGTTGCCGAAATCGTACTTGATCGAATAGCGATCGAGCTTGGCCAGCGCATGGGCGAAGAACCCGTCCGCACTGCGATAGCGGGCGTAGAGGCCCACGTTGCCGCCATCGATCTTGATACGGTCACCGCTCGCCTTGACCTTGCCTTCCTGCGAAACATAGCCGCCGGTCACGCCAAGGCCCCAGCCGGTGCCATCGCTGCCCTTGCCCCAATCGAGGCCGAACTGGCCGCCCCACCAGCTGTCGCGCATGTCGAGGTTCGGCGCGAAGCTCGTGGCCGTGCCCAGCACGGTTTCCGAGTAGATCGGACGCGACCGGTTGGTTTCGCTGCCACCGAGGACCTGACCCCAGAGCGAAAGGCCATCCTGCCGCGCGAAGGCGCGCATCTGTTCCGACCAGGCGTCACCCGAACGGCGCCAATAATGACGCACCTCGGCACCCGTGCGGATGAGTTCGAAGGCTTCCGCGCTGGGAACGCCCACGAGATCGAGGTTGCCGTCGCCATCGGTCATGAGGCGGTAGTCGACGAAGCCCTTGTTGATGCTGCCGCCTTCCAGAACGAAGGCGCCATTCGCCACGGAATCCGCGTTCACCAGACGGATGCCGTCGAAGTTGAAGCGCGCTGCCGCCGTGCTGCTGAGGTCGGTAATGGACAGCGTGGTCGTTCCCGAAGCCGCACCGACCGTCAGCTGATCGGCGGACTGGGCCGCGCTTGACCCCACGGCAGCGATGCCGAGGTTGGCTTCGAGCACCACGCGCGAATTGCCGGAACCGACGAAGGCCGCGTCGCCAAGGTTCAGAACGTCACCGGTATGGCCGTTGACGAGGCTGATCGTGCCGGAATTGCGGAACGTGGTGAGGCCGGTCACGTTCATGGTTGCCGCTGCCGAAGCGGCGGCATTGACCTTGAAGGTGCCGCTGTTGATCAGCGTGGCATCGCCGGTGAAGGTCGTGTCTCCGCCGTGAGCGTTCCACGTACCGCTATTGGTCAGCGTGGTGGCGGCGGTATCGAAGGTCATGTAGCCGTCGACCGTGCCGCTGTTGGTCAGCGTTGCCGCACCGCCCGAAAGCGCGACGGCATGGTTGCTGTCCGCCCTGACCGTACCTGCAAGCACGACATCCTGGCCGCCTTCGGCATCGGAAGACAGACCGAACGTTCCGCCCTGGAGCACCGCATTGCTGCCCAGCACCACATCGGCGCTGCCGCCCGTGGTGATGACGAGACCCGCGCCCGTCCCGGAGACCGTGGAACCGGCACTTGCGAGGGTCGCCGCGATATCGCCGGTGGTTGACGTGAGGCTGATCGCATCGCCGGATACGGCCGAGACCTGTCCGCTCGTCAACGTGATCGCGCCGCTGTCTAAAACCGCGACGACACCGCGCGATCCTTCGCCCGAAGCCGTGACCGTCTGCAGCACCAGGGTCTGCGCCCCGCTGCCGGTCTGAACGCTGATGGCGTCCGAACCCGCGCCGCTTGTCGTCACGGCGACACTGCCGATGGAGATCGAGCCGGTGCCCGTCGCGGACGCCGCGATGCCGAGCGAATTCGCGCCCGTCGTCGAGATCGTGCCGAGGTTCGTGAGCGTGCCGGCGCCGTCGATGACGGTGAAGTCCACGGCATTCGAGTTATCGCCCTGGGTCGAAACGCCATTGGTCGTCTCATCGGCCGCCGCAAGCAGGAGGGCAGGCGCCGCGGATTGACCGAGAACGAGCGAAACCGCGCCCGACTGCGAACCCTGGACGGTAACGCCGGCGGCATCGTCGCCATCGGTGGTCACGCCGGCGATGACTGCGCCGATCGTGCCCGTTCCGTCAGCCGCCGTCTGCACGAGGCTCACGCCCTGGACACGATCGCCCGAGGCCCGCACGTCGGCCAGAGTGACATCGATGGCGCCATCGGACCCGGTGCCTTCCACCGAAACGGCAACACCGGTGCCGAACTGCGTTTCCGAAGCGATCACGCCGGTTCCCACCAGTTCGATCGATCCGGCTCCCGAAAGGCTGACGCCAACGGTATCGCCAAGCCGCGAGACCGTCGACACATTGCCAACCGTGACGCTCTGGTCGCCCGACATGCCGATCGAGCGAATGGCGTGAGCGTTGTACTCGCCCGATACGGAAACGTCTCCGAGATCCTCGATCAACAGGTTCGTGCCGTTCGTGGCCCAGATGCCGCCGGCACTGGTGAGCGAGCTGGAAACCGTGAGGCCTGCCGGAGCGCGCACCGTGGCCGTACCCGTGCCGTCGAACAGGTTGACGGCGTTCGCCTCGCGGGCTGCCGTTACCGTCACCGTATCGCCGAAGGTAATGGTCTGGTCCGTTCCGCCTACCGCGAGCACGCCCAGTGCCGCGCCATTGGCGCTCGTTGCCGAAACCGCACCGTTCGCCGCGAAGGTTACCGCACCGGAATCGCCGTAGAGTTCCACCGCGTTGGACTGGCCATCAGCCGAAACCGTAACCGGCCCTGCAACCTCGATCGACTGCGCGCCGGAAGCCTCGATGTAGATGCCCGTCGCCTCGCCGCCGGTCGCGGTGAGAGCGTTCGTCACGGTAAGCGCGCCGCCCAGCGAGATGTCAGCGTCGCCGTTCAGAGAGGCGGTCAGACCTTCGGCCGCGTCTCCCGCCGCCGAAACCGTCATGCCCTGAGCCAGAGATACGGTCGCATCGTTACCGGAAAGGTTGACACCATTGGCATAGTCCCGTGCCGCCACGTCGAACGCGCCGTCCACCACGAGGCTGGAACTTTCGTTCGCGTCGGCCTGCTGCACGCCATAGGCATAGCCATTCGGCGAGGAGAGCGAGAAATCGCCGCCGATCGCGATCGACTGGGTCTGCCCGCCCGACTGGATGACGCCATCCTGCAGGTTCGTGCCGGTGAAATCGCCGGCAAGTTCGAACGACACCGCGCCGGTCCCGTTGAACTGGACAAAGCCGTCACCGAAATTCGCGGCCGAAACAACCAGGTCGCCATCGAACCGGGCGCTCTGCGACGTGCCGCCGATCATGTAGCCGCCCAGAGCCGCTCCATCCGTGGCAGTGACTGCGAAATCCTCCGCCGAGGTCAGCGTGAGGGCGCCGGAGCCCTGCATCACGACACCGGCAGCCTCGCCCGATGCCTGAACCGAGAGCCCCTTCGAAAGAGCCACGGTTTCGTCCGTACCGGAACCGATGTAGATGCCGGTCAGATAGCGCCCTTCGCCCGTGCTGGTGACGCCGAAAGTGTCCTGCGCTGCGATGGAGACGCTGCCCTGCGCGCCTTCGGACCAAACGCCGCGCACATCGCCTTCGCTCGTCACCGTGAAGGCATCTTCCAGCGTGACCGCGTGGCTCGAACCGCCGCTCAGCAACACGCCGTCGGCATCTCCGATGCCGCCGTCAACCGAAAGCGCACCCGAGCTGGTCAGTGCGATTGCTCCCGAACCGTCCGTGAGCCGGACGCCCGTTGCACCGTCGGAGCCGGTAACCGTAGCGCCATAGGCCAGCGAAACCGTCTGATCCGTGCCGTCTGCCAGGGCGATGCCGTGTGCATCGCCGGCCGTGTTGGTGACACGGAACCCATCGCCCACGGCAACAGTCTGCGCGCCCGTCGCGCCCGAAGTCGCGATGCCCATGGCCGTGCCACCCGCTGCGGAAACCGCAAGCGTCGCGCCGCTGCCCAGTCCCGGCACCACGGAGATGCCGACCGTGCTGCCGCCTTCCACGGAGATGCCGGTGGCACCGCCGCCCGTGCTGCTGACCGAGAGACGCGCGCCCGTGAAGTCCACCGAAACGCCGCCCGTGGCGCCGCTAAGCAGCACCCCGGCGGCCTGGCCGCCCGCGTTTACCGCAACGTCGCCGGAATAACCGATTCCGCCGACGATCGCCGGTTCGAACGAAACATCCTGCGTCGTTCCGCCGGAAACCGACACACCGGTCGCATCGCCGGTCGCTGTTACCTGCACATATTGCCCGGTGCCCGAAACGCTTACCGCACCGCTCGCATCCGTCACTTCGAATCCGGTGGCGTCAGCGCCGGAAACGCTGAAGGTGCTGCCGGCACTGGCGCGGGTTGCCGCCATGGCGACATCGCTGCGCTGGGCAGCGGACATGCCGACGGCGGCCCCACCCTGCGACGTGACAGAAAGAACGCCGGTATTCGTCAGGCTGGTGGTGCCGACAGAGCCCGTACCCACGGCCACAAGGCCCGTCGCGCTACCCGTGCCGGACGAGACCGTCAGGTTGGCGTTGTTCGCGATTGCGAGGTTGCCGTCACTGGGGGGCGAGCCGATGCCGATGGCGTCACCGTCCGTCGCGGTCACCGTCACCTGGCTGGCGTTCGTCAGGGTGACGGTGCCTCCGCCAAGGCCCATGCCGCCGAGGCCGTAAGCGACCGATCCCGCTGCGCCCAAGGAATTCACGGTAACGATGCCCTGGTTCAGCACGTTGCCGTTCTGACCGGTTATGGCAAGGCCCGCAACTACGGGAACGGACGAACCCGACGGCTGCGTTACGGTGATCGTGCCGTCGCTGGCGTTCGTGATGGAGGCCATGCCCGTACCGCTCGCCAGGGCGGTCGCACCCAGTGCACCGGTTGTTACGCGGCCGTGATTCTCGATCACGGCATCGCCGGTTCCAAAAGTCTCTGCTTCCAGGCCGGTCCGGGAGGCATTGATCCGCGATCCGTTGCGCGCAGTGATCAGGGCATCATGATCGGCCGAACCGGAGACGCTAACGCCCGTGTCATTCGTCGTCGCATTGACCAGGACGGTCCCGTAGAGATCGACCTTGAGATCGGCAGCCGTCCCGTAGATCGACTGGTCGTAAGAGATTCCGTTCTGGAAATCGGTCGAATCCGAAATGCACGAAGCAACGTTCGGGCTGGCCGAAGTGTTCGGAACGCCGCATTCGCCGCTGGGCAGCGCCATCGCGACACCGGGTGCGATCATCACCAGAGTCAGCGCCGACGCGCCGGCCATGAGCTTGGTCTTCAAGGCAATTCTCCTGTTAGCGCAATTCTGTGGGGCAGGTCCGCGCGGACCTGCCCGAAATCGAGGGGAAGCTGGAAAGAGGGTTGGTGGCCGTGAGGGACATCGGGATCACAAGTGGAACCGGATGCCCGCCATGGCGGTCAGGTCGCTGTAGCCCTTGCCGAGGTTGGCCCCGACGCTGAACTGCAGGTCCACCTTGCGCATCTGCAGGGTGGAACGCAGGTCAATCCGGCCGCTGTCGCCCACCGCTTCCGCGCCTGCGGCGGTGAAGCGGTAGTCCTGCGCCCCGGCGAAGGCCGCGGTGACCGAGCGTTCGGTGTCGAAGTCATGCACCCAGGCTGCACGCAGCGTCGTAACCAGCGCCTTGCCTTTCGGCAGGTCTATGCGGCCAGCAACATTGGCGCCGAGCAGACTGCGCGCACGGGTCCAGTCCTTGCCGAAGAAGGCGAGACCAAGGGTCGCCGCCTCGCCATCGGCCTGGTGCTCGACATAGGCCGGCAGCGAAAGCCGGGTAACCTCGAGCGCACCGAAGGGCTGGAACACCAGGTTGCCCTGGCCGAACTGACGCGCGACCTGCGCCCGGCCCGACCAGGCGTGCATGGTGAAGTCGCCATGCGCCTGCACATTGCCGTCGGCATAGAGCCACATGTCACGCAGGTACGTCGTGTCGGCAGAACTGTGCAGCAGGTCCGCGCTGATCGTCCAAGCGCCTGGATGGAAGCCCGCATAGGCACCGAAGGTATAGACCTTCGCCTTGCCCGAGGTGCTCACGCCCGGAACCGAGAAGCTCTGCGGATCGTAGCCGAAGGTGGCGCCGATCACGCTGCGCGCGTCCGGGCGATAGTCCCATCCGCCCTGGATGACGTAACCGCTGGTGCGCGTATCGTGCGCCCCATCGGTGCCGTCGAGACGCTGGCGGCCGCCCTGGATCGCCATCCAGAGATTGCCCAGCGGTTCCTTGCGCCAGGCCGACGCAAAAGTCCCGACGCGGCTGACGATCTGGCTGTCGATGACGTCATGGTTGTTGCCGATCGCGGACAACGCCGCGCTCTGCGCCGCGGTGACGCCTTCACCGGTCAGGCTGTCGTAAACCGTGCCCAGCGCGCCAACCGTCGGGATCGAGATGATCGCCGCGGCTGTCGGTGCGAAGGCGTCGGTCGGCGTTTCCTGGATACGGTCGAGCACGTTGCCGATCACGGCCTGACGCTGGGTCAGCCCGGTCGGAGCGAACTCGATCGTGTAGCGGATCGACTGCTCGTTGATCGAAGGATAGCCGAGGCTGAAGCTCGCCACCGCCGAAGTCGGAGCGACCAGTTCGACCGCATCCTGTCCGGTGATACCGCCGGCTGCCTCCAGGATCACCGCCTCGTTGACGCCGCTCTTGGCGTAACCGAGGTTCAGCAGGTTCGTCGTCACGCGCCCGTTGAGCGCCGCAGCGCCGGAGACGACGACCTTGTCGGCCGTGTTGGTCCTGAAGTCGAGGTCGAGGTTGTACTCGCTCTGCGCCGTCAGGGTCAGGCCGCCGCTCACCGCAAGCTGCGACACGACGCCGCCACCACCCGGATTGAGGATGCCCGCGTTCACGAACGTACCCGAACCGACGTTGACCAGCGAACCGGCCAGGAAGATGCCGCCATCGACGTTGGTGAAGCTGTTGAAGCCTTCGCCGAGATCGATCGAGCCGACGATGGTGCCCGAGTTGACGATCGTGTTGTTGCCGCCCTCCGCGTAGATCACCAGGCCTTCCTGCCCGTCCATGGTCTGGAGCGTGCCGGCATTGGTTACGGTGTTGTCGGCGCCGCCAAGCAGCGAGACGGCATGGCCGCCCAGACCGCCGACGACATAGACATCGCCGATGTCGAGCATGATCGCGCCACCCCCGAGGCCGCCGGTGCTTTGCGCGACAAGCGCGCTCGAACCGGCCCCCGTGGTCACGACATCGGCATTGACGGTGAGGTTCACCGCATTGCCCGCGCCGGAACCGCCGAGCACGCTCGTTTCCGAGCCTACCGCGCCGCCGCCGCCGCCGACCGACTGAACGACCACGCCATTGGCATTGGCCCCGCTGGTGCGGATCGCTGCGTCTACCGTCACGTCTACCGTACCGGCATCCACCGAACCCGCGGCCACCGACATCAGGCGTGCCATGCGCAGCGGGCTTGCCGCACCGGCATCCACCACGTCGAGCGTCTGCACCTTGCCGTCAGCGCCAACGATCGAGGCCGCACCGCCGCCGCCACCGATCGACTGCACCAGAAGTGCGGTCGAACCGGCACCGGTGGTGGTGATCGTCTTGTTGATCGCCACCGACACGTTACCGCCGTTGCCGGTTGCACCGTTCGAAGTGCCGAGCGTCAGCGTGCCATCGGCATCGGCGCCCACGGCGCTGACATAGCCGCCGCCACCACCGATCGACTGCACGACGACACCCGCCGCACCTGCGCCAGTAGTCTGGACACGGCCATCGAGAGTGAAGTCGATGTTGCCGCCCGAGCCGCTCGCCGCGCCGCCAAGGTCCACATTCGTGACCGTGCCGGTGCCGCCGGTATTATCGAGCGTGGCAAGACCGCCGCCGCCGCCGATGGACTGCACGAGAACCGCGTTGGCGCCGGTGCCGCTGGTGACGACATCCGCCTTCTGGTCGAGCACGATGTTGCCGCCGTCACCGCCCGCACCGCCGGTCGATCCGGCTGCAAGGGTGATGTCGCCCAGCGCGCCGCCTTCCATGGAAGACAGGCTGGCCACGCCGCCGCCGCCGCCGATCGACTGGACGACCAGCGCCGAGGCGAGGTTGCCCGAAGTGCCGATGGCGCCGGTCGAGGTCGTGAAGGTCACGTCCCCGCCATTGCCCGCCGTGGTCTGCGAGCCGCCGAGGTTCAGCGAAGCGCCCGAAAGCGAACCATCGGCAAGGCCGAGCGCCATCGTGCCAAGGCCGCCGCCGCCGCCAACCGACTGTGCGAGCAGGCCGATGGCCCCGTCGCCCTCGGTGACGATGGTCGCGCTGTTGGCGATGGTGATCGCCGCGCCCGAACCGGCGGAATCTCCGCTGCCGCCGACATTGATCGCCCAGACCGCATCGCCGCTGCCCAGCACCACGTCGCCGGTGACACCCTCGGTGCCGCCGCCGCCGCCAATGGACTGCGCCGCGAAACCGACGGCGCCCGCGCCCTTGGTGTAAACCTCGTTCGCATTGGTCACGTCGATGACGTTGCCGTCACCCGCCACGCCGCCGGTGCTGCCCAGTTGCAGGGTCAGGCCGTTCGACCCGACTTCCAGCGGATCGGGCACGGAGAGCGCGACGTTACCGCCGCCCGCGCCGATGGCCTGGGCCAGCAACCCGTAAGAGAGCGCGCCTGCCGTCTGGAGCACGCCGCCCGAGAGGTTGACCACGACCTGCCCCTGCCGGCCGCTGATCCCTTCGCCCTGAGCGCCAAGGTTGAGGTTCACACCGTCGAAGGCACCCGCCTGCGCCGTGATGGCATAAGCAGACTGGCCGCCGCCGCCCGCGATGGACTGGGCGAGCACGGCGATGGAGTCGTCCGCCAGCGTCACGATGCTGCCGGTCGAGGTAACGGTAACGTCGCCGCCATCGCCGCCAGCGCCGCCGGTTGCGCCCACTTGCGTGTTCAGCGAACCGCCCGTGACCGCCAGCGAACCGGTAAAGCCACCCGCACCGCCGCCACCGCCGATCGACTGCGCCAGAATGCCGACCGAAGCCGCACCTTCCACAAGGATCGAGCCGGTATTGGTAACGGTGATGTCACCGCCGTTGCCGCCTGCACCGCCGGTGCCGCCGAGCGCGGAGGTCATGCCGCCAAGGCCCGTGCTGAGCGTGCCGGAAACGACCATGCCCGCCGTACCGCCGCCGCCGCCGATCGACTGCGCGAAGACACCATAGGACAGATCGCCCTTGGCATCGATCACGCCGCTGTTGCTGACCGTGATCGTGCCGCCGTCACCGCCGGCGCCGCCCGAACCGCCAAGGCTCGTCGTGGTGGAGCTGCCGGTGCTGAGCGAGCCCGAGATGGACATGCCGCCAAGGCCGCCGCCGCCGCCGATCGACTGCGCGAAGACGCCGATCGAGTTGGCTTCGAGCGTCTGGATCACGCCGCTGTTGGACACCGCGATATCGCCGCCATTGCCGCCGCCGGCACCTGCGCCGCCGATGGACTGGCTGATCGCGCCGCCCACGCCGACGGAGAGCCCGCCCGCGAAGCCGCCCGAACCGCCGCCACCGCCGACCGACTGGCCGAAGACCGCAACCGAGCCCGCGCCCTGCGCCAGCACGTTGCCGGCATTGGTCAGCGTGATCGCGCCGCCATTGCCGCCACCGCCGCCAGAACCAGCGCCGAGGGTCGAATTGACCGCGCCGCCGGTGGCGATGGTGCCGTCGACCGCGAAGCCGCCGGAACCGCCGCCACCACCGATGGACTGCGCGAAGACGCCGTATGACAGATCGCCATCGACCACGATGGTCGCGCCCGCGGCATTGGTGACGCTGATCGCGCCGCCATCACCACCGGCTCCGCCAGAACCGCCAAGCGTGTTGGAAAGGCTGGAAACCGCGCCGCTCGCCGCCAGCGAAAAGCCGCCGACACCGCCGCCGCCGCCCACGGACTGGGCGAAGACGCCTGCCGCATTGGCACCGGCCGCATGGATCTGGCCGCTGTTGCTGACGGCAATGTCACCGCCCTGGCTGGCATCGCCGCCGGCGCCGCCGATGGTCGAACCGAAGGCACCATCGCCCGATCCGGTGAGACCGCCCGCAAAGCCGCCGGCACCGCCGCCGCCACCGATGGACTGCGCGAAGACCGCAACGGCCCCGGCACCCAGCGTTTCGATGGTGCCGCTGTTGGTCAGCGTGATCGCGCCGCCAAGGCCGCCGCCACCGCCGGTTCCGCCGCCGATGGTCGACTGCGCATCGCCAGTGAGCGCCACGGTCGCACCGGCTGCGAAGCCACCGTTACCGCCGCCGCCGCCGATGGACTGCGCCTGGACACCGTAGGCGAAGGCGCCCTCGGTATAGACCGCGCCGCTGGTCTGGACAGTAATGTCACCGCCGATACCGCCTGCACCGCCGCTGCCGCCGATCGTGTCGGACATGGCATCGAGCTGCGAGGCCGCGCCGCCGACGGCAAAGCCGCCGACACCGCCGCCTCCGCCGACCGACTGGGCAAGGATCGCCACCGCCTGATCCCCAGCAGTCGCCACGAGGCCGCTGTTGGAGACAGTGATATTGCCGCCCGCGCCGCCATCGCCGCCGGCTCCGCCGACCGACGAACTGGCCGAAGCGCCCTCGGCCGAAAGACCGCCGCCTGCCGCGAAGGCACCTGCACCGCCGCCGCCGCCGACAGACTGCGCGAAGATCGCGATCGAGGCGTCGCCCAGCGTTACGACCTGGCCTGCGTTGCCGATCGCAATCGTGCCGCCAAGGCCGCCAGCACCGCCGATGCCGCCACCGACGCCGTTCTCCACGTCATCGCCCAGCGCCAGCGCGCCGCCGGCCGCAAAGCCGCCTGCACCGCCGCCGCCGCCGACAGACTGCGCGAATACGCCGTAGGCAATGGCGCCGTCGGTTTCGATCTTGCCGCCGACTGCATTGCTGACGGTGATGTCACCGCCATCGCCTGCCGAGCCGCCGTCTCCGCCAACCGTCTGCGAAACCGCACCGGCCTGCGAAGCGGCGCCGCCGGTCGAGAAGCCGGCGACACCGCCGCCGCCGCCTACGGACTGCGCGAAGAGCGCGGTCGCATTGCTGCCCAGCGTCAGGATCGATCCGCCGTTCTCCAGCGTGATCGTACCGCCCGAACCGCCTGCGCCGCCCGAACCGCCAACCGTGTTGGAAGTCGCGCCGCCCTCGGCCGAGAGGCCGCCGCCCGCTGCGAAGCCGCCGGCACCGCCGCCGCCGCCGATGGACTGGGCAAAGACCGCAATCGCGCCCTCACCCGCCGTCTGGATCGCGCCGATACTGGTCAGCGTGACATTGCCGCCGATACCGCCGCCGCTGCCCGAACCGCCGCCGACGCTGGATTCCACGTCGCCTTCAAGGCTGAGCGCGCCGCCGGCCGCAAATGCGCCCGAACCGCCGCCACCGCCGACCGACTGCGCGAAGACCGCGTAGGAGAAGTCTCCCAGCGTGGTGATCGAACCACCGGCGCCGTTGTCGATGGAAACTTCGCCGCCGTCACCGCCGGCGCCGCCGCTGCCGCCAACCGTGTTCGAGGCGCTGTCCGCCTTCGAAGCGCTGGCGCCGACCGAGAAGCCGCCGGCACCGCCGCCGCCGCCCACCGACTGGGCATAGACCGCCATGGCATTGGCGCCCTCGGTACGGATCGAGCCGGTGTTGACCAGCGAAACCACGCCGCCGGCACCGCCCGCTCCGCCTGCGCCGCCAACCGAGTTGGACGCCGCGCCGCCCTCGATGGTGAGGCCGCCGCCCGCCGCGAAGCCGCCGGCGCCGCCGCCGCCGCCCACGGACTGGGCGAAGACTGCGATGGAGCCGTCTCCGGCCGTACCGATCTTGCCCGCATTGCTCAGCGAAACAACGCCGCCGATGCCACCGCCGGCACCAAGGCCCGCGCCGACCGACGAATTCGCATCGCCCTCAAGGCTCAGCGCTCCGCCAGCCGAGAATCCGCCCTGACCGCCGCCGCCGCCGACCGACTGCGCGAAGACCGCGTAAGACAGCGTGCCCAGCGTGACGACCGCGCCGTCCGCGCCATTGGCCACGGAGACTTCGCCGCCGTCACCGCCCGCGCCGCCGCTGCCGCCGACCACGGTCGAGGCGCTGTCTGCCTTCGATGCAGAGGCACCCACGGCAAAGCCGCCCTTGCCGCCGCCGCCGCCGACAGACTGCGCGAAGATCGCAGTCGCATTGGCGCCTTCCGTCTGGACCAGGCCATCGGTCGTGATCGAGACCACGCCGCCAGCACCGCCAGCACCGCCCGAACCGCCAACGCTGTCCGAAGCAGAGCCGCCTTGTGCGGTCAGGCCAGCGCCCACCGCGAAGCCGCCGGCACCGCCGCCGCCGCCCACGGACTGTGCGAAGACCGCGACCGAGCCTGCACCCTTGGTTGCAATCGTGCCGGTGTTGTCGAGGCTGACGAGGCCGCCTGCGCCGCCGCCGCCACCGCTGCCGCCGCCCACGGCGGATTCCGCATCGCCTTCGAGGCTGAGACCCGCGCCGGCCGCAAAGCCGCCCGAACCGCCGCCGCCGCCGACAGACTGCGCATAGACCGCGTAGGACAAGTCGCCATCGGTGGTGATCGTGCCGCCGTTATTGGCGATCGTGACGTCACCGCCCGCACCTGCCGCGCCGCCGCTGCCGCCGACGAGGTTGGATGCCGCATCGGCGCTGGCCGCTGCCACACCGGCGGAGAACCCGCCTGCGCCGCCGCCGCCGCCCACCGACTGGGCCAGGATCGCGGTTGCATTGGCGCCCAGCGTCTGGATCGTGCCGCTGCTGGTGACCGAAACGAGGCCGCCGTCACCGCCGCCCGCGCCTTGTCCGCCCACGGCATTGCTGGCAGCGCCGCCCTGCACGCTGAGGCCGCCCGAGACGGCAAAGCCGCCCGAACCGCCGCCGCCGCCGATCGACTGTGCCAGCACCGCCAGCGAGCCATCGCCGCGCGTGCCGATATCGCCCGCGTTATTGATCGAAACCACGCCGGCCGAACCGCCCGCGCCGCCCGATCCCGCGCCCACGGTCGAGCTGGCATCGCCTTCAAGGGCAAGGCCCGCGCCGACCGAGAAGCCGCCCGAACCGCCGCCGCCACCGATCGACTGCGCCTGGATGGCGATGGACATCGCGCCTTCGGTGACGATCGTGGCGTTCGCCGTGTTGACCAGCGTGACGTCGCCCGCCGAACCGGCCGTGCCGCCGTCTCCGCCGATGGAGCTGTTCGCCGCGCCGCCCTTGGCCAGCGCGCCGCTGACCGCGAAGGCGCCGTTGCCGCCACCGCCGCCGATGGACTGCATCAGCACCGCCGTTGCGTTGGCGCCCTGCGTCAGGATTGTACCGTCGTTATAGAGCGAGACCGTGCCCGCCGAACCGCCAGTGCCCGCACCGCCGCCGATGGCATTGGAAAGCGTGCTGTCGCTGCCGCCGGCAAGGCCCGCGCCGACCGCAAAGCCGCCCGAGCCGCCACCGCCGCCGATCGACTGCGCGAAGACCGCCACGGCGCCGTCGCCGCTGGTCTGGATCAGGCTGTAGTTGTTGACGCCGACATTGCCGCCATCACCCGCCGCGCCGCCGGCTCCGCCGCCGACCGAGGAACTTGCGCCTTCGGACAGCGAGAGCGCGCCGCCCGTGGCGAACCCGCCCGAACCGCCGCCGCCGCCGATCGACTGCGCAAGGATCGCGTAGCCGAAGTTGCCGGTAGTCACGACCGTGCCGGTCGAGCCGTTGGCGACTTCGACCGTGCCGCCGTCACCGCCTGCGCCGCCCGAGCCGCCGACCGCGTCGCTTGCCGAAGCGGCCTGCGAGGCAGAGGCACCCAGCGAGAAGCCGGCCGAGCCGCCGCCGCCGCCGATCGACTGCGCGACGATAGCCATCGAGCGATCGCCCAGGACCTGGATATCGCCGGTGGTCACGACCTTGACCGCACCGGCATTGCCACCAACGCCGCCCGAACCGCCGAGGCTGTTGGTCACGGCTTCCGAAGTCGACGAAATCGTCAGCGAGCCGGCGAAGCCGCCGTTTCCGCCGCCGCCGCCGATCGACTGGGCAACCACGCCATTGGACGATGCACCGAAGGTGTAGATATCGCCGGTGTTCTGCACGGTGACCAGGCCGGCATCCTGACCGGAACCGCCAGCACCGCCCGTGGCACTGGAAGCCGCCTTCTCGCCGAGCGCCAGCGTACCGGCTACGGCGAAGCCGCCCGAGCCGCCGCCGCCGCCGATCGACTGCGCCAGAACGCCATCGGAAAGCGCACCGTGGGTCTGGATGAGTGCGCTGGTGGAAACGAGAACATTGCCGCCGACGCCGCCATCGCCGCCCGAGCCGCCGGTGACCGCGCTGGCGCCTTCGCCGTTGGAAGCCGCCGCAAGGCCGAGCGAGAAACCGCCCACGCCGCCGCCGCCGCCGATGGACTGCGCAACGACCGCTGCCGAGCCATTGCCCAGCGTGCCGAGCGCGCCGCTCAGCGTCAGATCCACGTTGCCCGCATCGGAACCGATGCCGCCCGCGCCGCCAACCGAGCTGACCGCCGAACCGCCGCCCAGCGCTGCCGCAAGGCTGCCCGAGAAGCCGCCCGCGCCGCCGCCGCCGCCGATGGACTGAGCCAGAACCGCATTGGTGGCATCGCCTGCCGTCAGGATCTGACCCTGAGAAACGACAGTGACATTGCCCGCCGCATTACCGGCGCCGCCAGCGCCGCCGACACTGTCGGACGCGCCCGCACCCTTGGTGGCAATGGCGCCGGAAACCGAGAAGCCGCCGGTACCGCCGCCGCCGCCGATCGACTGCGCCACGATGCCGCGGCTGTGATCGCCCTCGACCTTGATATTGCCAATGGAGGTCACGGACACGTCGTCGGCCGAGCCGGACGAACCACCCGCGCCGCCGGTAGAGCTGGAAACCGCATCCGCGCCCGAAAGAGCAAGACCTGCCGAGACCGAGAAGCCGCCGTTTCCGCCGCCGCCGCCGATCGACTGGGCGACAATGCCGGTGGAGTTGGCGCCGTGAGTATAGATGTCGCCGGTGTTGGCCACGTCCACGGTGCCGGCATTGCCTGCCGAACCGCCCGCGCCGCCGCCGATGGTGGAGTTCGCCTCGCCCTCAACGCTCAGCGCGCCGCCGACCGAGAAGCCGCCCGAACCGCCGCCGCCGCCGATGGACTGCGCCAGGATCGCGCCCGATTGCGCGCCGAAAGTCTCGATACCGCCCGTGTGCGTGACGGAAACGTCGCCCGCATCGCCTGCCGAGCCGCCGTCGCCGCCGGTCGACTCCGCCGTGGCGCCGCCGCTGCTGGACAGCGCCGCGCCCACCGCAAAGCCGCCCGCGCCGCCGCCGCCACCAATCGACTGCGCGAGCAGCGCTACGGATGCCGCCCCCTTGGTGACGACATTGCCGTTCACATCGACGCTGACGTCCCCTGCGTTGCCCGAGGAGCCACCGGCACCGCCGCCGGTCGCCGATTCCGCATCGCCTTCGATTGATGCAGCCGCGCCAACCGCGAAGCCGCCCGAGCCGCCGCCGCCGCCGATGGACTGGGCAACCACGCCGCGCGCCTGCGCACCGTCGGTCTGGATATCGCCATCGACCGACACGCTGACCGACCCGGCATCACCCGAGGAACCGCCGGAACCGCCGGTCGAATCCGAAGCCGCACCGCCCGAGGAGGACAAGGCCGCCGAGACCGAGAATCCGCCGACGCCGCCGCCGCCGCCGATGGACTGGGCCAGCACGCCATTGGCCGCCGCGCCCGAGGTTATGATGGTACCGGTCTGGTCTACGGTAACGTCCGAAGCCGAACCGGCCGCGCCGCCCGCGCCGCCGCCGACGCTGGACTTGGCGTCCGAATCCATCGACGCGCCAAGGCCCACGGCAAAGCCGCCGACACCGCCGCCGCCGCCCACGGACTGCGCAAAGATGCCGTTGGCCGATGCGCCCGTGGTCTGGATATCGCCGTCATGGCTGACGGAAACCGTGCCCGCGCTACCGCCCGCGCCGGCCGAACCGCCGACGCTGGTGCTGGTCGCCCCGCCTTCGAGGCTGAAGCCCGCGCCGACCGAGAAGCCGCCCGAACCGCCGCCGCCGCCCACGGACTGCGCAAAGATGCCGTTCGAGTTGGTGCCGCTGGTGACGATCGTTCCCACGTCGGACACGAACACGTCCGCGCCGTCACCGGCCGTGCCGCCTTCGCCGCCGCCCACGCTGGAGGTCGCATCGCCCTTCATGGAGGCGCCAAGGCCCACGGCGAAGCCGCCGTTGCCGCCGCCGCCGCCCACCGATTGGGCCAGGATTCCGTTCGAATTGGCGCCGCTGGTGCCGATGTCGCCCACGCGGTCCACCGTGACGGTGCCGGCGCTGCCGCCGCCGCCGCCAGAGCCGCCGACGCTGTCGCTGGTCGCCTCGCCGTCAAGGCTGAGGCCCGCGCCGACCGAGAAGCCGCCGTTGCCGCCGCCGCCGCCGACAGACTGCGCGAAGACGCCGTTGGCCTGATCGCCCAGAGTGACGATCGTGCCAGTGCCGGTCACGGTTACATCGCCGGCATTCGAGCCGGTGCCCGCGCCGCCGCCGCCGACCGAGGATTCGGCGTCGCCCTTGATCGAGACGCCAAGGCCCACGGCGAAGCCGCCGTTACCACCGCCGCCGCCGATCGACTGGGCGAGGATGCCGTTCGATCCGGTGCCCTTGGTCTGGATGTCGCTATCGGCATGGACGGTGACGTTGCCCGCCGTCGCGCCGCCCGCGCCGGCCCCGCCGACGCTGGTGGAGGACGAACCGCCCTCGCTGGAGAAGCCCGCGCCGACCGAGAAGCCGCCGTTGCCGCCGCCACCGCCGACCGACTGCGCAAAGATGCCCGCTGCCGCTGCGCCTTCGGTCCAGATCGTGCCTTCGGTGGTGACCGAAACGTCGCCCGCCGTGCCGCCCAGCGAACCCTCGCCGCCGCCAACGTTCGATTCCGCATCGCCCTTCAGCGAAACGCCGAGGCCCACGGCAAAGCCGCCCGAGCCGCCGCCGCCGCCAACTGACTGCGCGAAGACGCCGTTGGAACCGTCACCCTTGGTGGTGATGCCCTCACGCGCCACGACCGTGACGTTGCCGGCGTTGCCGCCCGAACCGCCGCCACCGCCAACGCTGTCGCTGGTGGAATCGCCTTCCGCGCTGAAGCCCGCGCTGACCGAGAAACCGCCGGTGCCGCCGCCGCCGCCGACCGACTGGGCAAGCACGCCGTTGGACGCCGCGCCTTCGGTGTAGATCGAACCGGTAGTGTCTACGCTGACATCGTCGGAATTGCCCGCCGCGCCGCCTTCACCGCCGCCGACGCTTGATTCCGCATCGCCCTTGATCGAAACACCGGCGCCGACCGAGAAGCCGCCGTTGCCGCCGCCACCGCCAACCGACTGCGCGAAGATGCCGTTGGCGATATTGCCGGTGGTCTGGATCTTGCCGACATTGACGACATCGACGGTCGAGGCGTTACCGCCCGCGCCGCCGCTGCCGCCAACCTGGTTGGAGGCGGCATCGCCTTCACCCGAGAACGCCCCGCCGACCGAGAAACCGCCGGAGCCGCCGCCGCCGCCAACAGACTGGGCAAGGATACCGTTCGAACCCGTTCCCGATGTGACGACCGAATAGCCTTCGATGGCCGCATTGGCACCGGCCGTGGCCGAGACGCTGACCATGCCCGCATCGTTGCCGGTACCGCCATTGCCGCCAACGCTCTGCGTATCGGAATCGCCCTTGGCCGAAAGGCTGGCGGAAACCGAGAAGCCGCCATTGCCGCCGCCGCCGCCGACCGATTGCGCGAAGATGCCGTTAGCCAGTTCGCCCGTGGTCTGCACGGTTCCAAGGCTGGTCACGTCGACATTGCCGGCCAGACCGCCGCTGCCGCCGGTGCCACCGCTGCTGTTGCCGATGGACTGACCCTCGACCGTGGCCGAGGCGGTCAAGCTGAAGCCGCCGTTACCGCCGCCGCCGCCGATCGACTGGGCCTGGATGCCCGCCGCGAGGTTGCCCGTGGTGGAAACGTTGCCGGTTGATCCCAGCGAAACGTTGCCCGCCGTATTGCCGGTGCCGCCCGAACCGCCGATGCCCACGGCCACGGCATTGCCCACCGACAGCGAAAGCGCGCCCGCGAAACCGCCATTGCCGCCGCCGCCGCCCACCGACTGGGCGAAGAGGCCGACCGAACTGGCGCCGCTCGTCGAAATGTCGCCGGTGCTGACGAGCGAAACGTCGCCCGCCTCGCCGCCGGAGCCGCCCTTGCCGCCGATCGCGACCGAGGCCGAAACGCCGTCACTGCTGGCGGTCAGGGTGCCGGAAATGGCGAAGCCGCCATTACCGCCGCCGCCGCCGATCGACTGCGCCAGAATGCCGTCCGCCTGATCGCCCAGCGTGGTGATGTTGCCGGTCGAGACGACCGAGACCGCCTTGCCCGCACCGCCCGATCCGCCCGATCCGCCCAGCGCCAGCGCCGCCGAGGCATATTGCGCGCCCGCGACCGCGACGGAGAATCCGCCGTTGCCGCCGCCGCCGCCCACGGATTGCGCGAAGATGCCGTTCGAAAGCGTGCCTTCGGTGTAGATGTCGCCGGTGTTGGCCAGCGTAACCGTTCCCGCGTCGTTACCCGTGCCGCCGGTGCCGCCGAACGAGAGCGCCGCCGCGCCGTACTGGGCGCCCGCAACGCTGGCGGAGAAGCCGCCATTGCCGCCGCCGCCGCCGATGGACTGCGCCACGAGGCCGCTCGACTGGTCCCCGGTCGTGGCGATCTGGCCGGTCGAAGTGAGCGTAACATCGCCCGCCGTACCGCCCGCGCCGCCGCTGCCGCCGAAGCCGATCGCGACAGCGCCATACTGGCCGCCTGCCGCGCTGACGCTCCAGCCGCCGTTGCCGCCGCCGCCCCCGATCGACTGGACCTGCGCGCCCGCGCTGAAATCACCCAGGGTGACGATGTCGCCGGTATTGGTGAGGTCCGCATTGCCCGCCGCACCGCCGGTGCCGCCCTTGCCGCCGAAGCCGATGGCAGCAGCGCCGTATTGCGCACCCGAAGCGCTGACCGAGAAACCGCCGTTACCACCGCCGCCGCCGACAGACTGGGCGAACAGCCCCTGCGAGTAATTGCCCTCGGTCCAGATATCGCCGGTCGAGACCAGCGTTACGTTGCCTGCCGCGCCGCCCGTGCCGCCGTTGCCGCCGAAGGAGAGCGAAACGGCGCCGAACTGAGCGCCTGCCGCAGAGATCGCGAAGCCGCCGTTACCGCCGCCGCCGCCGATCGATTGCGCACGCACGCCAGCCGAGAAGTCGCCCGAAGTCGTCAGGTCGCCATCGGAGATGACCCCAACGTCACCCGAAGAGCCGCCGCGGCCGCCGGTGCCGCCCATCGAGAGGCTGACCGCGCCGAACTGGCCGCCCGAGGCGGAAATGGCAAAACCGCCGTTGCCGCCGCCGCCGCCGAGCGACTGCGCGAAGATCGCATCGGCATTGTCGCCGAGCGTCTGGATGTCGCCGGTGCTGTCGATGTTGACTGCGCCCGAGGAGCCGCCATTGCCGCCATCACCGCCGAACGACGCGGAGATGCCGCCACCCTGGCCGCCTGCAACAGCGATCGCACCGCCGCCGTTGCCGCCGCCACCGCCCACCGACTGCGCGAACAGGCCCTGGGAGCTGTCGCCTTCGGTCAGGATATTGCCGTTGCTGACCAGAGTGACCTTGCCGCCGGTGCCGCCGTTGCCCGCGCCCCCGCCGAAGGCGAGCGATGCACCGCCCGCCCAGCCGCCGCTGGCGGAGATCGCGAGACCGCCATTGCCGCCGCCGCCGCCGACAGACTGCGCGAGAATGCCGGCCGAGGCCGCGCCCTGCGTCCAGATACCACCGTTAGAGGTGACCGAGACTTCGTCGCCATCGCCGCCGTTGGCGCCCGCGCCGCCCATCGAAAGGCCTGCCGCGCCGATGCCGCCGCCCGAAACGGCTGCCGAGAAGCCGCCGTTACCACCGCCGCCGCCGACAGACTGCGCGAGGATGCCGTTGGAAAGATCGCCGACCGTCGTGATCGTACCGGTGCTGCCGACCGTGACCTTGCCGCCATTGCCGCCATTCGCGCCGCTGCCGCCGAAGGCCGCGGACATTGCGCCGGCGCCGCCGACCGAGCCGGAAACCGCGAAGCCGCCATTGCCGCCGCCGCCGCCGACGGACTGCGCAAAGATACCGTTGGAGCTGAGCCCCTCGGTGGAAAGATCGCCGGTCGAGGAGACGAAGACGTCGTCACCCGATCCGCCGTTGCCGCCGCCGCCGCCGAACGTGAGGCTGACCGCGCCGGCCGCACCGCCGGCAAGGCCGACCGCGAAGCCGCCGTTACCGCCGCCGCCGCCAACGCTCTCCGCGAAGATCGCGTCGGACTGGATGCCTTTGGTCGAGATGGTGCCGACCGAGACTAGCGTGACAGTCGAACCATCCGACCCCGCGCCGCCCGCGCCGCCGAAGGTCGAGGTGATCGCACCAAGGCCGATCGCGGCACTTGCCGAGAAGGCGCCATTGCCGCCGCCGCCGCCGACGGACTGCGCAAAGATGCCGCGCGACTGGTCGCCTTCGGTGGAGATGTCCGTTGCGCTTTCAACGTCGACCAGTCCACCGGCACCGCCCACGCCGCCGGCGCCGCCGTAGCTCATCGTCAGCGATCCGCCGAGCGATGCGCCCGCCGCTACCGAGAAGCCGCCGTTACCGCCGCCGCCGCCCACCGAGCTGGCGAAAATGCCGTCCGAAAGATCGCCCTTGGTCGCGATATAGCCCTGAAGGCCCACGCGCACCGCACCGCCCGAACCACCCGATCCGCCTGAGCCGCCAAAGGCGATCGAGGCGGTGGCACCGAGACCCGCCGAGGCCGAGAGCGCGAAGCCGCCGTTGCCGCCGCCGCCGCCGACAGACTGCGCGAAGAGGCCGCTCGAACGGTCTCCGAAGGTTTCGATATAGGCCGAGCCCATGCTTGCGCTGGCCGTGGTGCACGAAGAGTTGGTGTTGACGCAGATGTCGCCGCCTGCACCGCCGCCGCCGCCCTTGCCGCCGAAGGCCGCGCTGACAAAGAGACCTGCAGAAACTGCCGAGCCGCCGTTGCCGCCGCCGCCGCCGATCGACTGGACGAAGATCGCCGTTGCATCGTCACCCGAAGTAGAAACGAGGCCGGTCTGGTTGAGGACGACCTTGCCGCCCTTGCCGCCGTTACCGCCCGCACCGCCGATAGCGAGCACGCCGGTGCTCGATCCGCCATTGCCGCCGCCGCCACCGATCGACTGGGCGATGATGCCCAGTGCCTGGTCGCCCTTGGTGGTGATCGTTCCGCTGTTGGTGACGGTGACGATACCACCGGCACCGCCGCCGCCGCCGGACCCGCCGATGGAAATGAGGCCGGTGGACGTACCGCCGTCACCACCGCCGCCGCCGACCGACTGGGCCTGGATGCCGATCGAACGTTCGCCGGAGGTCGAGATCGAGCCGCCGTTCGTGACGGTGACATTGCCGCCCGGGCTCGTTCCCGAACCGCTGCCGCCGATACCGACAAGGCCGGTCGAATTGCCGCCTGCACCGCCGCCGCCGCCGACAGACTGCGCAAAAATGCCACGGGCGTAATCGCCCGTGGTCTTCAGTGCGCCTTCGTTGTCGACGATCACCGTACCGCCGAGGCCGCCCGTGGCGCCCGATCCGCCAAGGCCGACGAGACCGACCGAACCGGAGCCCGAGCCGCCGCCGCCGCCTACGGACTGGGCGAAGATCGCGTCGGACCAGTCTCCCCCGGTCGTGACCGAGCCGGCCGAGGTCTGCGTAACCTGGACCAGACCGCCATTACCGCCGCCCGCGCCCGAACCGCCCAGCGCAACCAGGCCGCCCGAACCCGAAGCGTTGCCGCCGCCGCCGCCGATGGACTGCGCGAAGATGCCCTTGCCCGCCTCGCCCGTTGTCACAAGCGTCGCGCCGGAAGTCACGAGCACGGTGCCGCCGTTGCCGCCACCTTCGCCCGAGCCGCCCAGCGCGGCGAGGCCGCCGGTAACACCGGCGCTGCCGCCGCCGCCGCCGACCGACTGTGCCAGCACCGCGTAAGAGCCGGTGCCGGAGGTCGAGGCATAGGCACCGGCTGCAAGATTCACGATCACGGAGCCCGCGTCGCTGCCCTGGCTGCCCGCGCTGCCGAGCGCCACCAGACCCACCGTGGTGCCGCCGTTGCCGCCGCCGCCGCCGATGGACTGCGCGAAGAAGGCATGGGCGAAATCGCCGGAAGTCTTGGTGGACGAATTGCTGCCGGCCGTGATCGTCGCGTCGCCGCCCGGACCGCCGGCGCCGCCGTTGCTGCCGTCAGCGAACAGGCCACCGCCGCTGCCGCCATCGCCGCCCGAACCGCCGATGGATTCCGCGAGCACGCCGTGCGCGCCCTCGCCCTCGGTCTGGACCACACCGTTCTGGTTGACCCGGACGTCACCTCCCTTGCCGCCGTAGCTGCCGCCGCCGCTCGACGAGACGAGGCCCCAGCTACCGCCGCCGTCACCGGCCGAACCGCCGAGGCTCTGTGCGAGAATACCGATCGAGCCCGCACCCTGCGTGGCCACCGTGCCGTTGTTCGTGGCCGTGGCGTCTCCGCCTACGCCCGGAGACCCGCCGCCCGAACCGCCGCCCGACAGGAAGCCGGAACCACCCGCGCCGCCCTTGCCCGACGAACTGCTGACGAGAATACCGTAGCTGTTGCTGCCGGTGGTCAGGACCTGGGCATTGCTGACGAGGTTGACGTCTCCGCCGACGCCGGCGTTGCCGCCCGAACCGCCGTCCGAACCAAGATAGCCGTTGCCGCCCTTGCCGCCGTCACCGCCGATGCTCTGCACGATGACGGCCGCCAGATTGTTGGACCGCGAGGTATAGGACCCCGAAATCGTCTGGTTGATGTCATCGCCCTTGGCGCCGGAACCACCGTCCCCCGCGGAAATGAACAGTGCGCCGATATGGCCATTGCCGCCGTTCCGCCCGCGCAGGACCTTGCGGTAGATGCTGTCGTTGATGCCTGACTGGAACTGCACCTCGTCCGCGCCGGTGGCATTGGTGGCAGGCGCAATCGAGGTGACGGCGTCAGTCGTGCTGATCGTGTTGTCGGCAGAGCTTTCCAGCGAAACCGCGGTCACGGCGCCGCCCGCATCCGTGGTGACCGCGGTGACCGTGTAGGTCGTGCCCGAAACGTCGAACGTCTGTCCGACCTCGTCCGCGAGCAGGATGACGTTGTTGCCGTCCGTCTGCACCTGCATCGGCGGCAATTGCTTGGTGACGGTCTCGAACTCGCCGGTCACCGGGTTGAGGACCTGCGCGCCGACCGGCGGCATGACGATCGGGGACGGCGTGGGGGCAGGCGCGGGGGATGGCGTCGGGGTTGGAGCGGCAGAAGCCTGAACCGGCAGGACACCGCCGAATACCATCATCGCTGCAAGCGTCGCCACGGACGCGCTCGAACGCCAGGAACGGGACGGGCGGTCCTGCGCCGTGCTCGCGGTGGAACGGCCAGCGAAAGGTTCAGAAGTGTACAAGGTATGCCCCCCGGATGCCTGGTCGGCAAGTTGCCCGGCCCGCCCCCGGGGCGGGATTTCGCAGCTGTACGACACGGGATCGCCAGCGGGGAATCCGGGACAACACTTAGAAATGAAGAGGAAAAATTTCTTACTTATCAGATTGTTAAGAAATTTTTTCCGGTTTGATTACGCGCACGCGAGTCAACGCCGCCCTCCCCGCTCCCACCGGGAGCAGGCAAGGCGGTGCCGGTCGGTCGGTGTCAGGTGTCGCGCGCGACGGCAGCCAGGGCGTCCCACTTCGCTTGCGAAGCGATCTGCGCATGGATCGCGGGCAGCGCTCCCGCTTCGCGCAGCCGCAGGAACTGTTCGGAATCCAGCCCCTCGAACCGAGCGCGGTTCACGGTCACATATTCCACCAGCAGGCTAGGCTCGGTCGAATTCGGCGCCGTGTAATGGACCCGCTTGGGCTCGAACAGGTCGAGTTCGTCCAGCAGGGCAATGAGAACGCGGGTGCGTGCCTGAGCCGCTTCGTAATTCTCGCAGAAGCGCAGTGCCTGCAGCGTCAGTTCGGTAGGTTCGCCCTTTTCGAAAAGGACGACCGAATCTTCATCGCCCCTGTTCGCAACGCGGCCCGACGCGTGGTCGAGGCAGAGGATCAGGCGATCGCTTCCCTCGTCACGGGCGAAGACGAAGGGATAGCGGCGCAGGTAGGCCGGAATGTAGGCCCCTGCCTGATAGCGCCCTTCCGAAACGAAAAGGTTCCGCTCGGCTTCGAGGCCGGTAACGACGTAGGGCTGACGATCTTCGCCGAAGAACAGGATCGGATAGTCGAGTGCCGCGCGCTCGAACTCATCAACAGTGAGCTGGATCATCGGTGCGGTAGCGGCAAAGCCGAAATCGGTCGGCGCGACGACGACAGCTGCATCGGCGTGCGTGACGCTGTGTACAGGCCGCGGTTCGCGGTAGAGCGGCAGACTGCCGTTCACCTGCGGCTCAGCCACGGCCCCACCCGCGACAGCGCCTGCAACGGTGCCACCGACAGCGGCGTCAACACCGGCCGCCACATCGACGGCCTTGCGATTCTTTTGCTTAATTTCGGTCATGCCCCACCAAACTATAATGCCCCAAAATCACCCCCCCGACAGATCGCACCCCAATCGCGCTATCCATCGGAATTCAGTGACTTATACAGTTTGCGGCCTAGGGAAAGGTAAACAAGGCCGCAAGGATGAATTCTATCGGACACACCAATCCGCGGTGCAATCCGGACATTTACCTATTGGCTAATATAGGAGGTAAACGGCCCCTGCGATTTCGCGGCGCCGAAATTGTGCGCGACACGGGCAATTGGGGGCTTCAAACCCTAACGCGGAGGGCACTGGTCCGGATGTTTCGGGGCAGAAAACACCGCCGGCACGATAGGCGGGCACGATAAGCCGCCCCTGGCCGCTGTCACCAACCCGTGGCGCCGGCATCGATCGCGATATCTGCAGCGGTGACGTACCGGGCCTCGTCGCTTGCGAGCCAGGTGGCGGCCCATGCGATGTCCTCGGGCTCGCCGAGTCGCTTGAGCATGTTCTTCGCCAGAACCTGCTGCTCGAAGGCCGGGTCCGCCTCAAGGTGGCGCGCGGTGGCCGCAGTGCGGATGAAACCGGGCGCGATGGTGTTGGCGCGGATCCCATGCGGAGCGCCTTCCATCGCGAGCTGCCGCGTCATGGCCAGTACGCCTCCCTTGCCCGCACAATGCGCCAGCGCAGGAGAACCTTCAAGGGCATGACGGGCATTGGCCGAGGCGAAGTTGACGATGCTGGCCCTGCCGCTTGCCCTGAGCCACGGCCAGGCCGCGCGGGTCGCCAGATAGACGATGTCGAGTTCGCCGGTCAGCGTTTTCCGCCAGTCGGCATAACCAAGGTCCTCTATCCAGCCGAACACCGCAAAGGCCGCCGCGTTCACAAGTATGTCGATGCGCCCGCACGAAGCGCCGATTTCCGCAAATAGTGCGTTCGTGGCCGCTTCGTCAGTGAGGTCGCAGTTCCGATCCGTTCCCGAAAGGTCGACACCGATCACCGCGGCGCCCTCCTTGCGGAACATGTCCGCCACGCCTTCTCCGATGCCGTTCGCCGCACCCGTGACGACCGCGATCTTGTCGTTCAGACGCTCAGCCATGCGCCATCGCTCCGTTCCTGCCATGAGACGCGCGCGCAGCCAGCAAGGCGACGATCACGCCGCCCAGCGCCGCTATCGAGAGCACCGAGAAAGCGCCGAGCAGCCCCCCGGTGCGCTGGCCCGCGAAGGTCACCACGATGGGCGAAAGGAACTGGCCGAAAGCGAAAGCCGATTGCCAGAAGCCGGTTCCGCGTCCACGGAATTCGAACTTCAGGATCGACATGGACCACACCAGCAAGGTCGGCAGAAGCAGGCCCGCGCCTACCTGGTTGACGAAGCACCCGGCGAGAAAGCCCGGCACCGCGCCAGACCGGGCCATCAGCATGAAGCCCATCGAGAGCAGCGCGAATTCAAGGAGCAGCAGCCTGCCGACAGACCACTTACGGCCCAGCCGCGAATAGAGGAAGGTGCCCAGCGGCACGCCGATCGAAGCGATCGAGGTCAGGAAACCTCGCTCGGCCGGGCTGGCGAGGCCCAGTTCGGCAAGCCCGCTCGGTGCCTGAATCTGCACCGTATAGAAGAACACCGAACCGTAGACGGTAATGGCAACGATCATCGCCATCCTTGCCCAGGGGAACCCCTCCCAAGAGCGGTTATGCGGCGCTGTATCGGCGCCCTCTTCCCCGGAGCCGTCCCCCGAGGGCTCCCAGGTGAACTTCCAGACCAGGACAAACATCCCCAGCGCCGAGGCATAGGCCCAGAACGGCGTGCGCCAGCCACCCTCGCCCATGATACCGCCGAGGTTGAAGAAGAGCAGCGCCGACATCGAGGCGAAGGCGGTCTGCGCCGCCAGCCATTTGTCCCGCGAGGCACCCTTGTAATAGTCGCCGATCATCGTCGTCGAAAGAACGTAGATCAGCGCTTCGGCAATCCCCACGCCCACGCGCGAGATCAGGATATGCGTGAGGTCGGTCAGGAAGACCGGCATGACGCCAACAACCGCATAGAGCAGGAATGCGGCCAACAGGAGGCGCCGCCGGCCGAACCAGTCGCCCAGCATCCCTGCGAGCGGACAGAGCAGCGCCACGCAGAGCGAAGGCAACGTCAGGACCATCGGCACCCAGTATTCGTGTCCGGGTACCGTGCGGTAATGCGCCATCAGATCGGGGATGATCGGCGTCAACAGCACGATCGCCATCGTTGTCAGCGTGATCGGCAGCAGCAGCGAGATGCCGGTCAGCATGCCCGGCTCATGATGGCGTGTCATTCTCTCCCTTTCCTTCGGCCGGTTCTCTTTCCGGCCTGATATCAAAGCGCTTTTTTCAGCTACCGTCGGTTATCAGCGTGCCGCCGTCCACCACGAGGTTGTGCCCGGTGACGAAAGCCCCTGCGTCGGAAGCCAGGAACACGGCAGCGCCTGCGACCTCCTGCGGCATGCCGGGGCGGCGAAGCGGCGTCATCGCCATGCGGCGGGCCATGAAGGCCTCGTCCGCCAGCAAAGGTCCTGACAGTTCGGTTGCGATGAAACCGGGCGAGATCGCATTCACGCGCACCCCGCGCGGCCCCCACTCCACCGCCAGATTACGCGCCAGTTGCGCAACACCCGCCTTGGCGAGAGCATAAGCGTTGATTCGCCCGTTGCCCCTCAGCCCCGAAAGGCTGGAAACCAGCACCGCAACCCCGCCGCCGCGCTCCGCGATTTTCGGCAGGGCCAGATTGCAGAGCGCGACCTGACTGGTAAGATTGATCGCCATGACACGGGCATAGTCGGCCATGTCGAGATCGGCGAAAGGCCCCGCCCTGCCGGTGATCCCGGCATTGCAGACAAGCACGTCCAGCCCGCCGAATTCAGCCACCGCGCGATCCACCAAAGCGACCAGCGCCGCATCGTCGGTCACATCGCAAGGCTGGCCCGGCATCTCGAGTTCGGCAGCGACGCGTGCGGTGTCCTGCGCATCCTCGCTGGAGATCACCACGCGCGCGCCTTGTGCGATCAGCCCCTCGGCAATGGCACGCCCGATCCCGCGTGTGGAGCCGGTGACGATCGCGCTTTTGCCGGAGAGGTCGAACATCAGCCCTTGTCCGCCGCCGCGTTGTAGACCGGATCGACCTGCTCGGGCTTGGCCTCGTCCAGCGGCACGCCGTTGTGGAGATAGGCCGGTGCCTCGATCAGGATGAAGGCGATCCGGCAAACCTCTGCGGTAGTATTGCGCCAGAGATGGTTGGTCCCGCGCTGGACGATGATGCCGCCTTCGCGCACAATCGTCTTGCGGCCGTCTTCCAGCTCCAGTTCGATCGCGCCCTTCAGCACGATGCCGTAGTCGATCGAGTTGGTGCGGTGCATAGGGCTCTGCTTGCCCGGCAGCATATCGACCACGCGGATCACCGATCCACCTTCGAGCGTGGTGCCGGTGGGGCGTTCGCGGCCTTCGGTCTCGTCGTTGTTGTCCGCAGGTACAGTGGCGGTGGTCCAGATCGTCAGGAACGAGGCATCGCCCGAGGGGATCATCTTCGTTGGCGTCACGTCCTCAGAGCGGAACACCGCGCGGCCTTGCGCATCATGCCCGGTAACGACGCGCTGGATCGGCGGCAGGCCGGAATCGGAAAGAACTTCACTCATGCCTTTACGACCTTCTGTTCGATGACGCCGAACGGCGCGCGGCCATCGGCAAGGGTTCCCTGCATCCGCACGGTGTCGCCAAAGCGCATGAATTCGGTGCGGGGCTCTCCGAAATCGACCAGTTCGATCCCGCGCCGCTCGGCGATGCAGGAGGAGCCGATCTCGCGGTAATTCTCATTGGAAACGGTGCCCGATCCGATCACCGTGCCCGCCACCAGATCGCGCGTGGCACAGGCGTGGGCGACCAGCTCGTGGAAACCATGCCCCATCGGCTCGCCATTGGCGGCGCCAAAGCGCTGGCCGTTCCAGTCCACCAAGAGGTCCATGCAGACGCGGCCATTGCGCCACGCACCGCCCAGTTCTTCCGGCGTGACCGCGAAGGGCGCCATCGAACAGGGCGGCTTGGCCTGAACCCAGCCGAAGCCGGTCTTCATCTCCGGCCCGGCCAGTTTGCGCAGCGACCAGTCGTTGATCTGCACGATCAGGCGGATGTGCTTCATGCAGTCTTCGGCGGAGGTCCCCATCGGCACGGCGTCGACGATCACGCCGAACTCGCCTTCGAAATCGATGCCGTTCTCTTCGCTGAGGAAACGCACGTCCTCGGCAGGGCCGTAGAACTTGTCGGAAGTACCCTGATACATCAGCGGCTTGCCGGTCTTCACCGGCACCACGCCGAGTGCCTTGTCCATCAGTTCGCCGTGGCAGGCGAAGGCCGAGCCATCGAGCCACTGCCACGCACGCGGCAGCGGCGCGCGCAGCAGCGCGGCATCCAGCGCTTCGGGAAATTCCGAAATCTCGGCCAGCACGGGTGCGACGAAGGCCCAGCTTTCCATCGTCTGTTGCAGCGTATCCACAGGCGCAGGCGCGAAACGGTCGCCCTCGGGCGAAACGACGACGAGGCGCCCGTCGGGGGTGCCGTCATCGAGAGTGGCGAGGCGCATTGTTCCTTGTTCTCCCGGAATGCTCTTTGCTTGGAAGAACGGCTAGCGAAGCCCCCCTGCGGCAACAACGGCATAGGATCGATAGCAAGCCATCGATAACATGCGATGGTCCCCGCTCGCCCGCCGGCGCTAGGTCCGATGAAAATCACGTCACACCGGATCGGGAGAATACAATGGCCACCTGGCTGAAGCGCGGCGCCACTGCCGAGGCAAAGGCAGACGCGGATCGCAAGGTTCGCGACATCGTCGAGGCGGCGCTTGCCGATATCGAGAAGCGCGGCGACGAAGCGGTGCGCGAGATGTCCATCAAGTTCGACGGCTGGGACCGCGACGACTATCGCCTTTCGCAGGCCGAGATCGACGCCTGCGTCGACAGCCTGAGCCCGCAGGAACGCAAGGACATCGACTTCGCGCAGGCACAAGTGAAGAACTTCGCACAGATCCAGCGAGATTCGATGAAGGACGTAGAAGTCGAGACGCTGCCCGGCGTCGTGCTGGGCCACAGGAACATTCCGCTCGGTTCGGCCGGCTGCTACGTGCCCGGCGGCAAGTATCCGCTGCTCGCCTCCGCACACATGTCGGTGATCACCGCTAAGGTCGCGGGGGTAAAGCGCGTCGTGACCTGCGCCCCGCCGTTCCAGGGCAAGCCGGCGCGCGCCATTGTCGCAGCCCAAGCCATGGCCGGGGCCGATGCGATCTATGCGCTGGGCGGCATTCAGGCCGTCGGCGCGATGGCGATCGGCACGCAGAGCATCGATCCGGTCGATATCCTCGTCGGCCCCGGCAATGCCTTCGTCGCCGAAGCCAAGCGCCAGCTTTTCGGCCGCGTCGGCATCGACCTCTTCGCCGGGCCGACCGAAACGCTGATCATTGCCGACGAGATCGGCTGCGACCCCGAAATCGCCGCCACCGATATCCTCGGGCAAGTCGAGCACGGGCCTGACAGCCCCGGCGTGCTGCTGACCAATTCCGAGAAGTTCGCCCGCGCCACCATGGCCGAGATCGAGCGACTGCTCCAGATCCTCCCCACCGCCGATCATGCCCGCAAGGCCTGGGAGAACTTCGGCGAAGTGATCGTGGCCGACAGCTACGAGGAGATGGTCAACATCGCCGACGAGATCGCCAGCGAGCACGTGCAGGTGATGACCGCCGATCCGGACTACTTCCTCCAGAACATGACCAATTACGGCGCGCTGTTCCTGGGGAGCCGCACCAATGTCAGCTTCGGCGACAAGGTGATCGGCACCAACCACACGCTGCCGACGAAGAAGTCCGCGCGCTACACGGGAGGCTTGTGGGTCGGCAAATTCCTGAAGACCTGCACCTACCAGCGCGTCACCACCGATGAGGCTTCGGCGCTGATCGGCGAATATTGCTCGCGCCTCTGTGCGCTGGAGGGCTTCGCGGGGCACGGCGAGCAGGCGAATATCCGCGTGCGCCGCTTTGGCGGGCGCAACGTGCCTTATGCCGGTCAGGCCGAACCGACGCCCGAAACGGCAGCCTGACCATGGCGATCCCGCAAACGCCAAGCCTGCGCCTTGACGGGCGGCGGGCTCTGGTGACCGGGGCGGGCCGGGGCATCGGCCTTGGCGCCGCGGCCGCACTGGCGGCAGCGGGCGCGGAGGTCACCCTGGTCGCCCGCACCTCGGCAGAGATCGACGCGGCTGCCGCCGAGATCGGAAATGGCGCCAAGGCCGCGACGCTCGACGTTTCGGACCTCGGCGCCGTTGCAGCATTCTTCGCGGACCGCGCGCCGTTCCACGTCCTCGTCAACAATGCCGGCACCAACCGCCCCAAGCCGATGTGGGAGGTGAGCGAGGACGATTACGACGCCGTGCTCGACCTCAATCTCAAGTCCGCCTTCTTCGTGGCGCAGGCCTGCGTGACGCGGATGATCGATACCGGCACGCCGGGCAGCCTGATCCACATGGGCAGCCAGATGGGGCACGTGGGCGGACCGAACCGCACGCTTTACTGCGCCAGCAAATGGGCGCTGGAGGGCATGAACAAGGCCATGGCGCTGGACCTTGCCCCGCACGGCATCCGCTCCAACACGATCGCGCCCACTTTCATCGAAACCCCGCTGACCCGGCCGTTCTTCCAGGATGAGGCGTTCAAAGCCAGCGTGCTTTCCAAAATCAAGCTCGGCCGCATCGGTCAGGTGGAGGATCTGATGGGCGCGGTGCTGTTCCTCGCCTCCGACGCTTCCGCGCTGATGACCGGCACCAGCCTTGTCGTCGATGGCGGCTGGACCGCCGAATAATCATCTGAAAATCGCAGGATAAATCATGTTCGAACCGTTCCCCGGAAACTACGTCTGGAACCTCGCCACCAACCTCGCGCTCGCCTGTGGCGGCAATTATGGTGAGATCGACGAGGCCAACCGCCCGATCATGGAAGCGAGCAAGGCCGGCGCCGATGCCGGTTCCGCGCAGATGTTCGATAGCTGGATCGCCGTCGCCGATCAGGTCACGGCCAATGCGGAAGGCGACGAGGCCGCCGGTTACCTGCTCTCCGCCGGCACCAAGTACTTGCGCGCCTCCGGCTACTACCTCGCTGCCGAACGGATGCAGAGCCGCGACTATGCCCCGCGCTGGGCGGCCTATGACAAGGGTCTGGAGCTGTTCCACAGGGGCGCGAAGCTGCGCGGGCTGCATGTCGACAAAGTGGAAATTCCCTACGAGGACGGCGCCTACACCGCCATTTTCGTCCACGACGGTTCGGGCACGCCGCGCCCCACGCTGGTCTCGGTCAACGGGCTCGATTCGATGAAGGAGCAGGTCTGCATGGCGGGCCATGGCCAGTCGAACCTGGAGCGGGGGATGAACACCCTGTTCGTGGACCAGCCCGGCACCGGCGAGGCAATCCGCAAGCGCCGCCTTCCCGCCGTGTTCGACGGTGAGCGCTGGGGCACGCCCGCGCTCGAATACCTGCTGACGCGCAGCGATGTGATCCACGACCGGATCGGCATTTTCGGCCTCTCCTTCGGCGGCTATCACGCGCCGCGCATCGCCGCCAACGAGCCGCGCTATGCGCTCTGCGCGGTGATGGGCGCCAACCACGTCTGGGGCCGCCGCCAGCGCGAGCGCCTCGCCAACGAGGGCGAGAACCCGGTGCCGCACTACTGGGATCACGTCATGTGGGTCTTCGGCATCGAAGACCGCGACGCTTTCCTCGAATATGCCGACCAGATCACGCTCGACGGGCAGGTGGAGAAAATCCGCGTGCCCTTCCTCGTCACCCACGGCGAGAACGACCGCCAGATCCCCGCCTTCAACGCGCAGCTCAGCTACGATCAGGCGGTGAACAGCCCCAGGCGCACGCTCCGCATCTTCACCAGGAAGGATTTCGAGGTAGAGCACTGCGGCGCCGACAACGGCACCGGCATGCGCGACTATATCGCCGACTGGTGTGCCGAAACCTTCTCGGAAATGGGCTGATCCAGATGGCCGAATTCACCTTCCACCACGGCGGCGTTTCCGTCCCCAGCCTTGACGAGGCGATCGACTGGTACGGCCGCGTGCTCGGCTTCGAGGTCGAGAAAAAGTTCTATATCGAGGCGGCGAAATCCCGCACCGCCATGGTCCGCAAGGGCCCGCTGCGGTTCGAGATCTTCGAGGTGGAAGGTGCCGCCGCCCTCCCCGAAGACCGCCGCTTCCCCCCGCGCGATCTCAAGACCCATGGCAACAAGCACGTTGCCTTCCGGGTGGAAGACCTCGAAGTGTTCCTGACGGAAATGGCGGAAAAGCACGCGGACGTGGCATTCGTGGTGCGGGAGGCCTTCGGCAAGGGCTGCTTCATCCGCGACTGCGCGGGCAACCTGATCGAATTCGTCGAGGAGCCGAGCCTGTGATCCACGAAATCGCCACCCTCACCATCGACCCGGCGCGCGCCGCCACCTTCGAGGCGGCCGTTGCCAAGGCCCGCCCGCATTTCGAAGCGGCCAAGGGCTTCGTCTCCTTCGCACTGCACCGCTCGGTGGAGAATCCCGCGCGCTATCACCTCGTGGTCGGCTGGGAGAGCGTAGAGGCCCACATGGTCGATTTCCGCGAGTCCGAAGGTTTTCAGGCCTGGCGCGCGCTGGCAGGACCCTTCTTCGTCGAAGCCCCCTCGGTCGAGCATTTCGTGCAGGCCTGCTGAGCTAAACTTCACCTGCGCGCGTGGAGCCGCATCAGGGCAAAGAAATCTCCGAACGTAAGCCGCGCATCCAGCGTTCGGAACACGCGCAAGGTCCGGCCCGCGATTTCCTCGCCATACGTGCAGTCCGCCTTGATCCGCCGGGCTTGCAGATCGACATGCAGGCTGCTCTCCTGCGAAATCGCGCTGAGCAACACGGTCGGGCTGTCGCCGAGCGGCCAGCTTCCGCCCACATCGACGAACGACGGCGGCGTCGTGAAACGGTCGTAGAGCCATTCGCCGAAGGGCGAGATCGGCCGAAGCTGCTCGGCCAGTTCCGCGACCGAGAACTGCATCTGCCGATAGGCATCCTGCGGAATCTGCCAGACCGGCACTTTCGACTGCTCGATCACGATCTGTGCGGCGGCGATGTCGGCGGAAAGATTGTATTCCCAGCCGCCCGCCGGATAGGCGCCGCCGCCGATCCAGATCACCGTCATGCGTCCGGCGATCTTCGGTTCAAGGCGCAGCGCCGCCGCAAGGTTGGTGAGCGGGCCGCCGCAAGTGAAGTAGAGCGGCAGGGGATCGTCGCGCATGGCCTCGGCCACAATGGCCCGCGCCGCAGCGCTCGCCTCGGGCTGGACGGCGCCCAGCAGTTCCGATCCGGCCATCACCGGCGGCGCCTTTGCGACCCCCGCGCGGCGGATGAGTTCCTTCGCCACGGCGCGTCCGGCAGCAGCCGTGGTTCCGGCAGGTGCATCGCCCAGCAGCTTCGGATCGAGCGCGGACGCAGTGACAAGCACGGTATGGGTACGGGGCGACAGTAACTGGTGCGCCAGCGCGACCAGACCGTCCGGATCGCCGGCGAAATCGTTGTCCACGATGACCCGTGCCGACGCCTTCTGCGGGATCCGGCGATAGGTTTCCGCACGGCCGAGACCCGGAAGCAGCGCGCTCCCCACCATCACCCCGCAGGACGCGACGAAACTGCGACGTGATGGCACGCACCTCTCCCATTCAAGAATTATCATTCCAATTTATACGGCTGAGGCCGGCATGCAAGTCGCAAGCCGGCCGATCCGTCAGCCCCGCACCGTCAAAGCGCGTGCTCGTCGTCCTCGGTCAGTTCGTTCAGCTTGCCATGGACCGGGAGCTTGCCGGGCCGGGTCTTGCGAAACGGCGCGAAACTGGCGCGATCGGCGTCGAACGCCATGTCCCAGGGAATATTGTCGCCCCGGAAGATCGGTGGGGCATTGTTCGACCAGAGCAGCGAGCCGAAGCGGAAATCCCAGGCGCGCGGCACCCAGTTGTCGTCCAGATAGTCGGTATCGGCGTGGTACTCCGCCTCGCCCGCCTTTCCGGGCATGTCGCAGTAATAGTAGATCGCGCTGGAAATGCGGTGGCGGGATATGCCGCCCGAACTGTTCATGCTCTCGTTCTTCCAGCCCTTTCGCTCCATGATGTTGGCGCCCAGCATGACTTCGTCGATGTCGTCCATGCCGAAGGCGATGTGCATGAATTTGAAGTGGTCGGGCGCGATAGGCAGGTCGCAGTTCACCCAGAAGATCGAATGATGCTCATACGTGCCGTCCGCCCGCGCGAAGATGCCCGAGCCCTTCGAATGATCGACATAACGGAAGCCGAAATGGCGTTCGTAGAATTCGAAGCTGCCGACATAATCGGGAGAGAAGAACACGACGTGATTGATCGTCTTGGGTATCGCAGCCCGGCGCCAGATGCGGTGCTGGTTGAAGCGCGGATAGCTGGTGGGCGTGTTCACCGGGCTCGCTTCCGAATGGAACACCCGCTTGTCCCACACGCGCAGCGCAATCGGCTGACCATCGGGGCAGACAGCGTGGACGGCGCCGTCCGCATCGCGGGAAACGGCAACGTCGCGCGCCAGGCTGACGGCAATCGCTTCGAGGCTGTCGGCCGTGTCCACGCCCCAGACGGTTTCCTTGAGGCCGTCTCCGGGAAACGGATCGGGGCTCGGCAGGCGCGCATCGCCGTGGCGCAGGAGGATGACCCTGCTGCCCGATGCGAGGCGGAACACCGTTTCGTCCGCTCCTGCGCTTTCCAGCGGCAGGCCGAAATCGGTCCAGAACCGCGTATGTTCCGCCAGGTCCGTCACCCCGAACAGAACGCTCTCAACTCCCAGAATGCTCATGCTTGTTTCAATCCTGACTGCTCCGGAGTCCCCTTATGGGGGGCCGGAGCAGCCTGGAAAAACGCATGGAATCGGATCGCTGCTATCGAGCCCGCCGATGCCCCGCGCTGTCAGCGGCTCCTGCGAAACAGCAGGCTCAGCAGGAACAGCACCGTCTTTGCGTCAAGCAGTCGGAGCGCCGCGCGTGCCTCCTGCGGCGTGACTTTCGCCACCATCGGCATGGCGCCGAAGATCTTGCCGCGAATGACCAGATTGTCGCCGTCCCGCTCGATCCGGCGCACGGCCATCAGTTCCTTGTCCTGCGCATCGAGGATGCGCATCACCGGAGCCTTCTTCCTGTCCACCATCACACCGCTCCCGCGCAGACCTTGTCGAATTCGATATCGAGGTCATCCATCATCTGGATCGCCGTTGCCCGGCCCGCGCCGAACACCCCGCCGCCCGGATGCATGAACGGCCCGACGAGATAGAGCCCCTCGATCCCCGGAACCCTGAGCGAACCGAGGTCCGGCGTGGGCCGGTGCGCGACGGACTGGTAGAAGAACGGCGCACAGCCATGGATATCGCCCTTGAGGAAGCTGGCCGGGCTGTCCCGCTCATGATCGACGGGGGAGCGGATCAGGCGGCCGGTGATGTTGCCGTCATCGAGGTTCGCGTAGAATTTCCGGTACTGCGCCAGCGCGCGGTCGGCGATCTCCTCCTTGCGTTCGTCCCAAGAACCCGGACCGCCGGGCCAGAGATCATAGGGCGCGAAGTTCACCCCGTAGAACACGCCTGCACCTTCGGGGGCACGGCTGGGGTCGAAGATCGTGTTGTCCCCGCCCGCGATCAGCCGTTCGGACACTTCGCCGCGCCGCAGCTTGTCGTACTCCAGCAGCATGTCGCGCATGGTGTAGAAGTCCATCAGCTCGGTCATCATGGCATTGGTTTCATTGCCGACCTTCAGCCGCAGCCGCTCCTTCAGGGTCAGGTGCGTGAGGTTGATCGAGAAGGTGGACTGGGTGACCCGCTCCGCCCGCTGGAGCACCGGCTCGGGCGTTTCGGCCACGAACTTGCGCAGGACATGCGGATGAATCGCGCCGATCACGCCGTCCTTGGCGGTAAAGGTTTCGCCATCCACCAGTTCGAGGCCGACCGCCTTGCCGCCCGAGACGACGACCCGGCGCACTTCGGCATTGCACCGCACTTCGCCGCCGAAATGCTCGATCGCGCGGACCAGCGCGTGGGAAAGCTGGCCGGAACCGCCCCTGGGCATCGAACAGCCATAGGCGTGGATGATCCCCGGCATCAGGAAAGCACCCATGCCGGTGCCCAGTTCATCGGGCATCTGGAGGTTCTCGGTGACCATGCGCACGATGTGGATGCGCAGGAGGTCGCTTTCGAAGTACTGGTTCACCACGTCGAGCGCCGAACGCTGCATGACATCGAGGAGGAAACGCCCCTCGTCCGACTGGTCCATCATCGCCACGAAGGCCCCCATCGGGAACGGCGGGGCATAGAGGCCGGACATGAACATGGGCAGCGCCGCCATCGAGGCGGTGGCGAACTTGCGATAGGCCTCCGCGTCCCTTGGCGAGAACATGGCGATTTCCTCGCAAGTCCGGTCGAGATCGCGCCACGAGCGCACGATCGTGCCGTCTTCCCAGATCGAGGCATGGGGCAGTTCGGGATAGATGTATTCGAGACCGAACTTGCCCAAGAGGCCCAGTTCGTCCTCGCGCAGCATCGGGTTGCCCTGAATCATGATGTGCACGTTGGAGTGTTCGTCATGCCAGAAGCCGGGCTGGATCAGCTCACGCGTGGAAACGCCGCCGCCGTAGTGGGGCTTGCGTTCGAGCACGATCACCTTCTTGCCCGCCTTGGCCATGTAGGCGGCGGCAACGAGGCCGTTGTGCCCTCCGCCCATGACGACGATATCGTATTGGCTCATGCCTCGCCTCCCGCAAGAAAGGCGCGGAACGGGGCGATTCCGGGGACATGGCTGGCGCAGCCGCCATCGGCGACGAGCACCTGGCCCGTGATGTTGCGCGCCGCTTCCGAAGCGAGGAAGGCCACCGCTTCGGCGATGTCGCCGGGCTCGCCCAGCCGATCCCGCAGGGTCTCGTCCTCCACCATCTTGCGAAGCGGCGGGGGGAAGGCTTCCCGCAGGGCGGGCGTCATCGTCATGCCCGGCGCAACGGCATTGCAGCGTATGCCGTGGATGCCGTGGCTGGCCGCGATGGATCGCGTCATCTGGATGACCGCCGCCTTGGAAGAGGCATAGGCGGCCTGGATGACATGGCCCTGCAATGCCAGATTGGTGACCGTGTTGACCACGTTGCCCCGGCTTTCCCGCAAGTGCGGCAGCGCGGCGCGGCAGGCGATCATGGTTCCGCGCACATTGATCCGGTAGGTCCGCTCCCACAGCGCGGTATCCATGCCCTCGATATCGCCATCGTCCCGCGCGATTTCGGGACCGAGCAGCGCAGCATTGTTGTGCAGCACATCGAGCTGTCCGAAGTGGCGCAAGGTGGCGGCGATCATCGTCTCGATCGAGCCTTCGTCCTCGAGATCGAGCGGCACCGCGATCGCACCGGGCAATTCCTCCGCCAGCGCGGTCGCCGCGTCGAAGGCGATGTCGGCAATGGCGACCCTGGCCCCCCGCGCGGTCATGAGGCGCGCGGTGGCGGAACCGATCCCGCCGGCACCGCCGGTTACGATGGCGACTTTTCCGTCGAGGCGGATGGCGTCAATGGCCATGTTTCTCTCCCATGATTGATCTTGCCCGCAAAGGTCATAAAGTGTCGGAAGGCAGCAGGAAGAAGGCACTTTTTTGTGCCCTCGCGATGATGGATGCAGGTAAATTGGAAAGCGGGGAGCAGGGGCGCGGGGAGCAGGAGCGCGGGGGCATCGCCGAACTCGCGGCGGACATGCAGGCGCATGGCACCGCGCGCGACGCCCCGGTGCGCAGCGTCATGGGCCTGCTGGGCGATCGCTGGTCGACGCTGATCCTGCTGGTGCTCAGGACCGGCGAAAGACGCCACGCCGACCTGCGACGCACGCTTTGCGACCTTTCCGAAGAAGGCGACATTTCGCAGCGCGTGCTGACGCTCAAGCTGCGCACGCTCGAACGCGACGGCTTTGCCGAACGAACGGTGAGCGAGGACATACCGCCGCGCGTGACTTATGCCCTCACCCCGCTCGGCGAGGAACTGAGCGACCGGGCGCGCGGCATGATCGACTGGGTGAACCAGCGCCAGCAGGTCATTCGCAGCGCCCGCCTTCGTTTCGACGCGCGCGAGGCGGACTGACACATTCAGCCGCCTCCGCCTTACACCGGCTGCCGGGCCGCCTCCCGCGCCTCCCTGTAGCGCGCACGGCGGCCTTCCTCGATCTTCATGCGCGCGTCGAAGCCGGGATCGGCGGGATAATCCCTGAACTCGCTGATGACCTCGGCAAAGACCTCCGCCAGTTCCTCGCGAAATTCGGGATGGGAAAACACGTAGAACCGGTTCTCCTTCACCGCATCGATGGTGCGCCGCGCGATTACTTCCGGCTCCATGCCAGCCTGATGGACCTGTTCGAGCTGGCCGACGAAGGCCGTGTTCACCGCCTTGGCCCCTGCCTTGAGCGCTTCGGGGCGGATCTCGTCGCTGGCATAGATATGCGTCTTCACCAGACCGGGGCAAAGCATCGAAACTCCGATCCCGTGCGGCGCGAGGCTGTAGCGCAGGGATTCGCTGAGCCCGCGCACCGCGAACTTGGTGGTGTTGTAGATGCCCGGCACCCCGCTGCCGAGGAATGCTGCCATCGAGGCCGTGTTGCAGACATGCCCGCCCTGCCCGCGCTCCTTCATGCGCGGAACGAACGTCGCCACGCCGTTGATCACGCCGTGCAGGTTCACGCCCAGCAGCCAGTCCCAGTCGTCGTAGGAAGATTCGTCGATCGACTGGAACAGGTTCACCCCCGCATTGTTGAACAGCAGGCTCACCGGCCCAAGCTCGCGCTCCACCCGGTCCGCCGCCTCGGCGAAGCCCCCGCGCGAGGACACGTCGAGCGGCACGCCGATCACGGGCTGGTTCTCCAGCGTCTTCAGCGCCTCGGCAATCGCATCCTCGCGCACATCGGCGATGGCCACCTTGCAGCCCTCGGCCAGCAGCGTCCGTGCGAGGCCAAGGCCGACGCCGTTGGCCCCGCCGGTGACGAATGCGGTTCTTCCCGCCAGATCCTTCATCGGCGTCCTCCTCAGGCTTCGGCGCGCTGGTCCGCGCGGAGGCGGTTCTGGCGCGCGATCTCATCGGTGATGGCCGGATTGCGGAACAGAATTGCGAAGGTACGCTTATATTCTTCGTTATCCGGAAGCTGGGTCTGGACTGCTGCCGTGGTGGCTTCCCCGCGCTCGCGCACACCCACCAGGAACTCTCCGTGCGTGAGGATGTAAAGCTCGTCGTTGAGAATGCCCTCCAGCACCCGCTGCCCCACTTCCTCCTTGGTCTGGTAGAGGTGGAAGAACTGCCCGCCCGCCTGGCGGCCCTTGTCGGCCTCGGCATAACCGGTCTCCCCAAGCGCGTCGGGGCGGGTCTGGCTGGCCTGCGCGATGTTGGACTGGACCGCGCCGGGACAGAACGCCGAACAGATCACTCCGCGGGATTCCAGTTCGGGTCTCATGCATTCCATCATGGAGGCGACCGCCGCCTTGCCGGAGGAGTAGATCGTCGTCCCCGGAGCCGGCACGAGCGCCGACATCGAAGCCGTGTTGACGATATGCCCACCTTCGCCATGTGACAGGATTCTGGGCAAAATCGTGACGATTCCGTTGACCGTGCCGCCCAGGTTGACGCCCATTACCCAGTCCCAGTCGGCAAACGTGGCAACGTCGGTCGGGCCGACGACAGCGACGCCGGCATTGTTGCAAAGCAGGTGAATCCTGCCGAACCTGGCCTCTGCCCGATCCGCCGCCGCGGCAAAGGCGGCACGGTCGGTCACGTCCAGCCGGATCGCCAGAACCCGCTCGCCCCCGTCCAGTTCGGCCACCGCTTCGTCAAGATGGTCCTGCCGGATATCGGCGATGGTCACGTTCATGCCCGCGCCCAGCAGCGCCTTCGCAATTCCCAGTCCGATGCCGCTGGCCCCGCCCGTCACGAAAGCGGTCTTCCCCGGAAGATCCTGCATGCCCTCTCTCCTCTCTCGATGTGCTTTTTTCGAATCTGATCTCTTTTGTTCACCATCGAGAGATTGTATGCAAGGCTAACAATCACGAATGAGCCTATGCCGAAGACGACAGGGCGAGAGGATGGATGGGAGAGGCCATGGCGGTAGCAGCAGCCAGTATCGCGCCAATCGAGGAACCGGCGCCCGGAACCGCCCCGCAGGGCGCGGAAGAACGCAATTGGCCGGGTTCGGCCTCGGCCTACTGGGCGCTGACGGTGATCGTCCTTGCCACCTTCCTGACCTTCTTCGACCAGGTCGTGTTCGGCATGCTGGCGGAGCGAATCAAGACCGACTTCGGCCTCACCGATTCGCAGCTCGGCTTCCTGGCCGGGCCCGCCAGCATCATCTGCTATCTCTTCGTCGGCATCCCGCTGGCCCGGCTCGCCGATATCTGGCCGCGCAAATATGTGCTGGCAGGCGGGGTCACGGTGATCGGGTTCGTCACGATGCTGGGCGGGATCGCGCAGACCTTCACCCAGTTCGTGGGCAGCCGCGTGTTCCTTGCGGCAGGCGGATCGGCCCATGCGCCCTCGTCCTATTCGCTTATCGCGGACATGTTCCCGCCCAAAAAGATCACCCGCGCCTTCGCGATCCTGCAATTCGGCTTCATCGGCGGATCGACGCTCGGCCCGCTGGTGGGCGGCCAGCTCATCGCCCTGACCGCGCACTGGGCGCCGACCGACCTCGGCCCGCTGCGCATCCTGGGCTGGCAGTGGATACTGGTGTGGATCGGGATGCCCGCCTTTCTCATCGCCCTGCTGTTCCTGACCGTGCGTGAGCCGCAGCGGTTGGTCCGTCACGACATCGCATCGCAGATCCCCGAGGGGGCGACGCTCGCCCGCCGCGTCATGACCTTCACCGGCCTCGATGCCGCCAAGGCGATCCGCGCCAACCGCCGGGTCTATTATCCGCTGTTCCTCGGCCTTGCGCTCAGCGCGCTGGAGAGCTTCGGCCTCGCCTTCTGGCGCGTGCCGTTCCTGATCCGCACTTATGGCTGGAACGAGGCGCAGATCGGCGCGGTAACGTCCGTGACCGTGCTGGTTTCCTCGCTGCTCGGGCTGCTGCTGGGCGGTATTTTCGTCGAATGGCTGGCCAGGCGCCACAAGGACGCCAACGTGCGCGCCGCCTTCATCTGCTTTGCGGTGGTGACGGTCTGCTCGATCCTGGCGCCGCTGATGCCGACCGGGCTGCTCTCGATCCTCGTCATGTCCTTTGGCGCGATGTTCGGGATTGCCGGGGCGGTGCCGCAGAACGCCGCGATTCAGCGCGTGGCGCCCAATGCCATGCGCGGCCAGGTGACGGCGATCTACCTGTTCATGTTCACGTTCTTCGGGGCGATGGGCAGCTTCGTGATCGGTCTGGTCGCGCAATACATCGTGGTCGATCCGGCGAAGCTCTGGCTGGCGCTGGAGATCACCGCCGTGGTCCTGCTGCCGCTGGCGACGCTGTGCATCTACCGCGCCATCCGCCCCTATCGCGAGGAGATCGAGCGGCTCGAAGCGCTTGGAATGTAACGATCCTGCAAATTGAAAACCAACAGGACGACAAGGAGAGAACCGAAATGGCCGACACTGACCGGATCAACGCGCTGGAAGCGCAAGTGGCTGAACTGGCGCGCCGCCTCACCGTGCGCGAGGACGAGCTTGACGTGCGCAAGCTCCAGCATCTCTACGGCTACCTGATCGACAAGTGCATGTACAACGAGGTGATCGACCTGTTCACCGAAGATGGCGAAGTGCGCTTCTTCGGCGGCGTGTGGAAGGGCCGGGAGGGCGTGCACCGCCTCTATGTCGAACGGTTCCAGAAGCGTTTCACGCACGGCAACAACGGCCCGATCGACGGCTTCCTGCTCGACCATCCGCAGCTGCAGGACATCGTCACCATCGAGGCGGACGGCGTAACCGCCCATGCCCGCGCCCGCTCGATGATGCAGGCCGGCCGGCACCGCGACTATACCGACCCCTCCAACCCCCTCACCGCCAATGCGCGCCAGTGGTGGGAAGGCGGCATTTACGAGAACACCTACAAGAAGGTGGACGGCGTCTGGCGCATCCATGTGCTCAACTACTTCCCGCACTGGCACGCCGATTTCGACAAGGGCTGGGCCTTCACCGAGGCCGAATACGTGCCCTTCCCCAAGACCCTCTACCCGGAAGACCCTAGCGGCCCCGATGCCCTGATCGAGGATCACTGGCTGTGGCCGACGCACAAGCTGCTGCCGTTCCACCTGCCTCACCCGGTTACCGGAAAGCCCATGGTGGCGGAGCGCTGGCAGGGCGACATCGATCGCGAGAACGCACGCAGCGCCGCCGTTCCCGCCGAGTAGAGACGCGCAGCGCGCGTCCGCCTGTCCGCCGGGGCTCCCTCCCCGGCGGACAGGCTCCCATTCCTCCGGCCCAGGTGAGGCATGATCCAGTACCCCGCGCTTTCCATGATCATCGACGGCGAACGCGTATCCGGCGGCACGCGCCGCACGCACGCCGTGCTCAATCCCGCCACCGGCGAAGTGCTGGGCCAGCTCCCGCTTGCCGACGCCGCCGATCTCGACCGCGCGCTGGAGGTGGCCGCCGCCGGCTTCCGCCTCTGGCGAAGATCCACGCCGCAGCAGCGCGCCGATGTGCTGCAGGGCGCCGCGCGGCTGATGCGCGAGCGGTGCGAGGAGATCGCCCATGTCGCCGTGCTCGAACAGGGCAAGACCCTGAGCGAGGCCCGCGTGGAAGTAGGCATGAACATCGGCCTGTTCGAATTCTACGCCGGAGAGTGCTTCCGCCTTTACGGCCGCGCGCTGGTGCGCCCGGAAGGGATGCGCTCTACCGTGGTCCATGAACCGGTAGGCCCGGTCGCCGCATTCGCACCGTGGAACTTTCCCATCGGCAACCCCGGCCGCAAGCTTGGCGCACCGATCGCGGCGGGGTGCTCGGTCATCCTGAAGGCGGCGGAGGAAACCCCGGCCTCGGCGCTCGCGGTGCTGCAGTGCCTGCTCGACGCGGGCCTTCCGCCGGCCGCGGCGCAAGCCGTGTTCGGCGTGCCGGACGAAGTGAGCCGCCACCTGCTGGCCAGCCCGGTGATCCGCAAGCTCTCCTTCACGGGATCGACCACGGTGGGCCGCCACCTTGCGAAACTCGCCGCAGACGACCTCAAGCGCACGACCATGGAACTGGGCGGGCACGGCCCGGTGCTGGTCTTCGCCGACGTGGACCTCGACCGCGTGCTCGATACCGTGGTGAGCCACAAGTATCGCAACGCCGGGCAGGTCTGCGTCTCGCCCACCCGCTTCATCGTCGAGGATGCGGTGTTCGAGGATTTCCGCGAAGGCTTCGCCCGCCGCGCGCGCGGGTTGAAAGTGGGAGACGGCCTTGCGCCGGAGAGCCAGGTCGGCCCGCTCGCCAATCCGCGGCGGGTCGAGGCCATCGACGCACTCGTGCGCGAGGCGGTGGCGGCGGGCGCCCGGCTTGAGGCAGGCGGCGAGCGGATCGGCAACCGCGGCTTCTTCTATGCCCCCACCGTGCTGTCCGACACGCCCCTCTCCGCGCGGATCATGAACGAGGAGCCGTTCGGCCCCGTCGCGCTCATCAACCGCTTCTCCGGGGAGGAGGCAATGATCGAGGAGGCCAACCGCCTGCCCTATGGGCTCGCCGCCTATGCCTGGACCGGCGACGGGGCACGGCAGAAACGCCTCGCCGCGCAGATCGAAACCGGAATGCTCGGCATCAACACCACCATGATCGGCGGCGCCGATGCGCCGTTCGGCGGGGTCAAATGGTCGGGACATGGGCACGAGGACGGACCGGAAGGCGTCATGGCCTGCCTCGTCACCAAGGCCGTCCACGAAGGATAAGAGGATGGGATCGCAGATGATCGACGAATTGCCGGCCACCACACCCGAAACCGGCGCCCTCAGGACCGGCGGCAGGCAGGGCTACCTGCGCATCGCCACCGAGGAAGCCTTCGCCACGCGCGAACAGATCGACGTCTACTTGCGCATGGTGCGCGACGGCACGGCGGACCGGGGCATGACCTCGCTCTGGGGGTTCTATGCCCAGAGCCCCAGCGAACGCGCGATGCAGATCATCGAGCGCCTGCTCGATCTCGGCGAGCGCCGCATCGCCGACATGGACGCGACCGGCATCGACAAGGCCGTGCTCGCGCTCACTTCGCCGGGCGTCCAGCCCCTGCTCGACCTGGACGAGGCGCGCGGCATCGCGCTTTCCGCGAACGACCTGCTGGCCGAACGCTGCGAAGCCCACCCGGATCGCTTCATCGGCATGACCGCCGTGGCGCCGCAGGACCCGGAATGGTCCGCCCGCGAAATCCGGCGCGGCGCTTTCGAGCTGGGTTTCCGGGGCGTACAGATCAACAGCCACACGCAAGGCCGCTATCTCGACGATCCTGCCTTCGACCCGATCTTCCGCGCGCTGGCCGATACCGACCAGCCGCTTTACATCCATCCCGGCACGCCGCCCGACGCGATGATCGGGCCGCTGCTCGAATCCGGGCTGGACGGCGCGATCTACGGCTTCGGCGTGGAAACCGGGATGCACCTGCTGCGGCTCATCACCATCGGCATCTTCGACCGCTATCCCGACCTCCAGATCATGGTCGGCCACATGGGCGAGGCGCTGCCATACTGGCTCTACCGGCTGGACTACATGCACCAGGCCGGAATCCGCTCCCAGCGCTACGAACGGATGAAGCCGCTCAACAAGACCATCGCCGAATACTTCCGCAGCAACGTGCTGGTGACGTGCAGCGGGATGGCCTGGGAACCGGCGATCCGTTTCGCCCAGCAGGTCATGGGGGAGGACCGGGTCATGTACGCCATGGACTATCCCTATCAGTACGAAGCCGGAGAGGTCCGCGCGCTCGATGCCATGGACATGGCTCCGGAGGTGAAGCGCAAGTTCTTCCAGACCAACGCCGAACGCTGGTTCGCCCTGTGAAGGCAGACGTGAAACCGCCGGTCGGACAGGTCGCGACGGGTCCGGCCCGCCATGTCGCGCGCGGCGGATGGTACGCGCTGGCGCTGATCGCCCTGACCAATGCGATGAGCCTGCTGGACCGCCAGATCCTCGCGATCCTGGCCCCGGCGATCAAACAGGACCTCGGTATCGGCGATGCCGAGATGGGCCTGCTGTTCGGCACCGTCTTCGCACTGTTCTACGCGCTGTTCTCGCTGCCGGTCGGCCGCCTTGCCGATGGCTGGCTGCGCGGGCGGCTGCTGTCGCTGAGCATCCTGTTCTGGTCGGCCGCCACCGCCATGGCGGGGATGACCTCCAGCTTCGCCATGCTGGCCGCGTCCCGGCTCTGCGTCGGCATCGGCGAAGCGGCGACGCAGCCTGCGGGTACCTCGCTCATCTACGACTACTGGCCGCGCCACCGGCGGGGCTTCGTGATGGCGGTGATGGCCTCGGCCATTGCGCTGGGGCTGGGCGGATCGCTGGTGCTGGGCGGACTGGCCGCGCAGATGTGGAGCGACGCCTTCGTGCCGGGCACCGCGCCGCTGGGCCTGAAGGGCTGGCAATTCGCCTTCCTCGTGGCCGCCGCGCCCGGCTTCGTGCTTTCGATCTTCCTCTGGCGCCTGCGCGAACCCGAACGCGGCGTGATGGACGGCATCGCCACGCCGCCCGATCCGCATCCCTTCCGTGCCAGCCTCTCGCTGCTGGGCGCGGTGACGCCGGGCTGCCACTGGGTGGCCATGGCGCTGCGCCGGGCAAGCCTGCGCAGCGTGGCCATCAACTTTGCCGCACTCGCCCTGATCGTGGTGGCGGGAACCGTGCTGGCGCGGATCGGCATGGCCCGGTCACCGCGCCCGCCGCTCGGCTTCGGCGCCTTCGCGATCGATCCGCACGTCCTGCAATGGCTGGTGATCGGCATTGGCCTGCTGGTCGTCGTCAACCTGCTGCAAGGGGTGAAGGCCAGCGACCGGCAGGCCTTCCGCGTGATCGCCGGATCGCCGACCCTCATCATGGCGATTGCCGTGGGCACGCTGCAATCGACGATCAACTACGGAATGATGGCCTTCAACCCCAGCTTCCTGATCCGCACCTACCACCTCTCGCTGGCCGACACCGCCTTGCAGTTCGGCCTGCTCTCGGCCGCGACCGGCATCGTCGGCCCGCTGATCTGGGGGCCGCTGTCCGACCGGCTGCACCAGCGGTTTCCCGGCGGCGGCCGGGCGGGAATCGCGCTGATGTCGATGGGCCTGTCGCCACTGCTGTCGTTCTGGGTCTACTGGGCACCTTCGCCCGGGGACTTCTACTTGCGCTTCGTGGTCTACAGCATCGTGCTGACAGGATGGATGCCGCCGCTCTACGCGATCCTCTACGATCAGGTCCTGCCGCGCATGAGGGGGCTCACCGCCAGCCTCTACCTGCTAGTCATGACGATACTCGGCATGGGCGTGGGCCCTTATGTGGTCGGGCTGATATCCGACATCACCGGCGATCTGCGCACGGCGATGCTGAGCATCAACGTGGTCGCCGTGCCCATCGTGGTGCTGATCCTGCTTGTTTCCCGCCGCGCCGCCCGGGATGAGGCGAACCTCAAGGCCCGCGCCGGCATCGCGGACTGAATTCCGCCGAACCCATCCGCCTTTTCGGCCCGCAACCGCCGGAAGCTTGGGAGAAGCCGCCTGCCCCGGCAGCGGCTTCTCCCCTTTTTTGCGGGCCTTCCTCCTCAGGCCGCCAGCCCGATCGCACCGGCATCGGCCCAGTTGCCGTGGAGCCCGAAGCGCAGCCGGATCGGAACGTGGATGGTCGCCACCGGCCCCTTCTCGATATCGAGCGCATCGAAGATCAGCAGGTCGCTGCAGTGGTCCTCCAGCCGGTTGCAGACCTGCACGATCCAGCCGTCCCCCTCGGGCGCATCGGCGAAGCGGGGCACGAAGCACGGTTCCTGCAAGCTGGACACCGGCCCGCACCACCAGTGCTGCTCGCGCCCGGTTTCGAGGTCCTTGAGGAACAGGCAGTTCATCAGCAGCCCGCCCGCGCTGCCGCCGCGCAGTTCCACCGGGCGGCGCATGTCCATCTCCAGCATCCAGCCGTAACGCGTCTTGCGCCCGGTGAAGCGGTCGTCGATGCGGGGAAACTCGGCGGCGGTATCGGACAGGCGGCTGATCGCCTCGAAGCTATCGCCGTTGGAGGCCATGTCCACGGTCCAGTCGGTCAGATAGCTCATCGCCTCCATGCCGTTGAACGGCGCGCCGTGGACGTCCGGGAAGAACGGGAACATGTTGTTCTTCGCCTCGGCGGTGAGGAAGTGGACCCGCGATCCCTCCTGCCATGCGTTCAGGACATGGCTGGCGAAGCAATTGTCGCGGCGGAACCAGCGGATCTCCTCGCCTGTCACCCCTTCTCGGCGCGGCAGCACGCCCAGATAGACCGGCAGGCTCGTGTCGAACCCGAAGTGCGGAAGGCCCTTATCGAGCCGGTCCCAGCTTCCCACGGAGGGCACGATGTGCATCACCAAGTAGTCCCGGGTGATCGCGAAATCGTGCATCATGCAATAGTAGGGCGCCTTGAACCACACCTCGCGCAGCAGCGCGCCATCGGGGCCGACCTCGTAATAGGCCACGTCGTCGGTGCAGAGGCCCGAGGCGGCATAGCCGATCGCAACCATATTGCCGGTGACCGGATCGACCTTGGGATGCGCGGTGAAGGTCTGCCCGCGCATGGCTCCGCCGAAGGTCTCGAAACCGATGGTCTCCATCGTCGCCGGGTCCATCAGCAGCGCCGGGCTGTCCTCCTTCATCGCCCAGAGCTTGCCCGCGTAGATCCAGGCATTGGTGTTCGCAGTGGAGCGGAACCGGCCCTCCACCGCGGGATCGTCCGTCAACGGATTGCGATAGGCGCCGAACAGCCCCTTTCCGGCTTCGCGTTCCAGCTTCCACTTGTCGGTATGGGCCCAGCGCTGGCGCAAGTCGCACCGGCCGTCGTGGATATGGAACCGCGTGATCATGCCGTCGCCGTTGAAGGCGATATCGTCGCCAAGGCGCGGCGGGAACTGCGGATCGGGCTGGACGCGGAAGAACGCACCGTTCAGTTCGGGCGGAATCGTGCCCTCATGCGCAAGGTCGGCGATATCCGCCTCGATCCGCGATGGGGTGTTGAAGCCGGTAAAGCTCGGGGTTTCCGGGAAATGGGCCATAACCTCTCCAGTCTTATATTGTCGTCGCGATATTGTATGCTTCACTGACAATTATTTTCCAAGCCATCGCTTGACGATTCCCGCAAACGCTCGCAACAGGACGTGATGAGAGACGCCGAAACATTCGCGGGACTGACAGCCGGTCGCACGCTAGATCACGTTCTGGACCTGCACCTGCGCCTGGCCCAAAGCGCCACGCAGCGCCGTTTTTCGGAGATCTTCAGCGATCTGGGCATTACCCAGACCCAGCTTACCGCGATGCTCCTGATCGCCGAGAATCCCGGCACCTCGCAAGCCGACATCGGCCGCACGCTCCAGATGGACCGCGCCACGGTGATGGGCATCATCAACCGTCTGGAAGGCCGCGAACTGATCGTGCGCGGGCAATCCACCGAGGATCGCCGCCGCCAGACGCTGGAAATTACCGAGCAGGGCGTGGCCATGCTTTCCGCCGCGCATGAGCGCAGCGGCGAACTCGGACTATGGCTGCGCGAACGCTTCTCCGATGCCGAGTTCCACATGCTCGCAGCCCTCCTGAAGCGCATTCACGACGTCGATATCGGCGGCCTCTGAGAGCGGCGCCGCCAAAAGCCCGCTAATCGAGAAGCGCGGCGATCCCCTCCAGCCGCTGCGCACCAAGGCGCGCCAGCCCGGCCTGCGCTTCGGCGCGAACGGGCAATTCGGTGAGATGAAAACGCGCCGCCGCCTTCATGCGCCTGCCCGCCGCATCGTCGCCCGCGCGGTGGACCAGGCGTAGCGCCATCCAGCCGCAGGCGGCCATGCCGCACAAGTCCAGGAAGGCTGTCGCGCCGGCCTCTGCCCCTCGCGCCGCGCCCCGCATGGCCGAAAGATCGGCGGCGGTCCGCTCCAGCAGGTCCAGCACTTGCGCCAGTTGGCGGGAGGGCTCGCCATCCCGCAATTCGCCGCGCGCCCATGCAAGGAAGCGCGCCAGCCCCTCGCCCTCCTCGCGCCAGAGGCGGCGGTGAAGCATGTCGATGGCCTGAATGCCGCTGGTCCCTTCGAACACGGAGAAGACCCGCGCATCGCGCAGCCGCTGCTCGACGGGCCATTCGCAGGTATAGCCGGCCCCGCCCAGCACCTGCAGCGCCTCGCTCGCCACGTCGAAGGCGAGCCGCGCCGCGCCGTCCTTTACGATGGGCAACAGGAATTGCGCGAGCGACAGCCACTGCGCCCGCGCGTCCCCGTCCGCAGCGCGGCTGCCGAGTTCCAGCGCCGTCGCACAGGCCAGCGCCAGTGCGCGCGCGGTCTCGATCCTGCCCGCCATGCCCAGCAGCATCCGCTGTACATCGGCATGAGCGGCAATGGGCACGGGCGGTGCATCGGGGGCGCCGCCCTGTCGCCGCTCCTGCGCATAGCGCAGAGCGGTTTCGAAGGCTCCGCTGGCCACCCCGATCCCCTGCGGACCGCAGGAAAGCCGCATACGCAGCATCATGTGGAACAGGGTCTGGAGCCCGCGGCCCTCCTGCCCGATCAGCACGGCGGGCGCATTCTCGAAGCCGAGCACGCAAGTCGGCGAGCCATGAAGGCCGAGCTTCTCCTCGATCCGGCGCAGGAACACGCCGCCACGCGCGCCCTCCCCGTCGCCGTCAGGCACGAGGAACAGGCCGAGCCCGCGAACGCCCTGCCCTTCGCCAGACCGGGCCAGCATGAAGTGCCCGATCCGCCCGGCAAGATCATGGTCGCCATAGGAAATCCAGCATTTCTCGCCAGTCACGCGCCATGCGCCGTCTTCGCCCTTTACCGCCCGCGTGCGGATGCGACCGACGTCCGAGCCGGCGTCAGGTTCGGAGATGCAGATAGTGGCGGCCCATTCGCCCGAAAGCAGGCGCGGCACCCATTCCCCGGCCAGCTCTTCCGCCGCGCTTTCCAGCAGCAGCTCCGCCGCCGTGCGGCCCGGGGTGGCCAGCATGGCAAAGGCGGGCGAGGCGCGGTTGAGCAGTTCCTCGCAGGCGCCCTGCAGGAGCAACGGCAACCCCATGCCGCCCATCGCTTCCGGCAGCGGCAGCCCGAGCCAGCCGTCCTGCGCATAGCGCGCCCAGGCCTCGCGGTGGCCGGGCGCGGTCCGCACGCGGCCGCACGCCACCTGAGCGCCCTGCCGGTCCAGCACCGGATCGAGCGGCGCTACCAGCTCTTCCGCCATGCGCCCGGCCTGCGTGACGACGTGCCCCCAGGTTTCGGGATCGACCTCCACGCCCGCCTCGGCAAGGTCCGAAAGGAAGGGCGTGATCTCCAGATGCCGGACAAGGGCATCGACATGCGACTGGTATTGCAAGACGAACCTCCAATCAGCCGCGCACGCGCAGCTTGAGGCAGGACAGGGCGATTGCCGCGAGGAACGAGCCGCCGGCAATCAGCGTGGAAACCATGGCCAGCGGCAGGCCCGCCTCGAAGAGCATGCCTGCCACGATGGGAGACAGCGCCGCGCCGCCGCGCCCGACGCCGATGGCAAAGCCGGTGCCGGTCGCCCGGACATGGGTGGGGAAGGCCCGCGCGAAGATCGTGTAGAGCCCGGACACCGCGCTGTTGGTGAACAGGCCCGAGGCGAAGGCGAGCGCGGAGAGCCCGGCCAGCGTGTTCACGCCAAGCGCGCCGAACAACGCCACCATCACGGACGACCCAAGCAGCACCGCCACCGTCGCGCCCTTCAGCGGCAATCGCTGCACCGCCACGCCGAACAGCGCCCCGCCGATCGCCCCGCCAAGGTTCGCCCACACCAGCACACCGGCCGCTTCGGGCGGAGGAAAGCCGATGTCGACAACGATCTTCGGCACCCATTTCAGGATGAAGTAGAAGCTCACGACATGGGCGAAGTAAGCAAATGTGACCAGCAGCGTCGTGCCGATCAGGCCGGGGCGCAGGATGTCCGCGATGGAGGCGGCGGATTCCTCCACGGTGGGCGGCGGCAGCGCCGAAACCGGAGGATGGCCGCAGCGGGCCAGCACGGCATTGACCCGCGCCAGCGTGCCCGGACCGCGCCGCACCAGCAGGAACTGCACCGGCTCCGGCACCAGGAACCACACCAGCGGGATGAACGCCGCCGTCGCGAGGCAGCCGAACCAGAAGATCGCGTGCCAGTCGAACAGGGTCAGCAGCCAGGCGGCAGCGAGCCCGCCGATCACCGCGCCCAGCGGATAGCCGATCACCATCACCGCCAGCGCCAGGTTGCGGCGACGGGCATTGGCGAATTCCGCGGTCACCGCGTTGATCGCCGCCAGCATCCCGCCGATGCCGAGCCCGGTGAGCACGCGCCAGACCGAAAGCGTCGCCACGCCCGTCGCCTGCGTCGCCATCGCCATGCCCAGCGCCATGACGCAGAGACAGCCGAGGATCGTGCGCCGCCGCCCGACCCGGTCCGCGACGCTGCCGAGCACCACCGAACCGATGGCCATGCCGATCAGTTCCATCGACAGCACGACCCCCAGCGCCACCCGGTCGATCCCCCAGTCCGCCGCGATGCCGGGCGCGGCGAAGCTGATCGACAGCACATCGAACCCGTCAAGCGCATTGAGCCCGACCATGATCGCCACGGTCGCCACTTGCGCCCGTGACATCGGGGCACGCTCGATGATCTCACGCGGATCTGTTGCCGGCACGCTTTCCCTTTCTTTTATCGTCTTTTTTGCGAGGCTAGCGGCTCTCCCCGCCGCTGTCCCGGCGGATTTTCAGCCCACTTCCTGACCAGCCAGCACGTTGCCGAACCGGGGATGGGCGAAATGCATCGGCACGTCGTGGCGATAGGGCCAGGTGGGCCGGTGGGCGCTTTGCGGCAGCAGGCGATCGGGGCCGATCGGATCCTCGGGGAACGTCAGCGCGGCGGGCTGGAGATGCGAGGTGGTGTGCGCCCAACCTTGCTCATAATCGCCCTGCCACTGCATCATGTAGTCCAGCCGCTTGATCTTCCACACGCCGTCCTCGCGCACGTAATCGTTCTCGTAGATGCCGGCTTCCATGAACTGCTGCGGCATGATCTCCTCGCGCGTGTCCTGGAAATCGTCGTGCCAGCCGCCGAACAGCATGCCGCGAAAGCGCCCCTTGGCGGTCTGGCGATCGGGCGCGACGGTGATCACGTCCTGCATCTGGAAATGATCGAGCAGCAACCCGTTCACCGGCCCCGGCTTTCCGCCGGTGAAGCGCTGCTGGATCCAGTCGCCGTAAAGGCGCTTCACCCCTGCATGGCCGACGTACTCGCCCGACAGGAACACGACCATGCCGTCCTCGGCGAAGAGTTCGGCAACCTGATCCGGCAGGTTGAAATCGATGTAATAGCCATAGGCCCAGTGCAGGCGGCGAATGGCATTCACATCCTCCAGTTCGCCCACCCGGTGCTCCAGCGCATCGAGACGGGCTTCGAGATGGGCGGGAGGCAGGTTCGAATCAGGCTCTGGCATCTCGATCTCTCCTCGATTATTGATTTGCTACACTAACGAATAAATTCGTCTTGCCGAGAGGATTGTCATGAAAAACAGCAAACGCGTGGCCTTCGTGACAGGAGGGGTTTCGGGCCTGGGCTTCGGAATCGCCCGCGCCTTGTCGAACGCGGGTTTCCGGCTGGCGCTAAGCTACCGCAATGAGGACTACCGCGCAGAAGCGGAGCGATGGTTCGCGGAAAATGGCAGGGAAACGCCGATTTTCCTGAAACTGGACGTGACCGACCGTGCCCGCTTCGCCGAAGTCGCCAGGGAAATCGAGGCGACCTTCGGCCGGCTCGACGTGCTGGTGAACAATGCCGGCGTCTCCGTGTTCGGCCCGACCGACGAAGCCAGCCATGCCGATTACGACTGGATCATGGGCGTGAACTTCGGAGGTGTAGTAAACGGACTTGTCGCGTTGCTTCCTCTGCTGAAACGGACCGGGCCGGGAAGCCATGTCGTCAATGTCGCATCCATGGCCGCCTATCTCTCCGGTCCGCAGGCCGGCATCTACACCGCCAGCAAGTTCGCGGTGCGCGGCCTTACCGAATCCTTGCGCTACAACCTTGCCCCGCAGGGCATCGGCGTATCGCTGCTCTGCCCCGGCCTTACCCGCACCAACGCCTGGGACAGCGCCTTCCGCCGCCCCGAGACATTCGGCGAAAGCGGCTTCGGCGAGCTTGACCGCGCGGCGCTGACGCAGTTCGGCGCTGCCTTCGACCTCGGCATGGACCCGCTCGAAGTGGGCGAGAAGGCCCTGCGCGGGATCGAGGAGAATGCCCCCCTGATCTTCTCCCACCCCGAATATGCCGAGGATTTTCGCGAGATTTACGAGGCCTCGCTGGCGGCCCTGCCCGACGAACCGGCCCCCGCGGCCCGTCTGGAGATCGAACGCCTGCGCCGCGAGGGAAACCGCGCGGCGGCGGGCGGACGAACCGTGTCGATCGCCGATCTGACCTGATCCATCCGCCCTGCGCCCCCGTCCGACCATTGCGGGGCGGGCATATGGGGCCGGGAGATACCGGCCCCCCTTCGTCACGCCTCGACCGGCTGGTACTGGCCGATGACCGACTTGACCTCGAGGAACTCCTCGATCCCGAACTTGCCGAATTCGCGGCCATTGCCGGACTGCTTGTAACCGCCGAACGGCATGTCGAAAGCAAGGCCCCCGGAATTCACGAAGACCGCGCCCGCGCGCAGCTTGCCCACCAGCTTGCCCGCCCGCGCCGGATCGCCCGCGATATAGGCGCCAAGGCCGTAAGGCGTGTCATTGGCGATGCGCACCGCGTCGGCTTCATCGTCATAAGGCATGATGACCAGCACCGGGCCGAAGATTTCCTCCTGCGCGATGGTCATGTCGGGCGTCACGTCGGCGAAGACGGTGGGCTTGACGTAATAGCCCTTGTCCAGCCCTTCGGGCCGCCCGAGCCCGCCGGTCACCAGCGTCGCGCCTTCTTCGATGCCCTTCTGGATCAGGCCCTGGATCTTCTCGTACTGCGCCTTGTTCACCACCGGGCCGATGTGCGGCCCTTCGCTGAGCGGATCGCCAACCGGCTTGGCGGCGAACATCTCGCCCACCTTCTCGGCCGCATCGTCATGCTGCGAACGGTGGACCAGCATGCGCGTAGGCGCCACGCAGCTCTGGCCGGAGTTGAGCAGCACCCCGCCCACGCCGCCGGGAAGCGCCACGTCCAGCGGCGTGCCTTCGAGGATGATGTTAGGCGACTTGCCGCCCAGTTCCTGCGACACCCGCTTCACGGTATCGGCGGCGTTCTTGGCCACCATGATCCCGGCGCGGGTGGAGCCGGTGAAGGAGATCATGTCGATCCCCGGATGCCGCGCCAGCGCGGTGCCCACTTCCGCGCCGTCACCCTGCACGAGGTTGAACACCCCCGCCGGAACGCCTGCCGCCTCCATCACTTCGGCGAAGATCGCGGCGGAACTGGGTGCTTCCTCGCTAGGCTTGAGGATCATCGTGCAACCGGCGGCCAGGCACGGCCCCACTTTGGCGACGATCTGGTTCATCGGCCAGTTCCACGGCGTGATGAGCGCGACGACGCCGATCGGCTCGCGCAGCACCGTATTGTCGCCGATCTTCTCGGAAAATTCGAAGGCATCGAGCGAAGCCAGCGCCTGTCCGAGATGGGCCACGCCCGATCCCGCCTGCGCGGTCGAGGCCGTGGAGATCGGGCAGCCCATTTCGGTGGCGATAGCCTCCGCAATGTCGGGAATGCGGGCCTTGTAGGCTTCGATCACTTTCCCGATCAGCGCCATGCGTTCCTGCTTGTCGGTCTGCGAGAACGTCTCGAACGCCCGCCGCGCGGCTTCCACGGCAAGGTCCACGTCGGCGGCGGTGCCCAGCACGATCTCGCTCGCCTGCCCCTCGGTAGCCGGGTTGACCACCGAATGACGGCGGCCGCCCCGGCTGTCGGTCCAGCGGCCGTCGATATAGTTCTGCGGATAGCTCTTCATGATCCTGCTCCCGTTGGAGGGTTGTTCTCGTCGATGATGGTCAGGCCGCGATGAGCCCGAGTTCGGCGTCGGTCGCCGGAGGTCCCCACTTGTCGCGCGGGGGCATCGGGCGCGTGTTCCAGGCGGGATCGAGCGTGAAGCTCGACACCGCGCGGCCTTCCGGCAGGCGCCCGTTCCCGCCGCCCTGCGCATAGTCGTAATAGAGCGTCATCAGTTCGCGGTGCCCGTGGCGGCGCTGCACGACCGGGTGCGAAAGGCACGCCTCGCGCCAGCGCAGCACGCGCGAAAGGTGCTGCGGCACTTCGTAGGCCTCGTAGTATTCGAGGAACCACAGCCGCTTGAACATCGGCGCGAAGGCGACTTCCGCCCAGCCGAACCGGTCGAACAGATAGTTCCCGTCAGGTGCATAGTGCCGCAGGAAGTCGTCGAGGCGGGTATATTGCGCATCGACTTCGGCCCGGTGCTCTTCGCGCTTGGCCGCATCCCGGTTGAGGATCATCCGGTAACCCGCGCCGGTGAACTGCCCGTCCGTGGCGCAAAGCATCGCCTCCACCGCATGTTCGAAGGGATCGGCCCGCGCCACCGGCACTTCGGGAAAGCGATCCTCGAAGTAGCGCATGATGACCATGCTCTCCTTCAGCGTCTCGCCGTTTTCCAGTTCCAGCGCCGGAAGCGCGGTGGTTCCCCGCGTCTTGGCAAGAAGCCAGTCGGGCCGGGCCAGCGAAATGTCGATCTCGTGATCCGCCATGAGCCCTGACAGCCCCTTGAGATCCAGCAGCAGCTCGACCCGTTCGGAAAAGGGGCAGCCCGGTATGTGGTACATCCGCAAGGCGCCGCCCGGCGGCTCGTCATGCCATGCCATAGCCTGTGCTCCATTCAATCGGCGGGTTCGACCTGCGGCGCGGCGCCGCGATTGACCGGCGCCACCTCTATCCCCGCGCCGCCGGATTCGAAGGGTTCCGGGTCGCCCGGCCGCAGCCGGAGCCCGAACAGCGTGTGCATGGCGGGATGACGGCCCAGCCCGCCGAAGAGGTCGAAGCCCCGGTCCAGCCAGTCGCGCAGGGGATCGTCCCCGGTCAGCGGCGGGGTGGTGGCGACAGAGGCCGTCCAGAGGAACACCGCCAGCGCCGTATAATCGGCGAAGTTGGGCTTTTCCCCGCCCAGCCACGGCGTATCGCGCAGCAGCTTGCGGAAGGGTTCGAGCGTGGGCGGCACCAGCGGCAGCCGGTCCTCGCGCCCGGCCTGCACGTCCTCCAGCTTGCGCCCGCCAAGGAACATCGTCTCGCGCGAGTGCCGGACATAGGCGTGGTCCTGCGGCAGCGACAGGTTGTGGTAATCGAGGATGTAGCACGAGAACCACGGCCCGATCGCCGTCTTCCAGAGCCAGGCGTCGAGGAACCTGGTCAGTTCCTTCATCGAAGGCCCCTCGAACAGCATGGGCCGGTCGGGGTATTTCTCGTCGAGATATTCCGCGATCTTCCAGCTATCGAGCACCCATTCGCCGTCATCGACGATCACCGGCACGCGCTCGCTGCGCCCGCCGGTCCGCTCGGCGATGCCGGTGAAGCCGCCGGGCACGAGGTCCACGTCGAAACCCTTGTGCGCCAGCGCATACCTGGTGCGCCACACGAAGGGACTGATCGTGCAGCCCGAAGCGAGCTGCAGATCGTAGAGCGTGATGCGGTTGTCCCTGGCCATCGCCCTTCTCCCCTTCAGACCGTGACCTTGCGGCCGCGATCGCCGAATTCGCTTTTCGAATTGGCGAACATCTTCTGGCAGCCGGGGCGGTCGTTGATGCGATCGATCCAGCCCACCAGATGCGGCGTCGCCTCGCGGTTCACGATATCCGCGAAGCTGTTCTGCATGCCGTTGGCGATGGCGAAGTTGCACACGTCCGCCAGCGTGAATTGCTCGCCCACCAGCCAGGTGCTTTCGGAAAGCCGCTTTTCGACACGGTCCACCGAGACGCGGATTTTGCGCATTTCCTCTTCCAGCACGTCCCTGGGGAAGCCGGCACGGGCGGTGCGCCACTTGGTGCGCTGCTCGGGGATCGGGATGCGGGCGACCTTGGCCTCGAACTCCTCGTCCGAAAGCGCGCGGGCCATCGGCCCGATGCCGCGCTCCCACCCCAGCGTGGAGACGCACCAGCAGAAATATTCGTCCACCCACTTGGTCCACACGCGCATCTCGGCGATCTGCACGGGGTCGGTCGGGCGCAGCTTGGGCGCATCGGGGAAGGCATCTTCGAGGTATTCGCAGATCACCGTCGATTCGGTGATGATGTGGCCGTCATGGTCAAGCGCGGGCACCTGTCCGCGCGGATTGATCTTCTTGAACCAGTCCTCGTGATGCTCGAACCGCGTGGGATCGACGAAGCGCGGGGTGAATTCCAGCCCCTTTTCATAGAGCGCGAGCAGCGGCTTGAGCGAATTGGCCGCAGGGCCAAAGCTGTAGAGCGTCAACATGTATCGGCAGTCCCTCTCCGTTCGTCCTTGCGGATCTGGAAGGCAGACTGCGTTGGGAATGCGGCGCGTGGAAGCCCAGCATCAATACTATTAGAATCGCCAACTGGTTGAGGCGGGCCAGCCTGTCACTGCCAGTGATACTGTTTGTGCTCTTCTGGTCGCGCGCGCCGCTGTCTGCTCTCTTCCCTGCGCAAGGCGCGCCGAATCGCGCGGCGAACACCCGGGAGAGACGCTTGCTCGAACTGCTGACTTCGGAAACGCCCAACGGCTGGAAGACCACGATCATGCTGGAGGAGCTCGGCGTGCCTTACAGGCTGCGCGCGATCTCGCTCACCGATCGGGAGCAGAAGGAGGACTGGTATGTCCGCCTCAACCCCAACGGCCGCATCCCGACTTTGATCGACCACGATGTGGAGACCGAAAACGGCGGCTTTGCGGTGTTCGAATCCGGTGCGATCCTGATCTACCTCGCCGAGAAATTCGGCCGCTTCCTGCCTGCCGACGTGGCCGGGCGCAGCCGCGTGATCCAGTGGGTCATGTGGCAGATGTCCGGGCTCGGCCCGATGATGGGGCAGGCCACGGTGTTCAACCGCTACTTCGAGGAGAAGCTGCCCGCCGTGATAGACCGCTACACGCGCGAAAGCCGCCGCCTCTTCGAAGTGATGGATGCGCGCCTGGCGACCGGCGAATACCTCGCCGGGGACTATTCGATCGCCGATATCGCCTGCTTCCCGTGGGTTCGCGGGCATGACTGGGCCTGCATCGACATGGAGGGCCTGCCGCATCTCCGGCGCTGGTTCGGCACCGTCGGCGCGCGCCCCGCGGTGCAGCGCGGCCTCATGCTGCCCCAGCCGCCATCCGCCGAGGAAATGGCCGAGAAGACGACCCGGCAGGGCAAGAACATCCTGGCCTGACGATGGCGCCCTTCCTCACGCGCGAGCATCGCATCGAATGGGGCCAGTGCGATCCGGCCGGGATCGTCTTCGCCCCCCGTTTCATCGACATGTTCGCCGAAAGCACGATCCTGCTGTTCGAAGCGGCCGGACTGCCCCGAAAGCGCGACATGCTCGCCGAGCTGGGCGTCGCCGGCTTTCCGCTGGTGGACCTGTCCGCCCGCTTCGGCTTTCCGGCGAGCTACGGCGACGTCGTGACCATCGAGGCCGACGCGCCGGAGTTCGGAAACAGCAGCTTCACTATCGCCCACCGCATCCGGCTGGGGGAGCGGATCTGCGTGGAAGGCACCGAGAAGCGCGTCTGGACCGTGCCCGCGCCGGACCGGCCCGGCGGCCTCCAGTCCGCGCGCGTACCCGACGCCGTCAGGAACCGCTTCCTGCGCTGAGCACCTTGCCTGCCCGCACCGGCACAAAGCCGGGCGGCATCCTTGGGAGAGAGAGCATGACCGATTCAGCCACGCGCAGCCGCCCCGGCGCGCAAGTAGAGACCACGATAGATTACCTGCTGCCCACCTCGCGCATCAACCGGCGCTTCTGGGCGCCGGGCAAGGAGTTCAACACCGGCGTCTACCAGCCCTATCCGGTAACGATCCGCAACGCCCGGCTGGCCGAGCGTCCGTTCACGCTCGATGAGCACGGCTTCTGCATTTCCCGCCATGAAACCGCCGTGCAGGACTTTGCCGACCCGCGGCAGCTCGCCGCCTATCCCGAGGAAGTGGCCCACGCCGCCAGGGCCCTGACCGGGTGCGACTACGTGTTCTGCATGGGCGGGCAGCTGCGCTCGCCGATCATCGCGGGCGAAGGCTACCAGCCGCCCGCCGCCGAGGCCCATGTCGACTTCAACTCGCGCTCGGCCCACAAGATCGCCGCCGCCCTTTACGAAAAAGGCCGCCCGGACGGGCCGGGATATGACCGTTTCATCGCCTTCAGCCTGTGGCGCACGTTCTCCCCTCCGCCGCAGGACTGGCCGCTGGCGCTTTGCGAAGGGCCGTCGGTGGGAGACGAGGACAGCGTGGCCAACATCAAGGTGGACGTGGACGAGATCCCGCAAGGCGATGCGCTCTACGCCCCGATCGAGGGCGAGGAGGACATGGTTGCCGCCACGATCTTCCGGCACAGCCCCGGCCATCGCTGGTGGTATTTCCCGGACATGACGCGGGACGAGGTGATCTTCATCAAGTTCCACGACAGCGACCACGACCGCGCCTGGCGCGCGCCGCACACCGCCTTCCACGACACCAGCCGCCCGGATGCACACGTGCGTGAAAGCTACGAATTCCGCGCCATCGCCTACTTCGAAAAGCCGCGATGACCGAAGTTCCGGCCGAGACTTCGGCCGATCCGCGCGCGGTGGCCATGATGGTCGCCTTCGTGATGTTCCTCTCGATCCTCGAAGCGACGGTGATCGCCACCGCCTTGCCCGACATGGCGCGCGATTTCGGCGTGGCGCCCAGCGGAATGGGCATAGGCATCACCGCCTACCTGCTGGTTTCCACCGCGTTCCTGCCGCTCAGCAGCTGGGCGGCCCAGCGCCTTGGCCCGCGCCGGGTGCTGACCGGCTCGGTGCTGGGTTTCGGCCTCGCCTCGCTGCTCTGTGCGCTGAGCACGGGTCTGGCGTTCTTCGTGGCGGCCCGCGCGCTGCAGGCGCTCTGCTCCAGCCTGATGACGCCGGTGGGCAACCTCGTGCTGCTGCGGGTGACGCCCAAGCACCGCCTGGTGGAAATGCTGGCGATCAGCACCACGCCCGCGCTGATCGCCCCGGTCATCGGCCCGCCGCTGGGCGGGCTGCTGACCGAAACGCTCGGCTGGCAGTCGATCTTCCTCATCAACCTGCCGCTCACCCTGATCGGCGCGCTGCTGACCCGCAAGCTGATCCCCCGCATCGCGCCCCGGCCCGCCCCGTTCGACCCGCTGGGCTTCGCGCTGGTCGCGATAGCGCTGGCCCTGCTGATCTACGGCTTCGACCGGCTCGGCGCCCATCCCGGCGCGGCATTGCTTCCCGCCGCGATGATCGCCTGCGGCAGCGCCGCGGCGCTGCTCGCCTTCCGCTACCTGCGCGCAAGGCCGGACGGACTGGTGCCGCTCACCGCCCTGCGCCACACGACCTTCCGCTCGATCGCGTTCGGTGCGGGCATGTTGATGCGCATCCCCCACATGGGCCAGGCGCTGGTCCTGCCGCTCTATTTCCAGCTCGCGTTCGGCATGTCCCCGGGGCTTGCCGGGCTCCTGCTGCTGGCCAACAACCTCGGCGATCTCGCGCTCAAGCCGGTGGTGGGCCGCGTGATCCGGGCGAGCGGCTTTCGCATGGCGCTTTCGGCGGGCACCGCGATGATGATGGCCTCGCTCGCGGCTATCGCAGCCTTCACGGCGCAGATGTCGCCATGGCTGATGGCCGCCGCGATGCTGCTGGTGGGCATGGCGCGGTCCGTGCCCTTCACCGGCATGGTCTCGCTCGCCTTCGCGGACGTGGCGCAGGAGGAACTGCCCGGCGCCATCGTGCTCAACAGCATCGGCAACGCACTTTCGGCCGCCATCGGCATCTCGCTGGGAGCCTTGTTCCTGAACCTGCGGATATTCACGCCGGACAGCGCGGAAGGGCCCTATCGCCTGGCCCTGGTGGCACTTGCCCTGATCGGCATGGGCGCGGTTCCCCTGTTCGCCCGGCTGCCCGCCGAAGCGGGCGCGCGCATCACCGCACGGCCGCTTCGAGAGGGCCAAGCTCCGGCCTGAGCCCGCGCAGCCGCTCCAGCAGCATGGCGTCGCGTTCCTCGTTGGGCGCGAATACGATCAGCCGCTGGCTGGGCACTTCCTCGATGGCGTAGGAGGTATGGCGGAACCAGATTTCGCCGATCTCGGGGAAGAAGCTGGAATTGATCCCCTCGAAATGGGAACGGATCTCGCTGCGCGCCCAGCTTTCGCGGAACAGCGCCGAACGTTCGGTGAGTTCGGCGATGATCTCGTCGAATATCTCGGGCTGCGCGGTCTGGCTGTAATCCCACTTGAAGCGCGCGGTCAGGCGCTGGCCCATTTCGCGGAAGAATTCGGGATCGCCCTGATAGCGCTCATTGAGCATGAGGATCTTGAACAGGTTCCGCTCGCTCCGCGCGAGCGGCGCGTAATCGCGGAAAGCCACCGAGACGAGCCGGTTCCAGCCCACCACCGTCCAGTCCTCGACGATCACCAGCGCCGGGATCGAGAGGCTGTCCAGCAAGTGCTGCGTGCCGGGGCGGATATCCTCGTCCAGCCGGGAGACCAGCGGCGGCGGGCGGTGCTGCGCCAGCGCGAAGAGATATTCCCGCTCGGTATCGGAAAGCCGCAAGGTGCGCCCCAGCCGCTCGATCATCGGGGCGGAGAGCTGGATTTCGCGCCCCTGCTCGAACCAGGTGTACCAAGTGACGCTCATCCCCGCGAGCGCGGCGACTTCCTCGCGGCGCAGGCCCTTGGCGCGTCGGCGCTCGCCATTGGGCAGGCCCACTTCGCTGGGCATCAGCCGTCCGCGCGCAGATTTCAGAAAAAGCGAAAGCTCCTCACGATGCGACATCGGTGCTCTATCTCCCTCCGGTCACGCCCTGAACCAGTTACCTGACGTGATAGGATATGTGCTGGCCTGTTCCGACCACTTCGAATTTGCGATCTCGCCCATATCAAGAAAAGACACAAGGCGAGGAGAGCGAGATTGGCGCAGAAAGTCTACATTACTTGCGCGGTGACAGGCAGTTCGCCGATGCCCAGCCATCCCAACTTCCCGTTCCGCCCGGATCACGTCGCGGCGGAAGCGCTGGCGGCGGCCGCGGCCGGTGCCTCGATCATCCACGTCCACGTCCGCGACGGCCAGACCGGCGAGCCTTCGCAAGCGCTGGAGGACTACCGCGAGGTGGTGGGCCTGATTCGGGAAAAGAACCGCGAGGTCATCCTCAACGTCACCACCGGGCCGGGCTGCACCTGGATGCAGAGCGACGAGGACCCCTCGGTCTGCGGCGAAGGCACGCTGATGTTCACTGCCGAGCGCCGGCTGGAGCACATCCTCGACCTCAGGCCCGACATGTGCACGCTCGACATCTGCACGATGCAGCTCTGGGGCGGGGTTGCCATCAACCTCGATCCGATGATCACCCGCATGGGCCACATGATCCAGGAAGCGGGCGTGCTGCCGGAAATCGAATGCTTCGAGGCGGGCGATTTCGTCTTCGCGGACGATCTCATGGCCAAGGGCGCGATCCCGAAGAACGTGCCGTTCTCCTTCGTTCTGGGCACCAAGTACGGCCTTCCGGCCACGCCCGAGGCGATGCTCTATTCCGCCAACCAGATCCCGCGCGGCGCGGCGTTCACCGGCTTCGGCGTCAGCCGCCATTCCTATCCGATGGCGGCGCAGTCCGTCCTGCTGGGCGGCCATGTCCGCGTCGGGTTCGAGGATACGATCTTCCTGCGCAAGGGCCGCATGGCGCCCGACAACGCCGCCCACGTCAACTGGGCCGTCGAACTGATCGAGCGCATGGGCGCCGAAGTGTCGAGCGCGGGCGAAACGCGCGACCTGCTCGGACTGGAGAACCACGCCTACGCCTAGACAAGAGCGAAAAATCGCTATCGAGGGAGAGACAAGATGACAGAAGTGGCAGGACGCACGGCATTCATCACCGGCGGCGGCTCGGGCGTCGCGCTCGGCCAGGCCAAGGTCTTCGCGAAGGCGGGCTGCAAGGTCGCCATCGCCGATATCCGGCAGGACCATCTCGACGAAGCCATGGCCTTCTTCGCCGGCACCGGCGCGCAGGTCATGCCGGTCCATCTCGACATTACCGACCGCGAGGCATATCGCCGCGCCGCCGATGCGGTGGAGGCCCGGCTGGGCCCGGTGGAACTGCTGTTCAACACCGCCGGCGTCTCTCACTTCGGCACGATCCAGGACGCCACCTTCGATGACTGGGACTGGCAGATCGACGTCAACCTGCGCGGCGTCATCAACGGCGTGCGCACTTTCCTGCCGCGCATGATCGAACGCGGAAACGGCGGGCACATCGTCAACACCGCATCGATGTCCGCCTTCGTGGCGCTCAAGGGCACCGGCATCTACTGCACCACCAAGATGGCGGTGCGCGGGCTGACCGAGTCGCTGGCGCTCGACCTCGAAGGCACCGGCATCGGCGTCTCGCTGCTGTGCCCGGGCGCGGTGAACACCAATATCCACGAGGCCCTGCTGACCCGCCCCGCCCACCTTTCCGATACCGGCTACTATCAGGCCGGGCCGGAAATGTTCGGCCATCTCAAGAAAGTGATCGAAGTGGGCATGGAGCCCGAAACGCTTGCCGCCCATGTCCTCGACGGCGTGCGCGAGAACCGGCTCTATATCCTGCCCTATGCGGAATTCCGCGGCACGCTGGAGGACATCCACGCCCGCGTCATGGATTCGCTGGCCCGGCCGGAGGACGATCCCGACTACAGACGGCGCGTTGCTCACGGCGTTCCCGGCGGCGAGAAGAAAGAGGAGCAGGCGGCATGAACAGCCCTTTCATGGCCTTCGACACGCGGGTCCGCGCCCGCGTGGTCGCACTGGACCATTACAACGTGGTGGTCGCCGATCTCGATCGCAGCGAGGCGTTCTACCGCGAAGTGCTCTCGCTGGAGAGCTACGCCCCGCCGCCGCCGCTCACCCGCCAGACCGCGCGCTGGATCTACGACAACGACGAGCGGCCGATCCTCCACCTCAACAGCCGCGACGCACCCCGCGCCATGGACCGCGAGATGTTAGGCGGCCCCACCGGCGCGCTGCATCACATCGCCCTGCGCTGCGAAGGCTTCGAGGAAATCCGCGACCGGATCGAGGATCGCGGGCTGCGGTACGAAAGCAACGTGATCCACTCGATCGGGCTGCGGCAAATCTTCGTGCATGACCCGGACGGAGTGCTGCTGGAACTGAATTTCTTCGACGATTGAGCCCGAAATTGATCGTCGCCCCGCCTGATCCGGGGCGACGATCACACCCTCAGCGTTCCCAGCACCCCGCCGTCCACCGCGATGCTCTGCCCGGTGACATGCGAGGCTGCGTCCGAAAGCAGGAACGCCGCCACCGCCGCCAGTTCCTCCGCGCTGCCGGTGCGCCCCTGCGGCACCTTGCCGGCAAGCGCTTCCAGCGCCTCGCCCGGAAGCGCGGCGAACATTTCCGTCTCGATGAACCCCGGCACCACGCAATTGCAGCGCACCCCGAAAGGCGCCGCCTCCAGCGCGACGGCGCGCGCCAGCCCCAGGGCCGCGTGCTTGGACGCGACATAGGCGACATTGTTCGCCATGCCACGCTCGCTGGCAAGGCTGCCGGTCACCAGTATCGCCCCGCGCCGCCGCGCCTTCATGGCCGGCAATGCCCGGGCGACAGCCCGAAACGGCGCAGTGAGGTTCACGGCCATGACCTGCGCGAAATCCGCTTCCGCATAGTCTTCCACCGGCGCGAAAGTGCCCCCGGTTCCGGCATTGAGGAACAGGCCGTCGATCGGCCCTCCCCCTGCGATCGCCGCATCGAGCGCGGCGTCAAGCGCAGGACCGTTGGCCACGTCCACAGCCTGCCAGCGGGCATCCGCACCCAGACTCGCGGCCAGTTCCGCCAGCCGGTCCGCCCGCCGCGCCAGCAGGGTGACGCGCCCGCCCAGCGCCGCGACATGCTCCGCCGTGGCCCGGCCGATGCCGCTGGATGCGCCGGTGATGACGACGTGGCGATCCGTGAAATCCATCCCGATCCCTTTCACGCCAGCCCCAGCACCCTTGCGGCATTGCCCTTCATGATGCCGGGCATCACGTCATCCCTGAAACCGATGCCGCGCGCCGCCTCGATCCACTTTTCCGGCCGGATCAGCGGGAAATCGGAACCGAACATCATCTTCCCCGCCAGCTGGCCATTGGCATAGCGCACGATCTGCGGCGGGAAATAACGTGGGCTCCAGCCGGAAAGGTCGATGAAGACGTTCTCCTTGTGAAGCGCCATCGACAGGCTTTCATCCACCCACGGCCAGCTCGGATGAGCCAGGATGATCTTCATGTCCGGAAAATCGACCGCCACGTCGTCCACCAGCATGGGCCGCCCGTACTTGAGCCGCAGCCCGCCGCCACCGCGCATCCCGGTGCCCATGCCGGAATGGCCGGTATGGAAGATCGCGGGCAGGCCATGGCCGGCGATCACCTCGTAGATCGGATAGCCCACGCGGTCTGCGGGGTGGCAGTCCTGCACGATATGGTGGAACTTGAAGCCGCGCACGCCGTGGTTCTCGATCAGGTCGCGCGCCTCCCGCGCGCCCAGCCTGCCCTTGCGCGGGTCTATCGAGGCGAAGGGGATGCAGATATCGGCATGGGCGGCGGCGAATTCCGCCACTTCGTAGTTCGACACGCGCCTCGCCCCCATGCCGCTTTCGGCATCCACGGTGAAGAGGCAGAAGGCGATGTTCTGCGCGCGGTAGATCTCGGCGATCTCCGGCATCTTCGGCCGTTCGCGCGGGGCCTTGAAATAGGCGGAGGCAGCATCGAAGAACTGCGCCATGACCGGGTCCTCCGGATCGTGGCACGAGACTTCCGCGTGGACGTGAACATCGATGCCCGCCAGCCCGGCGAGGTCGATGGTCACTTGCCGCCCGCTTTTTCCAGCGCCTTGTCCTCGTTGGCGCGGTGGATCACGTATTGGCGGATCGCCTCGATCTCTTCGGCCGACATCACGTCGGACCAGCCGACCATGCCGTTGCTCTTCAGCGCCCCGTCATGCACCACCGTCTGGAATGCGGCCTTGTCGCCGACAAGGGCCGAGCGGCGCAGGTCCGGCAGCAATCCGCCGCCCACCGCCGCATCCCCGTGGCAGGTGCCGCAATAGCGACCATAGCGATAGGAACCGGCCGCCACCTGCTCCGGCGTGCCGGTGAAAGCGGGCGGATCGAGCGGCAGTTCCTCCAGCTTCGGCGCGGGCGGCAGCGTGGCCGTGCCGCCCAGCCTGAAGACCAGCAACCGGCTGATGTTGTGCACCGGACCACCGGATTGCGATATCACCCCGCCCGGCGCCAGCGCCCAGATGCCGCCCCAGCCGGCCACCACCGCCACGTACTGCGTGCCGCCCACCTTGTAAGTGATCGGCGGCGCGACCACCCCGGTCTGCACCGGCCAGGACCACAGCTTCGCGCCCGTATCGGTGGCATAGGCGGCCATCTCGCTCGTCATGTTGCCCTGGAACACCAGCCCGCCGCCGGTCGCCAGCAATCCGCCGTTGTTGGCGCTGGGGAAGGTCACGCGCCAGCGCTCCTTCTGCGCCACCGGGTCCCAGGCGATCAGCACGCCCTTGGTGGCCTTCGCCGCCGCCTCGCGAATTTTCGCATCGGCGGGCATCGAGGCCGCCGCCATGTCCACGCCGGTATTGAAGCCCTTGGCCTGGTGCTTCCAGTTCCTGTCCGGGAAATAGGGGAAGGCGGCGATCTGCGCCGGGATGAAGACCAGCTTCTCCTTCGGGTCCCACGCCATCGGATGCCACGAATGCGCCCCGCCCGCGCCGGGCGATCCGACCCACGGCTTGCCGGTCCTGTAATAGCGTGCCTCGGGATTCTCGATCGGCCGCCCCGTCCGGGGATCGAGCCCGGAAGCCCAGTTCACCGGCACGAAGTTCTTGCCGGAGATGAATTCGCCGGTCTTTCGGTCGATCACGTAGAAGAACCCGTTCTTGGGCGCCTGCATCAGCACCTTGCGGGTCTTGCCGCCGATCTGGAGATCGGCCAGCATGATGTGCTGGGTGGCCGTGAAGTCCCAGGTTTCGCCCGGCGTGGTCTGGAAGTGCCAGACATATTCCCCGGTCTTCGGCCGGATCGCCACGATGGACGAGAGGTAGAGGTTGTCCCCCTTGCCCTGCGAACGGATGCCCTGGTTCCAGGGGCTGCCATTGCCCACGCCGATATAGAGCAGGTCCAGTTCGGGATCGTAGGCCATCGAATCCCACACGGTGCCGCCGCCGCCCTGCTTCCAGTATTCTCCGTACCAGGTCTTCTCGGCAGCCTTCAGATAGGGCTCGGCATTCCTGCCCGGCGCGTCGGGCACAGTGTAGAACCGCCAGAGCTGCTTGCCGGTCTCCGCGTCGTAGGCGGTGATATAGCCGCGCACGCCCATCTCGGCGCCGCCGTTGCCCACGATCACCTTGCCATCGATCACCCGCGGCGCGCCGGTGATGGTATAGGGCTTGGACTGGTCCACCGTGACCTTGCTCCACACCGGCTTGCCGCTATCGCGGTCAAGCGCGATCAGGCGGCCGTCGAACGTGCCGAGATAGAGCTTGTCCCCCCAGGCGCCGAGCCCCCGGTTCACGACATCGCAGCACCCCTTCACCCCGCTGTCGCCCGGGACTTCGGGATCGTAGGCCCACAGTTCCTTGCCGGTGGCGGCATCGTAGGCCCTTACCTTGGACCAGGCGGTGGTGATGTAGATCCTGCCGTCTATCACCAGCGGCGTCGATTCCTGCCCGCGCGCGGTATCGAGATCGGAAAACCAGGCGAGGCCAAGGCTCTTCACATTATCCCGGTTGATGTCGGAAAGCGGCGAGAAACGCTGTTCGTCGTAAGTGCGCCCATAGGAGAGCCACTCGCTGTCCGGCGCCTTGACGATCAGGGCGCCGGTAACGTCGCCGGTCCGCGCGGTCGCGGCGGCGGGGCCTTCCGCCCCGCCGCTGCCGCACCCCGCCAGCACCAGACATGCCCCCGCCGATACCGCGAGCCAGACCTTCGAACGCTTCGCAACCATTCTCTCACTCTTCCCGTTTCCCGGCCTCGTTTCGGACCGGCTTGTGCAACTGCGAGATTTTCGGGGGCCTGCTTCACCCCCAGCGATTGATCTCCGGCCCCGGCGCCCAGAAGCGGGTGGAATCACCGCCCGCATCCGCCAGCGCCGCCGTAACACTGGGACGGGCACGAACGCGCGACAGCCAGGCGGCGGTCAGCGGCTTGTCGGCGAAAGCCTCGGGCACGATCTGCTCCATCCCGGCGAGCCAGGCGAACGTCTCGAAATCGGCAATGGTCAAGGCGCCCATCAGCCATTCGCGGCCATCCGCCAGCTTGCCCTCGCAGCGTTCCACCGCCTGCGACACCTTGGCGCGGCTGTCCTCCACTTGTGCCGGATCGACGGCGCCGTCACGCAGGACTTCCCAGCGCGCGCGCAAGTCGGCGCTGACGATGCGGTCCGCCATGGCGCCGAAATCGGCATCCGCCATCGCCGCCAGCCGCCCGCGCGAGAACGCGAGATTACCCAGCAGCGCCGCCGCCGGAGACAGGCGCTCGGTGATCTGGCGGCACCACATCATCATTTCCCAATGCGCAAAAGGATCGGCGGGCTGGAGCGAGGACACATCCGAAAGCTCGTCGAAGAACTGGGCAAGGAACACGGACTCGGTCATGGCCTCCCCGTCCACCAGCAGCACCGGGCCTTCGCCCTCGATCCCCATGTCGCGCGCAAGCGGCTCGTCGACGCCGGGCAGGTCATGGCGTTCCCCCGCGAGCAGGTCGATCGGGCGGCGTTCCACTGCCACCCCCGATTCCGCCAGAGCCGCAAGCACCGCCAGCGAAGGACCGTTCGCCGCGCCGTGATAGAGCACCATCGCCATCAGATCCGCTCCTGTTCGAGAATGGCCACCCGCTTGACCATGTCGGTCCGCCCCAGCGCCCAGCACTGCTTCACCGCCGGGCGGGCATAGACCGCGCGCAGCCAGCGCAGCAGGTTCGGCGTCTTTTCGTCATTGGAAAGTGTCGGCTGCGACAGGGGGATCGCATAGGCAAGGTTGAAGCCGTTGATGTCGGCCAGGCTGTAAGTGTCGCTCGCCAGCCATTCCCGCTTGCCCAGTTCCGCCTCCAGCAGTTCGATGCCCAGCGCGACGCGGCGCTGGCTTTCCGCCATTTCCGCCTCCGAGAACGTGCCGTGGATCGCTTTCCGCCACGAGACCCGCCGTTCCGGCAGGGGAATACGCTCGATCGCGGCTTCCAGTTCGGCCGGATCGCGCCGGCGCACCATCGGGCCGACGAAAACGCTCCATCCGATCATGGAAAAGCTGGGCGCCAGCCACTGGTCCATGAACTTCATCCACCAGCGCACCCGCCAGCGATCCTGCGCGCCTTGCGGCATCAGCGCGGGCCCGGCGAACGCCTCGTTGACGTATTCCATGATCGCGGTGCTTTCCACCAGCACGCGCGAACCGTGTGTCATCGCCGGGATCGTGCCTTGCGGATTGATCGCGAGATATTCCGGCCGATGCTGATCGAACTGCAGCATGTCGATGTAGTGGCTGTCGAAGGGGACGCCCTTCTCCATCAAGGCCAGCATGGGCTTGCCCGAATTGGCATTGGGCTCCCAGTGGTAAAGTGTCACGCCTGCCATCCGGCCCGTCTCCCTTGCACTGTTTTCATTGCGAAGGGACGGGGCCGGTCGCCCTCTTCCGGCGACCGGCCCCGCCACTCCCCCGTCAGAACTTCTTCTGCACGCTCACCGCCCATTCGCGCGGGCGGCCCACGTTCGAATAAGTGGTTCCCGCAGAGGCATAGAGCGCCGCGAAGCGGATCGGCAGGAGGTAGTACTTGTCGAACAGGTTCTGCACTTCGAACGAGATCGACAGGTCGTCATCCTCGTTGCGCCAGGTGAGGCGGGCATTGCCGATCACGCGCGAAGGGTTGTAGTCCAGCGTCGCGCTGCCCGGCAGGCGGCCGAGGCTCTGCTTGCCAGTATAGGCAAGGTCGAAGCGCGGCGTGATCGAGCCGTTCTTGCCAAGGTCGGCGCGGTACTGGATGCCGAAGCTGCCGCGCCAGTTGGGCGTGGTGATCGGATCGCCGATGCGGATCGAATTGCCCACCTGCGGGCCGATGCGCTTCCATTCTCCATCGATCCAGCTCAGCGAGGCGTCGATGTCCAGCCCGTCGAATGGGTTGGCGCCAAGTTCCAGTTCAGCGCCGTACATCTTGCCGTCACCGGCATTGCCGATCGCCGCGCAAGGATAGGGATCGGTGCCCGGCTCGAACCCGTCAAGGATCGCGCAGTCCGCCAGCGGAAGCTGGATGTTCTTGTAATCGTTGTAGAACGCCGCAAGATTGAGGCGCAGCCGCCGCCCGAACAGGTCGTTCTTTACGCCGATTTCATAAGCGGTAAGCGTCTCGGGCGTGAACGTGCCGTTGACCGCCTGCGCCTGGGTGAAGGGGCGCGCCGTCACGCCGCCGCCCTTGAAGCCGGTGCTGACCGTTGCATAGGCCAGCGTCTGCGGGCTGAAGCGGTAGTCCACCGAGATGCGGTAGTCCACGCGATCACCGTCGTAGTTCGCCACCGTCCCGTCCAGCGCGCCGACGCCGAAGATATCGGTGAGCGGGCCGCCGTTCCAGGCCTTGCGCACGAAGGTGTAGTCCTTGTGCTCCTTGGTGTAGCGGATGCCGCCGGTCACGTTGAGGTCGGGCGTGGGATGCAGGATCACGGTGCCGAACACCGCCTTGCTGTTCGCCCGGATCGGGTCGTCACCCTGGAACTGCAGGAACAGCACGGGGTTGCCGTGGCCGATGTAGCGGATGTCCTGGCGGGTGAAGTAGACCGACTTCTGGTCGCTGTAGTAGCCGCCCACGGTCAGGTCGGCAAAATCGCCGAACTTCGCGTTCAGGCGCAGCTCCTGGCTGAAGAACCGGAAGGTCAGGTCATTGAAGCCGCCGCCGCCGATGTTCGGGTTGGGCGTATAGTCGTCGTCCGTACCGTACATCTGGCGATATTCGCGGTAGGCGGTGATCGACTTGACGTTGAGATCGTCATTGAGGTCGATCGACATGTCGCTCGACACGCCCCAGCCGGTGAACTTCACGGTATTGGGCATGTAATATGCCTGCGCCGCCTGTCCGCCCGCGGGCAGATACCAGCTTGCGTACGTGCAGAACCGGCCGCAGACGAAGTCCACCCCGTCGGTCTTGGTGGTGTCGTTCTGGGTCAGCACGCCTGCCGCGGCGGTGCGCTTTTCGTAAGTGTAGTCGCCGGTCACGGTCCAGTCGAAACTGTCACTCGGGTTGAACCGCAAGGAGCCGCGCAGGCCGCCGTAGTTACGCTCGCCAAGCTTGTCGACGACGCAGTTGTCCGGGGTGGAGGGATTGCCGGCAATGCCCAGCGCATTGTCCGGATTGGCGCAGCCGTAGTCGATCTGGTCGACGTAGCCGTCCTGGTGCTTGTAGACCCCGGCAACGCGGGCGAACAGCGTGTCGGTCAGCCCGAAGTTCACGCTGCCGCGCAGGTCCACGCGCTGGCGTGCGCCGTAGACGACGTCGAACTTGCCGGAATCGTCGGCCGTGGGCCGGGCCGAGAACATCTTGATGGCGCCGCCGATCGAGTTGCGCCCGGTCAGCGTGCCCTGCGGCCCGCGCAGGATTTCCACGCGCTCCAGATCGAGCAGGTCCATGATGTTGCCGGTCAGCGTGGCATAGTAGACATCGTCCACGTACATGCCCACGCCCGGCTCGTAGGCGGGGTTGAAGTCGTACTGGCCGATTCCGCGCACATAGACCGCCATCGAGGAACCGAAGGCGCCGCCCATTTCCGTAAGCTGCACGTTCGGCGCCTGTGCGGCGATCTGCGAAACGTCGGTCTGGTTGCGCGCTTCGAGCAGCGCGGCGTCCACCGCGGTGATCGACAGCGGAGTGTCCTGAAGCTTCTGCGCGCGGAACTGCGCGGTGACGATGATCTCGGGCATCGTCGGCGTCCGGGCGTCATCGGCCTGCTCACCGGCCTGTGGCGGCGCCCCTGCCTGATCCTGCGCCGCGGCCTTTTCCTCCGCCAGGGCCGGTGCGCCTGCAAGGGCCGCGCCGCATGAAACCGAAAGAAGAAGAGCGCGCCGCAGGCGTGCCGTCTTGGTGATGTGCATCTTGGTCCCTCTCCCGAACCAGCGCCGACACTTTGTTCGTGCCTTGCGCTTCCTGACCGCCCTTACCGGCGATATGTTGTTTGTATGGCATACAATATTGGGATGGCAAGAGGGTTGTCGTGTCTGATATCGAAATTGCCGGATCGCGGCCGATCAAGGCCCTTCGACAAGACCATGGTAAAATCACCGAAGGGCCGATTTTGGCCATTTCTTAACCACGTAAAAGGCGGAAAACAGGGATGGATGCAGAAATTGCCTATGTCGCGAGAACCGGCCATCGCATGGCCTACCGCGCCAACGACTCGTCACGCGACACCATCGTTCTCGCACCGCGGCGCATGTCGCTAAGTGATCTGAGGAACACAAAACCCACCCTGGATTCGGAAGGGTTCCAAATTGTTTCACATGTTAGTTCGATCGCCGATTTCGCCTGCGACGAAGAGGTGAAAGCGCATCATCCGCAGGAAATCGTGGACTTGCTGACCGGCCTGACAGGCGCCGACCTGGTGGTGGTGACCGCGCCGGGCGTGCGCCGATTCGCGGAACGCTCCAACCTTTCCGGCCGGCTCGACAATTCACGCCCGGCGCGCTTTGCCCATGTCGATATCTCGGGAGAGACCGCGCGCGCCTTTTCCGCCCGCTCGCTGCCGGAAGGAAAGGCGGCGCCGCGCCGGTCGGCACATTACAACATCTGGCGCGCCACTTCCGGCCCGCCGCAGGACGTGCCACTGGCCCTGTGCGACGCGCGCAGCCTCGCCCCCGGAGACCTGCTGCCCGCAGACGCCATCTTCGACCGCGACGGCGTGGATGTGTGGTCCTTCGAAGGACTGGTGCTCGCCCATTCGCCGGGGCACCGCTGGTGCTGGTTCAGCGACATGACGCCCCGCGAAGTCATCGTGTTCAAGACCCACGACACCGACCCCGCCCGCGCCAACTGCGTCCCGCACGTCGCATTCGACAACCCGCTGACCCCGCCGGAAACCCCACCCCGCGCCTCGATCGAGATGCGCGCGATCGCTTACTGGTTCTGAAAGAACGGCCGGGCTGGAAGGGCCCGGCCGCCTTTTCGGGATCAGGCGTCGGCGCGCTGGGTGCGCCAGCCATCCTGATAGGTTTCGCGGGCCACGCGCGAATAGGGCACCGGCGAGACGATCGCGCGCACCGAAAGCTGCTTGTGCGGCTCTACCGTGGACTTGCGGGTGCCGCCGTTCTCCTCACCCCAGACCACGCGCACTTCGCTGCCGACCGGCACGTCGGGCTCGACCGTGGCAAGCGAAAGCGCCTGCTTCTCGTTGTAGGAATAGCCGGTGAACATCGAGAGGCCGATGGTGCGACCATCCGCGTCGGTCACGCGGTCGTAGTTGGACGAGGCATAGTTCGCCAGCGGCACGTCGAAGAACTTGTACTGCTCGCCATCCGGATCGAACAGCGAGGCCATGATCTTCGCCATGTCCTCCGGGTGCCAGGCCAGCGTCACCTTCTTGCGCTGCCTTGCCGGATCGAGCGCTTCCAGCGCTTCGCGGCCGTGGAAGTCATGGTCGAACTTCACGAACGGCCCATAGCCCAGTTCCCAGGGGTTGAGGTAATAGTCCTCGATGTTGTCCGACACGAAGCTGCCGCCGATCGAGCCGGTCGCCTCGTAGCTGTCAGCGCCCAGCCATTCGCGGAATCCCTTGAGCTTTTCGCCCGTGTAGATGGCCGGAAGCGGCGAGGGAATCCAGCCGGATTCCAGCGTGTTGGAAGGATAGGCTCGGCTGCCGCAAGCGATCAGGCCGAATTCCTTGCCCGCTTCCAGGATCGCGGCGCGCACTTCCTCCTGCTCTTCGTAAGGGCCCCAGATTTCGAGGCCCGGCGCGCCGGACATGCCGTGGCGCAAGGTGCGGATGGTCTTTCCGGCGATGTTCATGGTGCTCATGTTGAAGAAGCGCAGCTTCTCCAGCGGGCCGCCGTTCAGCTTCTCGATCACGTCCCAGGCCTTCGGTCCCTGGATCTGGAAACGCCAGACCGACCGCGTGACCGGCTTGCCCATCGGCCGCATCGGCGAACGGTCGTCGAGTTCGAGTTGGACGTCGTAGCCCTGCTCCGCCTGATAGCGCAGCCAGTTCGAGGCGGGCGCACGGCCGACGTAGCAGAACTCCTCCGGCGCCTGCCAGAAGATGATGCCGTCACCGATGACGTGGCCATAGGGCGTGGTGGGCACGTACTGCTTCGCCTTGTTGACCTCCCACCCCTTGGGCGAGTTGATCATCGTATCGGACAGTAGCTTCATCGCGTCCTTGCCGCGAATGTAGAGGTTCACCATGTGGTGCGACTGGTCGAACAGGACGGCGCCGTGCTGCCAGGCCCATTGTTCCGAGCGCCAGTTCGAGAATTCCGGCGCCACGACCGGATAGACATAGGCGCCAAGCTGCGAATTCCGCAGCATTTCCACGGTATTTCCTGCCTTTTGCAGAACCTGTTCAAGGTTGCCGGCCATCACGAATCTCCCATTGTCCCGCCACGGCGCTGCCGCGTGCGTCCATGAAAAGTAACGCTGGGGGCAGGTGCGGACAAGCGAAATGTTCGTGCCACGAACAATATCGCGAGGAGACAGACTTCCGCCCGCAATCCGCTTGGCGCGGACCGGGAACGCGGCTAGCATCGCGCCCGTGGGCAAGAACAGAGACAGCGCAGACGCCGCGATCGCGGTTGCCGAAGTGGGTCGTGGCGACCTCGATTCGGTCCTGGGATTCCATATCCGGCTGGCGCATGGCGCGGTCTATCGGCACTTCACCGAAACCTTTTCCGAACTCGGCCTGACCCAGAAGCAGGTCTCGGTGCTCTGGCTGGTGGCTGACTGGCCGGGTCTTTCGCAGACCGATCTCTCGCAGCACCTCCAGATGGACCGGGCGACGACGACGGAGATCATCAACCGCCTCGCCGCGCGCGACCTGCTGCGGCGCGAACCCATTCCGGGGGACCGGCGCAAGCTGGCGCTGCACCTCCAGCCCGCCGGTGCCGAGATGCTGGAGCAGGCGCGCCAGGCCGTGCGCGCGCACGAGGCCTGGCTGAAGCGGCGGTTCTCCGAAGCCGAAGTCGAGACCCTGATCGGCCTGCTGGAGCGCATTCACGGCTAGGCGGCGAGACACATCCCGTGGCGACCGACCGGCAGCTATCAGGAACTGCGGAAGATGGCCTTTATGTCAGGAATGGGTGGGAAGCGGTCAGGCTGCTTTCAGAATTCGTAAGATTAAAGCCGCCGGTAATCCTCAGAACTGTGCCCGAGCATGCTTACAAACTGGTCGAAGTTAGAGGCAACGATTTCCGCGCTCTCGGGCCCGACAACGATATCGATTGTCACAATAGCGCCCGGAAGACCGCTGCGCATGTCGAACGCGATCAATTCGCGGCTTCCGTCACCCCCAAAAACTAGGAAGCCGTCCAGATCAGGCCTATCGTAATTGCGTGAGCGGAATGCGTCCAACACGGTCACGACTGGGTCGAGACAGAAGGTGTATGGATTCACCGGCAAGGGCCCCTCACCGCCATTCGTCTCTGCTAGCAAATCGAAATAGGCCAACGGGAGGGTCGTGGGGAGCGCATGCCTGATTTCCGCTAGTTCCCCCTCGCTCGCCGGTTGTTTCGCAAACCAATTTCTGGTCTCAAGCATTTTGCGCCTCATTGGTATGATCTAACGTCCGCTTCTCGCACAAACCCGCGTCGCTGTGAATTTCCGCAATGGGGCGTTCGCCGAACGGCAAGTTTCAGATTAAAATCGTGAAATCCGGTCGCTCCGGTTCGGGAAGGCCAGCACACGACCGGAATGACCGAAATTGCGGGCTAGCGAACGGCCCGCTCACAGGCTGCCAACGCTTCCGCAGCCAGCTTGTCTGCGGAAGGCTGATCGGAAGGCTCCGCCCATACTTTCAGATCAGGGATCAATGAAGGGTCCGCACAAATGCTGGCTGCTTCCAGCGCAGGGATCGTAATTGATTCCCTTCTGAGTTCCGCTTGTACGAATGGGAGCGCGGTAATGGGATCAAGGCCGGCAAGCCCCAATATCGCTTCGCCTCTGACGCAATCGTCCGCGTCTGATGCGGCACGAAATAACGCATCCCGCACGGCGGATGTGCCTCTGCCCTCTTGGCTTAGAAGCAAGACGGCCCAATCGCGATTTGCGCGATCAGGGTCACGAGTGAGTTCTATGAGCCTCTCAAGGTTCGCAGCAGCAAACGGTCCATCGGCCAGCGGCACTTGCTCAGCATGACCGATTTCAGAAATTCCGAGGGAGGTTCATAGCGCTCGATCATCATGACGACATGCCATGACCAGCGCAGGGCAGCAATAATGCCTGGAACGTTGGCGTGTCCGTAAGTGCAGCTTTCGATCGAGCGGCGGAAAAGGCAACCTTCTGAAACCTGTCCATGCCACCTGGACGCAGAGCCCTGCGCGAACCGCATTCCATCCCTGCGTTGACAAGCGCGACTCCATCTGAAACGATAACGATCGTTATGAATTACAAGCCTGCAAAGGGCGGTGGAGCGAGATGGATTCGAAGGGCGAAGAGAGCGTGCGCGCGCCGCGTGCCCGTATGAACGGCGGCTACGGGAAGGGTGGCTGCGGGGTTCGCGACAGTGTTTCGCGGTGGGCGAGGCTGCCATGAGCCTGCCCCTTCCCGCGCTCGATCCCGCGCGTGCCAGGCAGGCGCTAGGTGCCTTTCAGTCCGCTCTAGGTGCCGCTCACGTCTACTTCGATGGAACCGACATCGCGGCCTATCAGGACAAGTTCGCGGTAGACGACGCCTTGCACCATCCTGCAGGTGCGGTAGCCCCCGCCACGGTCGAGGAGATACAGGCGGTGATGCGGATCGCCCGCGAGCACCGCATCCCGCTCTGGCCGATCAGCCGGGGCAAGAACCTGGGCTATGGCGGCAGCGCCCCTGTGCTTGCCGGGTCGGTGATCCTCGATCTCTCCCGCATGAAGAGGATCGAATACGACGAGGCCAACGGAACCGTCCTGCTGGAACCGGGCGTAGGCTTCTACGATCTCTACGATTTCCTTCAGGCGCGCGGCATGAAGCACTGGCTGTCCACCCCCGGAAATTCGTGGGGTTCGGTGGTCGGCAACGCGCTCGACCGCGGGGTCGGCTATACGCCATATGGCGAGAACACGAGCAAGATCTGCGGCATGGAAGTGGTGCTGGCGGACGGCACCCTGCTGCGCACCGGCATGGGCGCGATGGACGGTTCGCCGACATGGCAGCTCTATCGCTACGGCTTCGGCCCGGCCTGGGACCAGCTCTTCGTCCAGTCCAACTTCGGCGTCGTCACCAAGATGGGGCTCTGGCTGATGCCGGAGCCGGAATCGCTGATGGGCATGGATGTGGAGTTCGACCGCCCGGAAGACCTCGGCCCGCTGATCGACGCGATCGCCCCGCTGCGGCGCGAAGGGCTGCTCCAGCAATCGCCGACCATCGGCAACTGGCTGCGCGCCGCCGCCGTGCTGACCACGCGCGACCAGTGGACGAAGGACCCCGGCGCGATCAGCGACAGCGTGATCCAGGCGATCCGCGACAAGTACAAGGTCGGCTGGTGGGGCGTGAGCCTGCGGCTCTACGGCCGCGAAAGCGTGAACAAGGCCGCCTATGCCGTGCTGGAGCAGGAGATGCAGCGCCTCAGGCCGATGAGCCTGCGGCCTGCCGAATGGAAGCGCGGGGCACCGCTGGAAGCCTCGGGCTGGACGGGCACGCCGGTCACTTTCCCGATGCAGAACGCCAACTGGCACGGCGGCCGGGGCGGGCATCTGGGCTTCTCCCCGGTGCTGCCACAATCGGGCAGCGCCGCCATGGCGCAGTTCAAGCGGACTTACGCGCGCTACCGCGAACACGGCATGGACTATCAGGCCAGCTTCGCCTTCGGAGAACGCCACCTCATCAACGTCAACGCCGTGCTCCTGAACAAGGACGACGAGGCGATGATGCGCAAGGTCGATCCCTTCCTGCGCCAGCTCATCGCCGACGCGAGAGCCCAGGGTTACGGCGAATATCGCACGCATCTGGACTATATGGACCTTGTTGCCGGAACCTACGATTTCAACGACCATGCGCTGCTGCGGCTGAACGAGCGCGTGAAGACGGCGCTCGATCCCATGGGCATCATCGCGCCGGGCAAGAGCGGCATCCGGCCCGCGAAAGCGGCGGAGGCGGCGGCATGAGGAAGGCACTGCCCCCCCTGCTCGCGCTCTCCCTGCTCGCCGGTTGCGGCGGCACGAAGGACGGCGCCTCCGCCGGGGCTGCCGCCAAGGGACCGCCGCCCATGCCCCCGCCGGTAACGCTGGCATCGCGGCCGGATGCCGGCCCGGGCGAGCGGCTCTTCATCGAGAAATGCGCGATGTGCCACGGCCCGGTCGGCATGGGCACCGGGCTGCTCGCGCGGCGGGTGGACGAACCGGCTCTGGAAAAGCGCAAGGATCTCAGCGCAGATTTCGTGGTGCAGGCCGCGCGCATCGGCATCGGCAACATGCCGGCGATCCCGCGCGGCGAAGTGAGCGACGAGCAGATGGGGCTGATCGCAGGCTACCTCGCCAAGGGTGATGCAAATGGGGGGAAAGCGCAGTGACGGCCGGGATTACCCGCCGCCGCCTGATCGGCGGTGCAGCCGCGGCAGCGCCGCTGGCGGTACTCGGCACCGCGCTGGCGGGACGGCCCGCAGAAGGCGCCGTGCTGCTGGTTCACGACGACACCATGGCGAGCGGCCGCCGCTTCGCCGCCCATGCCGCGGCGCTGGGCACCCATTCGGTGGCGCTGCATGGCGAACGGGTGCGCCTCGTCCGCCAGTTGCTGGCCCGGCGCCCCGCCCGCGTATTCGGCCTGACCCGCCATGCGGACCACTTGCTGTTTGCCGAAGTGGCAAGCGAGGCGGGATACGAGGAACTGGCCTCGATCCAGCACCGGGAAGCTCGCCGGCCAAGAACGCGCTGTTCCGTGGCGGCAGAAACGCTGGCCTCGCTCGCCCGCGCCGCCGGTCCCTGCTGGCCCGAAGCCTTCGCGGAGCTGGCGCTGGGCACAGCGTCAGGGCCATCGCCGCTCCGGCCTGCACCCCGCCCGGAGCCCGCCTTCAGCTGGGTTTTGCGGCCAAAGGCCTGATAACAAGGGATTCCGGCCGCTTGCGGGCCACCCATTCTCCCCGCCCCGGGAAGTTGCGCAGCACTTCCCCATCCCACAGCCGCACCGTGCGCCGATGAAAGCGCCAGCGCCCGTCCTCGCAGCGCACCGCATGATCGTCATACCAGCCGGTGAAGCGCAGGACATAGGGCGGCTCGCCTTCGCACTCGGTAACGAAGGCAAAGGCGCGCATCTTCACGGAACCGTCGTCCTGGGGGCGGTACTGGATCTGGGTGACGTGATGCTGCCGCCCCGGAAACCCCGGCGCGTTGCGGTAATGCTCCGCAATCCCGCGAATGCCCTCGTGCCCTTCCCAGATATCCGGGTCCTCGAAGACCTCCTCCACCATCCGGGCATCCGGCGTGAAGCAGGAAACCAGCGCCTCGACGTCGCCTGTGTCGAGCGCCCAGCTATAATCGGCGATCAGGTCCTGAAGCGCCAGTCGGTCTTCAATCGGCAGCAGCGGCAATGTCATTCTCTCCCTGATTTGTGCACCTTGACCACACCGTAACACTCGTTACTATTGTTCGCAAGCGACCTCGCGGGAATCGGGGCGCGAGCGAGAGGGACACGTGGGCAAGATCATCGTTACCGGCGCTTCGGGCGCCTTCGGCAAGGCCGCGGCCGGGCTGCTGCTCGAACGCTGCGCGCCGGAAGACCTCATATTCCTGACCAGGACGCCGGAGAAGCTCAAGTCCCTTGCCGAGGCAGGTGCGCAGGTCCGCGCGGCGGACTTCGACGATCCCACCTCCCTGCCCGGCGCCATGGCGGACGGCGAACGGATGCTGCTCATCAGCACCGCGCGCGTCGGCACGCGCGTGGGCCAGCATCGCCATGCGGTGGAAGCGGCAGTGCAGGCCGGGGTGCGTCACATCGTCTACACCTCGCTGATTTCTGCCGACGCGCCCGGCAATCCCGCCATCGTCCGGCACGATCACCGTGCCACGGAAGAGATCGTCGAGGCGTCCGGCGCGCAGTGGACCCATCTGCGAGACAGCCAGTATTCCGAGGCCATCGCCCTCGCCATGGTCATTCCCGCGCTCGCGACCGGCCACAAGCCGGACAACTGTGCCGATGGAAAGGTCGGCTTCGTGAGCCGGGACGATTGCGTGGCATCCGCCGTCGGCGTGCTGACGCAGGACGGGCACGGGAACCGCGCCTATACCCTCACCGGTCCCGAGCTGCTCTCCATCCCCGAAGCGCTCGCGATGGCAAGCGGGATCGCCGGCAAGCCCATCACAGTCGAGCACGTCGATGACGAGGCGATGTTCGCCTACTTCGATTCCCTGGGCGTGCCGCGCCATGCCTCCGATATCGTTCCCGATGGCCCGATCCCATGGTCCAGCGACGACATGGTGACGTTCGGCACCGCGATCCGTGAAGGGTTCTTCGCGCGCTGCACCGATCACGTCGAGCGTCTCTCGGGCCGTCCGCCCCGCTCGCTCCGCGACGTGATGCTGCAGCACCGGGGAGCATGGCCGCAATGATCCGCCTTTCACTTGTACTGGTTCCTGCCACGCTGCTCGCAGCCTGTTCCGGCGCCAAACCCGCCGCCGGCACGGGGGACGACTGGCCTTCCCCCAAGGGCAATGCCGAGGCCACGCACTTCTCCGCCCTTACCGAGATCGACAAGGGCAACGTCTCGCGCCTGGGCCTGGCGTGGTCGCACGATCTCGGCACCAACCGCGTGCAGGAAGCGACGCCGGTGGTGATCGGCGGGATCATGTACACCAGCGGCAACCTGGGCCGCGTCTATGCACTGGACGCGGCGAACGGAACGCCGCTCTGGTCGTTCGAACCCGAGGTGGACATGCAGGCCAACCGGTCCGCCTGCTGCGACCAGGCCAATCGCGGTGTCGCGGTGGCCGGCGGCAAGGTCATGGTGGGCGCGCTGGACGGCTGGCTCTACGCGCTCGACGCGAAGACCGGCAAAGTCGCATGGAAAGTCGACACGATCACCGACCGCTCGCGCGGCTATACCATTACCGGCGCGCCGGAAGTGGCGGGCAACCTCGTGATCATCGGCAATGCCGGTGCCGAGTACGACGTGCGCGGCTACGTTACCGCCTATGATCTCGCAACCGGCAAACAGGCCTGGCGCTTCTTCACCGTGCCCCACGATCCCCGGCTCGCCCCACAGGAGAATGCCGCGCTGGACAAGGCCGCAAAGACATGGTCGCCGGACAGCCGCTGGGACATCGGCGGCGGCGGCTCCGTGTGGGATGCCATCAACTATGATGCGCGGTTCGACACTGTCATCATCGGCGTGGGCAACGGCGGGCCCTACAATATCATGCGGCGGTCCCCCGGCGGGGGCGACAACCTCTACTTGTCCTCGCTCGTCGCGCTCGACCGCAAGACCGGACGGGTGAAATGGCACTATCAGGAGACACCGGGCGACGCCTGGGACTTCACTGCCACCCAGCCGATGCTGTTCACCGATCTGGACATCGACGGCAGGCGGCGCCCGGTCGTGATCCATTCGCCGAAGAACGGCTTCCTCTTCGTGATCGACCGGGAAACCGGCAAGCCGCTCGCCGTCAACGCCCTGGTCCGCACGAGCTGGGCCAAGGGCTACGACCTCAAGACCGGCCGACCTGACAAGACGCCGGAAGGCTCCGCCTACTGGCAGGGACCGAAGATCGTCTTCCCCGCCTCTCCGGGCGCGCGCAACTGGTATCCTGCCGCTTACGATCCCGGGCGCGGGCTCTACTTCGCCTCGGTGCTGGACATGGGCAACCTGATGTTCGCGACACCGCCGCTGGACAAGGGCGACGCACGGCGGCCCAAAGCGCTCAACGTCGAAACCGCGCTTCTGTTCACCGCCGATCTCAAGGCATTGCTGCCCACGCTCCCCAAGCCGATGCAGGATCAGGTTCGCGCCCTTCCCGAGTGGAAGTGGGTGGAGAAGCAGCCCTACAGCGCGCAGATCCGCGCCATCGATCCGCTGACCGGCAAGGCGCGCTGGACCGTGGACACCGAAGGCTGGCAGGACCGCCCCGGCATGTTGGCGACCACCACCGGGCTGGTCTTCCACGGCTCCATCGGGGGGCGGTTCATCGCCCGCGATGCAGACAGCGGCAAGGTGCTCAAGTCCATCGACACCGGCAGCTCGATCATGGCCGCACCGATGACCTACCGGGTCAAGGGCGTGCAGTATGTTGCCGTGGCGACCGGCTTCGGCGGCGGGGGCTGGAGCTATGTGCCGCGCTATTCGGCCGCCTACAGGTATGGAAACGCGAACCGGCTGCTAGTGTTCAGGCTGGACGGCGGCGCGGTGACCAGACCCGATCCGCTGCCGGCCCTGGAAGTGGCTCCGCCGCCGCCACCCCAGGCGCCCGGCGTGACCCCGGCAGTGATCGCACGCGGGCAGGCGGTGTTCTTCGGAAACTGTTCGATGTGCCATTCCAACCAGCTCCGCGCGCCCGTGCCGGACTTGCGCCGGATGGCGCCTGAAACGCACGCGGCCTTCGACCGTGTCGTGCTCGAAGGGCTGTTCGTTCCGGCCGGGATGCCCCGCTGGGACGACGTGATCTCGAAGGAGGATGCCAAAGCCATCCACGCCTACCTGATCGACGAACAGGGCAAGGTCCGCAGCCGCGAACTGAAGCTCAGGGCGGAAGGCAAGCCGCTCGATGCGCCCAGCCTCACCGTCCTGTCCAACTATTGAGGAACCGCGCGATGGACGAGACAGACATCATCGTCGTGGGCGGCGGTTCTGCCGGGGCGGCGATGGCCGGGCGGCTTGCCGAAGCCGGCATTCGCACCGTGCTCGTGGAAGCGGGCGGCAGCGACCGCATCCTCAAGTCGCGCGTGCCCGCGCTTACCAGTTCGCTGGTGCAGAACCCCGATTTCGACTGGTGCTACAAGGTGGAGCCGGACCCTTCGCTGGGCGGGCGCGTGGACGTGTGGCCGGCGGGAAAGATGCTCGGCGGCGGCAGCGCGCTGAACGGCATGATGTTCATACGCGGGCACCGCTGGGATTACGACCACTGGGCCGAATGCGGCGCTAGCGGCTGGGACTATGCCAGCGTCCTGCCCTATTTCCGCAGGCTGGAGGACAACGAACGCGGTGCCAATGCATGGCGCGGCACTGGCGGGCCGATCGGCGTCAGCGAAGTGCGGGCGCGCTATCCAATCACCGAACGGTGGATCGAGGCGGCAGGGGAAGCCGGCATCCCGCGTTCGCGCGACCTCAACGGCGAAGATGCCGAAGGCGTGGACCGCGTACAGGTGTCGCAGCGTGGCGGCCAGCGCTGCTCGGCCGCGCGCGGCTATCTCGAAGGGCGAAATCACGGCGGCAGGCTTCGCGTGGAAACCCGGTGCCAGGTCCTGCGCGTGCTGGTGGAAAACGGCCGTGCGGTCGGCGTGAAGATCCGGCGGGACGGCCAGGACTTCACCCTCCACGCGCGCGGCGGCGTGGTGCTCAGCGCGGGATCGATGAACACGCCGCGCCTGCTCATGCTTTCCGGCCTCGGCCCGCAGGAGCATTTGCGCGACATGGGCCTGCCGGTGAAGCAGGATCTGCCGGGCGTGGGCCGCAACTTGCAGGACCATGTCGGCACGCACCTCGTCAACACGGTCTCGGCACGCACGCTCAACACCGATGCGCAGGGCCTGCGTGGCGCCTGGCAGGTGCTCCGCTATGTGCTGGCACGCCGGGGCGCGCTCACCACCCCGATCGGCCATGCACAGGCGTTCGTCCGCAGCCGGGAAGGCCTGCCCGCGCCGAACCTGCAAATCTCCTTTGCCGCCTTCGCCTTCGATTTCGACGAAAGCGGACGGCTGATGCTGCGCAAGGATGCCGCCGTCTCGACCCTTGTCGGCCTGATGCGGCCCTCGCATCGCGGGCGCATATCCCTGCGGTCCAACGATCCGCTTGCCCCTCCGGCGATAGAACATCGCCAACTCGGCAGCGAGGACGACATCGACCAGATCGTGGAAGGCATCGGCATCGCACGCCGGATCATGGCCGCATCGCCGATAGCCGGATCCATCACCGGCGAGGTCCGGCCCGGAGCCGCGCTCGATAGTGCCGAGGCGCTGCGGGACTATGTAAAGCTCGCCTCTATCCCGCTTTATCACCCCGTGGGCACAGCCCGGATCGGCGCGGCCGGCGATGCGATGGCCGTTGTCGACCCGGATCTGGCGGTGCGCGGCGTGGACGGGCTCTGGGTGGCCGATGCCTCGGTATTTCCGACGCTGCCGGCGGGCAACACCAATGCCACCGCGATCATGGTGGGGGACAAGGGCGCGGACCATATCCTCGCCGCGCTGAAACGCAGCGCATGACCGAAGACCTGACAACCGGAGAGGATCGAACCATGGCCCAATTCCCGGATACCATTCATTTCACCGGGCTCAACACGCCCATCGGCATCGAGTGGTCGGCCCGCAATCTCGACGTGATCGGCGAAATTCCCGCTGACATCGATGGCGCCTTCTTCCGCGCCGTGCCGGACCCCGCCCATGCGCCGTTGTTCGGCGATGACATCGCGCTTTCGGGCGACGGCATGATCGGGAAATTCACCATCCGGGACGGCAAGGTCGATTATGCGATACGTTATGTCGAAACTGCCCGCTACAAGGCCGAAAAGGCCGCGCGCCGTGCGCTCTTCGGCCAGTACCGCAATCCCTTCACCGATACGCCCGAGGCAGCCGGTATCGACCGCACCGTCGCCAATACCACGCCGGTCTGGCACGCGGGCCGTCTGTTCATGACCAAGGAGGACGGCCTCGCTTACGAGGTCGATCCCGAAACCCTCGAAACCCGTGGACGCTGGGACTATTATGGCGCGCTGAAGTCCGAAACCTTCACCGCGCACCCCCGCCTCGATCCCGAAACCGGCGAACTGTTCTTCTTCGGCTACGAAGCCGGCGGCCTGTGCAGCACCGATGTCGCCTATTGCATCGCCGATCGGGACGGCAAACTCGTTTCCGAACAGTGGTTCCAGCAGCCCTACTGCTCCACCATCCACGACTTCGCCATAACCGAGCGCCATGCGGTGTTCCCGATCTTCCCGACCACCGCCGACCTCGATCGCCTCAGGGCCGGAGGCCCGCACTGGGCGCACCGGCAGGATCTGGAAAGCTGGGTCGCCATCATGCCGCGCTACGGCAAGGTGGACGAAATGCGCTGGTTCAAGGGCCCCAAGGGCGTTTCCGCATTCCACCTCGTGAACGCTTTCGACGATGGCGATCTGGTCCATCTCGACATCTGCCTGACCGATACCAATGCCTTCGCCTTCATGCGCGAGGCGGGCGGCGTGCACCGCGCCCACCACGAAATCCAGGGCGGACTCACCCGCTGGACCTTCGACCTGACAAAGCCCGGAGACACGTTCGAATCCCGCGTGATCGGCCCTCCCGGAGACATGCCCCGCTTGCGGGATGCCGATCAGGGACGCCCCTATCGCTCGGCCTGGTACCTGACCGTCAATCCGCAAGGCGGGCCGCCGCTGCCGGGCGGGCCGGTCGGCGTCGCCTTCAACATGATGCTGCGGATAGAGCCCGGCAACGGCAGGGTCGATGCGATGCCGCTCGGCCCCGAAATGGCGATAAACGAACCGGTGCACGTTCCTGCGAGCGCGCCGGGCAAGGACGGCTGGCTGCTGACCGTGGTGGACCGCCGGACCGGGCCGGACAGCTTCGCCTCCGAACTCTGGATCATCGATGGCGCAGACATCGCGAAAGGCCCGGTTGCCCGCGTGCCCATGCCGGTGCCGATGCGGGCTCAGGTCCATGGCGCCTGGGTTTCGGCAGAGCAACTCGCCCAAGGCAAACCGAGTTGACATGTTTATAACGATCGTTACTATTTTGACTGGCAGCACCGCTCGATACCGGCGAATCTGCCGCATCTGAACGGCCCACCAAAGCGGCCGACAACGAAAACAAAGCCCGATCGGGAGAAGCCGGGCTGCGGCCAAGGGGACGCGGCGCGCCGCAGTCTGGCGTCCATCCCGAGGGCGAGAGGGGAGAATGGAACTATGCCACGCGCCAGTACCGGTTCTTACAGGTGCGGGACGACCTGGGCCGCACTTGCCGCAGGCCTGGTCGCCACCGCTGCGATCCCGCCCCTCGCCCACGCACAGACGGCAAGAACAGGGCCGGCCGGCAGCGACGCGGCCGTGGTATCAACGCCCGAGATCATCGTCACCGCCCAGTTCCGCGCGCAGCGTCTTCAGGACACCCCGATCGCGATCACGGCAACGACCGGGGCAGAACTCGCCGCCAAGAACGTGGCAAGCGTCACCGACCTCACGGCGGTTGCACCCAACGTCAACCTTTCAGCGGCAACCGGGCTAAACGGCAGCGCGGTTCAGGCTTTCATCCGGGGCATCGGCCAAAGCGATTCCAGTTTCGCGCTGGAGCCCGGCGTCGGCATCTATATCGACGATGTCTATTACGGCACGACTTTCGGCGCGATCCTGGACCTCAACGATCTGGACCGGGTGGAAGTGCTGCGCGGCCCGCAAGGCACCCTCTCGGGCAAGAATTCGATCGGCGGCTCGGTCAAGCTGTTCAGCCGCAAGCCGGATGAACAGGGCGGCGGTTTCGTGGAAGCCACGACCGGCAGCTTCGGGCGCATAGACCTTCGCGGCAGTGCCGGCTTCACCATCGCCGACGGCTTCTATGCGCGTATCTCCGGCGTATCGCGGCACACCGACGGATATCTAGACCTGCTCGACTATGGCTGCGTCTTTCCGAACTCCGGAATCCCCGCAACCAGTTCGGGCGGCAATTGCAAGACCGGCACCGAAGGCGGGATCGACGTGCAGGGCACTCGGCTCGCCCTGCGCTACGCGCCGGAAGGTTCGCCGATCGAAGTGAACCTGGTGGGAGACTATGCCCTCAACAAGTCCGAGCAGGTGGCCACCAAGCTGCTTTATGCAAACAATCCGGGGGTGCGCAGTTACGTGGCCGACGATCCGGCCGGCGGTATCCCGTTCGACAGCCGGTTCCTGACCGGCGCCCATTCCTATTCGAGTTATGCCAATTACGCTGCAGGCGGCAACTACACCACCGCATTCGGCACCAGTTACCAGGTAGAACCCGGCAGCTTCGACACCAGCCCCGACAGTTCCGCCAGGAGCTGGGGTATCGCCGGAACTCTCGACTGGCAGCTTTCCGACGATCTCAGCCTCAAGTCGATCACCGCATACCGCAAGGCCACCGGCCAGACCGGCATCGACCTCGACGGGTCGCCGCTATCGATCCTCGTGCAGGAGTTCGACTACGAGCACCGCCAGTTCACGCAGGAACTGCGCCTGTCGGGCCGCGTCGGCTCACTCGTCGATTTCACTGTCGGCGGGTACTACTACGATGCCGACGACCGGATCTCGGGCCGCGTGCTGATCCCCAGCGTCCTGTTCAATTTCCTGGAAAACGACCCGGTGACCAACCGCAGCATATCGGCCTTCGCGCATAGCGAGTTCCACCTGACACCCGATCTCAACGTGATCGGCGGCATTCGCTACACCGATGACAGGAAGACATACGAATTCCACCGCAGCAACATCGACGGGTCGCTTCCAAGCGGCGCGTTCCTGACAGAGAACTTCCTGCTGGTCGGCCTCGACGGCAAGGTCGGTTCGTTCAAGGGGAACCGGATCGATTACCGCCTCGGCGTGAACTACCGCTTCGGCCCGGCGCTGATGGCCTATGCGCAGGTCGCGACCGGCTACAAGGGCGGCGGCATCAATCCGCGCCCCTATACGCCGGACCAGATCGTCTCCTTCAAGCCAGAAACCCTTACCGCCTACGAAGCCGGCTTCAAGTCTGACCTCCTCGGCCGCCGTATCCGCTTCAACGGAACCGCATTCTACAATGACTACAAAGACATCCAGATCAACCGCTTCGTCTGTCCGGAAAGCGTCAGCACCACCTGCTCGCAACCGGCCAATGCGGGAGATGCCAGGGTCTGGGGCGTGGAAGCCGAACTTTTCGCCCAGCCGGTGGACGGACTGACCATCGACGGTTCGGTAGGCTACCTCCATTTCCGGTACACCCGCGTCGATGCCACCACGCTGGTCGAGAAGGACTTCAAGGCGCCGTTCAACCCTTCGTGGCAGGCCAGCGCGGGCATCCAGTACGAGGCCGCCCTCGGGATCGGCTCGCTGACCCCAAGGCTCGACTGGAACTACCAGTCTTCGTTCTACTTCAACTCGGTCAACAATGCCTACAACCTGGTGGCGGCCCGCAGCCTGTTCAACCTGAGGCTGACTTACGAATCTCCGGACAGGGGCTGGCAGCTCGCCACCGGTATCACCAACCTGTTCGACAGGTTCTACTACACCGGAAAGAGCGAGAACGTCTCTAACTACGGGGTCAATTCCGGCGCCGTCGGCCGCCCGCGCGAGTGGTTTCTCTCGCTGCGCCGCACGTTCTGACGTCGAGGCCGGGTGATGCGGATAATCTACCATGCAAGCCGCTGGATCTTCGGACTCTGGTACCTGTTTTCCGGCGCCGAATACTTCACGCCGTTTGACCTCCAACCGCTCGGCAATACGCCGCTGGGGCAGGAGTTCACACTGGCCCTGATCCACAGCGGGCTCTTTGCCTGGATCAAGGTGATCGAGATCGCTATCGCCGTTCTCGTTCTGGCGGACCGGATGATGCCGCTGGTCGCCGTGGCAGCCGTGCCGCTGACGGCGGTGATCGCCTACTGGAACTTCGCGCTGGAATGGGGCGCGATCGAGGCGATCTTCGGCACCCTGACCGTGGTGTTCAACGCTGTCCTGCTCTGGCCGTACCGGGCCTATTACCTGCCCGCGATCACAGCCTGGCGCGGCAGGCGGGATTTCGGCGCGAGCCTGGCACCGTCCGGGATTGACACGATAACATCCGTTAACGTCTAATCAGATCAAACGGCGCCATGCGAAACGATGCGCGCCACAGAAGAGGATCGGAAGAATGACACCCGAAGGCGTGCAACTGCGGCATCCCGACAAGCTCTATATCGGCGGCTCCTGGGTCGAGCCTTCCACCGGGGGACAGATCGAGATCGTCTCACCGAACAGCGAGGACGTCGTCGCCGTGGTGGCCGAGGCGGTAGCGGCCGACATGGACCGCGCCGTAGCCGCGGCGCGCGATGCGTTCGACAACGGCCCCTGGCCGCAGCTTTCCCCGGCCGAGCGCGGCCGGATGGTCGCCCGCTGGGCCGACGAACTGGCGAAGCGCGAACCCGAACTCTGCCGCGCATGGACGGCGCAAGTCGGCGGACTTTCCAGCTTCGCCCCGATCATGCACGGCGGCGCGACGGCAACCGTCAGGTTCATCGCCTCGCTTGGTGAAAGTTTCGAGTTCGTCACGCGGCGCCCCAGCATGCAGGTCGATACCGCGATCGTGGCGCAGGAACCGGTTGGCGTGGCCGTGGCCATCGCGCCGTGGAACGCGCCATACGGCATCCTTTCAAGCAAGGTCGCCTACGCGCTCGTTGCCGGATGCACGGTGGTGATGAAGCCCTCCCCCGAAACGCCGCTGGAGGCCTATATCATGGCCGAAGCCGCCGAAGCCGCCGGCATTCCGGCCGGCGTGATAAATCTGGTCTGCGGCGACCGGGAAGCATCGGACCATCTCGTGAACAATCCCGGCGTCGACAAGGTGAGCTTCACCGGTTCGACCGTTGCGGGCAGGCGCATCGGCGAAGTCTGTGCGGGTCGTGTCGCTCGCTGCACGCTGGAACTGGGCGGAAAATCGGCCGCCATCGTGCGCGACGATTTTCCCATAGAGGCCGCCGCCGCAATCCTGGGCAACACGATCACGGTGATGAGCGGGCAGGTCTGCGCCATGCTCAGCCGCGCCATCGTTCCCCGCCACCGCCATGACGAACTGGCGGAGGCCATCGCCCGTGTCATGCAGGGCGTGAAGATCGGCGGCAGCGATGCGCCCGATACACAGCTCGGCCCGCTCGCGATGAAACGCCAGCTCGAACGCGTCGAAAGCTATGTCGAACTCGGCCGCGAAGGCGCGGATCTCGTCACGGGCGGACAGCGCCCCACGTCGATGAACAAGGGCTATTTCTTCGAGCCCACGCTTTTCGCCAATGTCGATAACACCAGCCGGATCGCGCAGGAGGAAATCTTTGGACCGGTGCTGTGCCTGATCCCCGCCGAAGACGAGGAACACGCCATTCAATTGGCCAATGACAGCAGCTTCGGCCTCAATGGCTCGGTTCTCACCGGCGATGTGGATGCTGCCTATCGGATCAGCCGCAGGATTCGCGCAGGCGGGTTCGGGCAGAACGGCATGAGGCTGGAATTCGGGCTGCCGTTCGGCGGCTTCAAGCAGTCCGGCATTGGCCGCGAAGGTGGTGTCGAAGGCCTCCACTCATTCCTCGAAACCAAGACGATCCTGCTCGACGGGATGCCGTCGCGGCTTTGAAAAGCCGGGGCGCTGCTCGCGGCGAACGCTACCGGCTTGGAGCCGAGCTCCTTATATCGACCGAACGCGCCGCACGCTGAACCGCGAAAGGACCTTCAGGTCAGCGCATAGTAGCGCAGAAGATTGCCGTCGGCCCGGCGCTCGCCCACGCCGATGAACACATGCCTGGTCAGCCAGTCGTGCTTGCCGATCGGGCATTCGAACGAAGGGTTGCCGCGAAGATAGTATTCCTGCTGTTCGACCGGCTGCCCGCCCTCGAAGGCCCAGTCCCTCAGCCGTTGCATTGTGCCGGGCTTGCGGCCCCAAAGGAATCCGCGGTTGTTGAGAAGGATCAAGGTGCCGTCATCTTCCTCCAACATGTAGCGCGCATCGAATACGGCCACGTCATCGGGCCGGAAATAGGCATAGTCACCGCCCGATCCCGGCACCGCCTTGCCCTTCAGGAGCGGTCCTTCGAACGTTCCGCCGTCGACGTAGACAGCGCTTCGGTTTCCGCCCATCGGCGTATTGGCGATCATCTGCACGCGCGGGAACGTGAGGCGCACTTCCATCGCGAATTCGAGGCGCGGGTTGTCGATGGTGGAAAACGGGCCTTCACTCATCTTGGACTCTTCCTTTCATCCGATTTCCAGGGCGCCGCCATCCACGAAGAGATTGGCGGCAGTGATGAAACTCGCTTCCCGGGAAGCCAGGAAGAGGACAGCGGCGGCCACTTCCTCGGGCCGGCCCATTCGCTTCATCGGCACGGCCGCGATCATCTGCTCGCGCAGGACGTCCACCGCCGCTGCGCTCATGCCGGGATTGCGGTGAAGCAGCGGGGTTTCCACCGGCCCCGGGCTGACCATGTTGACGCGAATGCCGCGCGAAACATACTCCCCGGCAAATTGACGCATGGCGAGCGCCAAGCCGGCCTTCGCCGCTCCATATGCGACATTGCCGGGCACGAAGGCATGGCCGCCGATCGACCCGGTGACGACGATCGCCCCGCCATCGCCCATCAGCCGAACCGCCTTCTGCATGGCGAAGACGCAACCGCGCAAGTTGATGGCATGGACCTGATCCCAATACTCGTGCGAGAGTTCTTCGATAAGCGCGAAACCGCCCACGCCCGCGTTGACGACAAGCACGTCGATCCTCTCGTCTGCCGCGGCGATTTCCTCGTAAAACAGCTCCATCGCCGCCAGATCGGAAATATCGACGCTGCTGCCACGCGCGCCCCGGATTCCGGAGGCGGCGGCCTCTATCGTTGCCCGGTCCCGGCCGGTGAGGCGAACCGCGCCGCCCTCCCTTGCGAAAGCTTGGGCGCAGGCCAGGCCGATGCCGCTGTTGCCACCCAGGACGACAACCCTGCTGCCCGCGAACCGCATCGCTCTCTCCATCGTCAAAAAGGTCCGATCGGATTGGGGCTCGTTTCGGGCACGTCCTGAACGACATCCCAATGTTCGACTATCATTCCGCCCGCGAGGCGGAAGATGTCGATCACGGCCCATCCGCGATCCTCCGGCCAGCGCCGGACGTGATAGTGGACGATCACGTGATCCCCATCTGCGAACATGCGCTTCACGTCGTGTACGGCTGCGGGTGTCCGGGCGCGAATATCGCGCAGCAGCGCCTTCAGCGGTTCGCGCCCCTGCCCAGCGCCCTGATTGTGCTGGATATAGTCAGGGGCGATGAAGCGATCGACGGCATCGGCGTCAAGCGCGTTGAGCACTTCGTCGAACAGGGCCGCGACATGACGCAGGTTCGCTTCCTCCCCGGCCGATCTGACGTTCATGCCGCAGCCTCCGCCATGCCCACTCCCCCGTTAGCCGCCCGCTTCAGCGCGCGCCACATCGTAACGATCGTTATTTACTTATGCAAGCAGATGCGAGACGATGTCCGCATTTGTGGAGAGATCAATGACCCGCGACGACTACGAGAGATATGCGGCCGCCTTCAACGCGAGGGATTACGATGCAGTCTATGATTTCTACGCGCCCGGTGCCCGGCTCGCCTTCTTCGGAGTCGAACTTTCATCGCGCGAGGCGTTCAAGCGCTTCTACGATTTCCTGCACGGTTATGTCGACGAGACCCTTACGATAGAGCGCTTTGCCGCGAGCGAAGACCTCGTCGCCCTCGAAGGCGTGATCCGCATCGCGGCGCACCGGGATCTCGATGCCGAAACGCTGAAGGCGAACGGGTTGCTCCAGTTCTTCCCGATCCGTGCCGGCGAAGTCCAGGAACTGCGGCAGTTCATCCATTACCATGTCGACCAGGGCCATTTCACGAGGGTGCAATGCGCGCTGATTCCCTGATGCCCGTCACGTGCCACGAACACGGCAATTGTCGCGCGGTCAGCCGATTGCCGGGCAAAGACCGTTTCAAGGAGGCGAACGGCGAGGCTGTAGGCGCCCTCTTCCCCAGTAACAAACGTGATTATCTTGACAGATATCGCACCCCTTGCGCTAAATCCCGTCAATGCGCGAAACCAGACAATCGAACGAGATCGACAACGAGTCCGAAACCACGGCGGCGATGCCGGTGAGCACGCGTTCGGAAACCCTCCACCGGCTTCTCAAGCTCTCGAACCGGCTCATGGCGCCGTTCTCGGTCAATCTGGAACACCAGTACAAGATCAGCCTGAACGAGTTTCGCCTGCTGATGCTGATCGGCCGTTTCCCCCAATCGGCGAGCCATGAACTGGCGGAAATGACAGGCGTCAATGCGATGAGCGTATCCCGCGCGGTTTCGGCGCTGGAGCGCCACGGCCGCGTTCTCGTCGTTCGCGACGAGGAAAACCGGCGCCGCAAACGGCTGACCCTTACCCCGGAGGGCGAACGTCTCTACCGGATCATGCGCCCGCAGACCGAAAGAGTGGCGGACTACCTGTTATCGGCGCTTCACCCGCACGAAGTCGCCATGTTCGATCATATTCTCACCACCTTGATCGATACGCTTGAAGCCACGGACGAAGAAGGCCGCTCGCTGTTCCTCGAACGCACGAGGCCCGACGACGCTGAAGCCTAGGCTTCGTGGACGGACTTGCCTGATGGCGTGACTCATAATAACACTCGTTACTATGAGTCACGCCATCAGTCTTGAACCGCGCGGTTCCCGCGCATGAACTCAACTTCCGCGACATCCGCGCATGAAGAAGCGCGAGGGCCAAGTCTGGGTTTCGGGATTGCCCTCGGCTTCCTCTCCGCGCTCGGCCCTTTTGCGATAGACCTCTATCTTCCCGCCATGCCCGCAATGGCAGGCGCCCTCAGCGCAAGCGATTCCGGGGTGCAACGAACGCTCTCGGCATTCTTCCTCGGCCTGGCAGTGGCGCAGATACCGATCGGCTCGCTCGGCGATCGGTTCGGACGGCGCGCGCCGCTGATGGGCGGGCTCTGTATCTTCGTCGCCGCCTCGGTCGCCTGCGCCTTCGCCGCCACGCTCGAACAACTGGTCCTGTTGCGCTTTCTTCAGGGCATGGGAGCCTGCGCCGGTACGTCCAGCGCGCGCGCCATCATTCGCGACCTCCATCGCGGACACCATGCCGCCCGGCTGATGGCCTTCACGTTCCTTATCATCGGTATTTCGCCGATGCTCGCCCCATTGCTGGGAAGCACATTGCTCCATCTCGTTTCATGGCGAGGACTGTTCGGCGTGCTCGCCGCCGCCGGCATGGTTGCCGCAGGCTGCGTCATGCTCTTCCTCCCCGAAACCTTGCCGCCGGCCCTGCGTACGACGGACTGGCGCGCCCTGCCCCATGTCCATGCCCGCCTGCTGCGGACCCCGCGCTTCGTCGGCTGGGCCATCGTCGCAGGGCTCGCGACCACGATCCCCTTTGCCTTCGTGACCGCCGCGCCGTTCATCTATTCAGGGATCTACAAACTCGATCCCATGTGGTTCAGCCTTCTGCTCGCACTCAATGCCTGCATGTCGATCATCGCGACACAAGCCGCGCCGCACTTGCTCAAACGGTTCGGCGCCGTTCGCCTGGCCGGCAGCGCTGGCGCCATCGCACTTAGCGCAACGGCACTGGTGGCCATCACCGGATCCGACGGCATCCCGCTACCGCTGTTTCAGGCTTATTCGATATTGCTGTTCATGGTTGCCGGTCTGATCCTGACCCCGGCGGCGACCAGCGCCCTCGATTCCGTGCGGAGCGGCATCGGTGCCGCAGCCGGGCTGCTCGGCACCATCCAGCTCGCGGTAACAGCCCTTGCGAGCGCCGCTGTCACGTTGTGGCCTCCCGTTTCCCTGCTTCCGCTGACCTTGGTGCTGGCAACGGGATTCACTGCGATGATCGTGATCGTTGCCTTGCTCGGCCGCTTGCGGCCGGAGGAAGAATCCAGCGCCGCCTAGATCGTAAACTCATAAACGGCACCATCGAGGGTTGAGGCAAAATGGCTCACCGCGAGGAGGGAGGGCAGCTCCCGGTCCACCGGGATGGACCTCAAGGAATACTTCCGCGAAACCGAAGCGGACGGCCTTCGCAGCGTGCGCAAGTCGCAGCGCGAAAGCTGCGCTGGTTCCGGCGTCTGCGCTGGTACCAGAAGCCGACGATCCCCATGGTCAACGGATGGAGCTTCGGCGGTGGCTTCTTCCCGCTTTTCGGCTGCGACCTGGCGATATGCGCGGAAGTGGCGAAGATGTTGCTCGGCAAGAACCCGGCGGCGCTCAAGTTCGCCAAGGGCGCGGTGCGCCGTGTGGGCACTCTCACTTACGATGAAGCGGAAGACTACCTTATGCGCATGCAGGAGGCCTGCAGTTTTCACGATACCAGCCAAGGCCCCAAGGAAGGCATCCGCCAGTTTATCGACGGAAAGAGCTACAAGCCCGGCCTTGGCCGCCTATGACAAGTCGAGGACCGGCGAAAATGCCTGAAACTTGAACAAGAGGGACATTGCCATTTTGCGGCGCCCCTCTTGTTCAATGGAAGAACTTCATCTCAGCCGGAGATCAACGCATCCAGCGCGATCACACCCTTTCCTTCCGGCAGAACCAGAACGGGATTGAGATCGAGTTCCCCGATCCCGGGCGTACCGCGAACCAGCACGGCAAGCGTTTCCACCATACCCGCCAGCGCATCGACATCGGCTATGGGCGCGCCGCGAAAGCCCTGGAGCAACGGCGCCATCCGCAGGGAAAGAATCCGGGTCTTGATCTCGGCGCGCGAAAGGTCAGGCGGCAGCAGCACGGCGTCATGAAGCAATTCGGCAGCAACGCCGCCGAACCCAACGAGGATCACGGCGCCCCAGTCCGGATCGCGGCGAGCACCGACAATCATTTCTACACCGCGCGGCGCCATGGCCTCTACCAGGATGCCATCAAGGACAAGACCCGGCCGCGCTGCCTGCACGTCGGCCTCCATCTTGCCCCATGCGGCAGCCAGTGCCCCCGCATCGGCGATCCCGATCGCAACGCCGCCCGCATCGCTCTTGTGGCTGAGCGCTGCGGCCTGCGCCTTGAGAACGACCGGATATCCGATGCCGGCGGCAATCTCCTGCGCGGCTTCAAGGGAACCTGCCAGCGCGCCTCTCGAAAAGGTCAAGCCGTGCGGTGCCAGCAATTGCTTCGCACGATATTCGGGAATGGTTTCGCCCGCCGCCGGCGCGGCGATCGAAATCGCCGTCCTTTCAGTCAGGCCCGAAGAGTGCGCGCCATACCACGCGAGGCAGGCCAGCGCCTTGAGCGCACGCTCGGGCGTAGGGAAATAGGGTGAGCCAAGCGCCCGAATGGCAGCCACATCGTCGCCCAGAACACCGCCGCCTTCATCCACACCGGCAACGATCAGCGGCTTGCGCCCGCCGAGCTCCGCAATCGCTTTCGCCACTGCGGAGAATTTGACGTGCGAGGTATGCGTGTCGGTCTGGATCAACGGAACGAGGATGGTTTCGATCCGCCGCTCCTCGCCCAGGGCGGCAATCGTCCGGTTGTAAAGCGTGGGATCGACCAGGCCCTGCGCCGTGATGTCGAGCGGATTGCTCACCGGCACGAAGGAAGGCAAAGCCTCGCGCAAAGCGGCGCTGTCGGCATCGGTAAGCTTGGGCAGTTCCAGTCCGAGCGCCTCGGCGCCATCCAGCATCATCGCTTTCAAGGCGCCGGATTCAGAAATGATGCCCACGCTTCCCGAAGGTAGCGACGGACAACGAATCGCAATCTCGGTCACGTCTCCAAGCACTTCCAGCCCATCGACCAGGATCACGCCCGCATGCTCGACCAGGGTCCGCATCACTGCATGATCGCCCGCCATCGCGCCAGTGTGCGTCGCCGCGCTTTCCCGCCCGGCTTCGCTGGAGCCCGGATGAAGAAGCACGACAAGCTTGCCCCGCTCCCGCGCTGCCCGCGCCGCCGCCAGAAACGCGGCAGGTTTGCGGAATTGCTCGACGATCATGGCGATAACGCCGATGGCCGGATCTTCGGCGAGATGCGCGACGTAGTCCTCTACCCCGCTCGCCGCTTCGTTGCCGGTAGAGATGTAGCAGGAAAGCGGCACCTCCCGGGCGATCATGGTCGTGGCGAGCACCGCGGCCATGGCGCCAGACTGCGAAACGATGCCGACCTTGCGGTCCCCTCTCGCCCGTGCCTCCGGCAATTCTACGAAAGTCAGCGCGACATTGGCATCGAAATTGACGAGGCCGAGGCAGTTCGGCCCCTCGATCACCATCCCTGAATCGCGGGCGATCCGAGCCAGTTCCTCCTGCCGGGCAAGTCCTTCAGGCCCGCCTTCGGCAAACCCCGCCGAAAAGATCACGGCTGCTCCACATCGCCGCTGCGCCAGTTCGCGCACGGCATCGAGGACGGCAGCCTGGGGGATTGCCAGAACAGCCACGTCCACGTCTTCCGGCAACGCGGCGACATCCGGCACGCAGCGCCTTCCGCCTATTTCCTCCCGCTTGGGATTGACGAGGTGGATCTCCCCCGAGAACCCCCTGTCGACGAGGTTCTTCAGAACGGAAGCACCCAGCGCTCCGGGCCGGTCGGACGCACCGACGATGGCAACGCTGCGTGGATTGAGAAGCCGTTCCATGGCCGCCCGTTCGAGCGGTTCGAGCACAGCGGTACCTTGCGCAGACATCCTTGATCTCCCGGCCTGACGATCCTCGATCCGGTCATCGCCGGACTTGCGCGGTTTGTATCGCAGGCATACAATATGCGCAAGTCGCGTGGTTCGTCAGGCTACCCGTTCCTGTTGGCGCAGGCGCTGCAGCAGCGACAGCAGCGTGCTTCGCTCGGCGGCACTGAGCGGTCCAAAGAATTTCCGCTCATGCCTTTCGAACACAAGGTCGATCTCGGTCGCGAGAGTTCGGCCTACTTCTGTCAGTTCAAGGGAATGTGCACGCGGATCGGCGCTGGGCGCGCGGCGCACGGCCCCGCGACCTTCCAGGATATCGACAATCTTCATCGCGCTCGACCGGTTCACGTTAAGCGCCTCTCCCAGCGCGGTCTGGGTGCATCCCGGATTGGCGCGGACCAGCAGCAGGGCCGAGGCGCGCGCCGGCGTGATATCCAGCGGTTCAAGCGCCTGCCTTGCGGATTCGTGAGCAACGGACTGCAGCATCTGGATCTGGAATCCGATCTGCCCGGAAAGCTCTTCCCCCTCGTTCATGACCTCTCCTCAGCCGCTGGCTCGATGCCTTGTTTTCTATGTATCCCAAGCGTACAAACTCATGCATGCCATTGCAAGGCGCGCATCGACTCCGCCAGCGAGGGACAAGAAGCCCCGGCCGGGACGATGCCAACCAAGGAGAGTGATCGTGAAAACCGATTTCAAGCTGCTGGTCAACGGTGAACTGATCGACGGCGTTTCCACATTCGATGTCGTCAATCCGGCTACCGAGGACGTCTTCGCCCAGTGCCCGCGCGCTGACGAGGCTATCCTGAACCGGGCCGTATCCGCCGCCAAGGCTGCGCTTCCGGGATGGTCCGCTCTCTCCGCCGATGAACGCGCCGGCTATATCAACCGCCTGGCAGACGCGATGGAGGCCCGCATCGAGGACTTTGCCCGCCTGCTCACGGCGGAACAGGGCAAGCCGCTGGATCAGGCCACTTACGAGATCGGCGGAAGCATCTACACGCTGCGCGCCTTTGCGGCGATGCGCCTTCCCGAACAGACCCTTCGCAATGAAAACGGCAGTACCGTGGTGGAGCATCGCACGCCGCTGGGGGTCTGCGCCTCGATCACGCCGTGGAATTTCCCGGTGATCCTGCTGGCGAACAAGCTTGGCCCCTGCCTTGTCATGGGGAACACGATGGTTTCCAAACCGGCGCCGACAACGCCGCTCACCACGCTTCTGCTGGCCGAACTCGCGGCGGACATCCTGCCTGCCGGCGTATTCAACGTGATCTGCGACCAGAATGAGCTCGGCCCGCTGATCACCGCACATCCCGACATCGCCAAGGTGGCCTTCACCGGATCGACCGCGACCGGGAAGAAAGTCATGGCCTCCGCGGCGCAAAACGTGAAGCGCGTGACGCTGGAACTGGGCGGCAACGACGCTGCCATCGTGCTGGACGACGTGCCGGCCCGGATCGCCGCACAGAAAGTCTATGCAGGCGCCATGGCCAACGCCGGCCAGATCTGCGTCGCCATCAAGCGCGCCTATGTGCCCAGCGCGATGTACGAGGAATTCTGCGACGAAATCGCCAAGCTCGCCGATCAGGCCGTGCTCGACGACGGCACCAAGCAAGGCTCTACCATCGGACCGATCCAGAACCGGATGCAGTTCGAGAAAGTTCGCGACCTGATCGAGGATGCCAAGCAGCGCGGCCGGGTCGTTGCGGGCGGCGACGTGCCGGACCGGAAGGGCTTCTTCATCCCTCCCACGGTGATCGCCGATCTCGACGACGATGCACCGCTGGTGCGCGAAGAGCAGTTCGGCCCGGTGCTGCCGGTACTGAAGTACGACGATATCGAGGACGTGATCGCCCGCGCCAACGATTCCCCCTATGGCCTGGGCGGCACCGTCTGGGGCGCCGACCAGCTTCGCGCGATGGACGTGGCGCGCCGGATCGACGCGGGCACCGTCTGGGTAAACCAGCACCTTGCGATCGACCCGAACATTCCATTCCGGGGCGCCAAGCAGTCCGGGCTCGGCACGGAGCACGGGCTGGCCGGGCTCATGGAATATACGCAGGCGCACATCGTAAGCGCGGTGCCGCTGGAACTCGAACAGGCCTGAACCGGCGGGAGGGGCGCCCCGCTGCAGGCGCCCCTCCCTTGCAAGACTACTCCGGCGAAATCCGCAGCACCGGCTTGATCACGCGGCCGCTCTCGCTGGCCTCGATTGCTTCGTTGATCTGCTCGAAATCGAAATGGCCGATGAGCCTGTCGAACGGGAAGCGACCTTCCCGGTAGTATTCCATCAGTTCCGGCAGGAAACCGGTGAGATCGCTGTCGCCGCCGAGTATCCCCATCACGGTGCGTCCTCCGCCCATCAACGCGGCCTCATTGAACACCACCTCGTCCGCCGGGTCCGAAGCGCCGACGACACCGACCACACCTTTCGGCGCAAGCAATGAAAATGCCAGCTGGATCAGCCTGTTCACCCCCGTCGTATCGAAAGCATAGCCCAGCCCGCTCGGACAGAGTTCGCGAATGCGCGCGGCCACGTCATCCCGGCCATTGATGACGTGGGTGGCCCCAAGCTCGCGGGCCATGCCAAGGCGCTGGTCATGAAGGTCCACGGCGATGATCGGATCGGCCCCGGCGATCTTCGCCGCCATGATCGCGGCCATGCCGACCGTACCGGCACCCCAGACCGCAATCGGCAGTCCTGCACGAACCTTCATCGCTCGCAGCACCGCCCCTGCGCCGGTCATCAGCCCGCAGCCAAGCGGTGCAAGTACGTCCAGCCCCACGCCGTCCATCGTCTCCGGCACTTTCACCACGTTGCGTTCATGCGCGATGGCGTGGGTCGCGAAGGCGGACTGACCGAAGAAATTGGCATTCATCCGCTCTGCGCCCAGAAACACGGTGGCGCTGCCATCCGGGCGGGCGCCGGACCAGTTGTAGGGAAAGAATTCGTAGCAGTAGGTCGGCGCATCGATGGCACAGCTCGGGCAATGGCCGCAGCTGTTGAAGCTCATGATGACACGGTCGCCCGGTCTGGCCACCGTCACCCCGCTGCCTACCGCTTCGACCACGCCTGCCCCCTCGTGCCCCAGCACCACCGGGAGCGGCACGGGGAGCTGTGCGTCGCGCACGGCCATGTCAGTATGGCACACCCCGCAAGCGACGACACGCACGCGCAGTTCGTCATCCCGCAACGCGTCCAGTTCCACATCCTCGATCGTGAAAGGCGCGGTGTTGCCGCGGCAGATCGCCGCGCGGGCTCCAGTCGTCATGATCGTTCCATCTCCTTGCCTTCAGGCCCCCGGAAGCCGGGGTTAGCACATATCTTAATTTCACGAATGCGAATCTATACACATTCATGAAATCATGCCACGCTTTGCCGCATGGGAGGATGTGCCGCATGACCATCGAGACAACACACGTAGGAAGCCTGCCCCGCGGTGACGAGTTGACGCCGCTGCTACTCTCCCGCGACAAGGGTGAGCCTTACGATGCAGCCGAATTCGACCGGCTCGTGCAGGCTGCCGTGAACGATGCGGTGCGCCGCCAGGTCGACAGCGGCGTTTCCATCCTCAGCGACGGCGAACTGGGCAAGGTGGGCTATTCCACCTACATGATCGAGCGCCTCGAAGGGTTCGGCGGTCATATCGAGCGCAGGGCCGCCGCCGACCTTGCCGAACACCCCGATCTCGCGCGCAAGCTCTCGGCGATGATGGGCAGTCAGGAATTCACCCGCGCCTCCTGCATCGGTCCGGTGCGGCTGCGGACACTCAAGCCGTTGCACGCGGATATCCGCCGGTTCCGTCACGCACTGGACCTCCACGGGAACGGTGCGCGCGGTTTTCTCAACGCGGCCTCGCCGGGCCTCATCACCGCTTTTCAGGTCAATCGGCATTACCCCAGCCACGAGGCCTATCTTGCCGACCTCGTCGATGCGATGCGCCCCGAGTACGAGGCAATCGTCGCCGCCGGGTTCGATCTCCAGCTCGATTGCCCCGACCTCGCGATGTCGCGCCATACCGGTTATCAGGATCAGGATGAGGCGACCTTCCTGCGCACCGCCGCCGCCAATGTCGAAGCGCTCAACGCCGCCACTGCGAACATCGCGCCGGAGCGGATGCGCATGCACGTCTGCTGGGGCAATTACGAAGGCCCGCACGACCACGATATCGCGCTGGAAAAGGTGATCGACACGGTGATCGCGGCCCGCCCTGCCACCGTGCTTTTCGAAGCCGCGAACCCCCGGCATGAACACGAATGGACGGTATGGCGCGATGCCCGGCTGCCCGACACCAAGATCCTCGCGCCAGGCCTGATCGATACCTGCTCCAACTATGTCGAGCATCCGGAACTGATCGCCCAGAGGATAGAGCGCTTTGCCGCTTTCCTGGGCAAGGACCGCGTGATCGCGAGCACGGACTGCGGCTTTGGCACTTTTGCAGGTTACGGCAAGATCGACCCCGGCGTGACCTGGAAGAAGCTGCGCGCCCTGCGCGCAGGTGCCGATCTCGCGGAAGCGCGCCTGTGAGCCATGCGCTTTCGCCCGGCGCCATTCGCGCCATCGAGCACGATTGCGCGCGCCTTATCGCCCGCTATGCCAATCGCAACGATGCCGCCGACTGGGAAGCCGTAGCCGCGCTCTATGCACCCGATGGCCGCATGGCCCGTCCCACCGCGCCCAATGACTGGACCGCCGGGCGCGAGGCCATCCTCGCCGCATTCCGCGCCCGCCCGGCACGCACCACCCGCCATGTCTGCTCGAACGTCGAAATCACGGTGGTTGACGGAAACACGGCGCTGGGCGAGAGCGCAATGCTGCTCTTCACCGGTGACGGTCCGCCGAAAGTCGGCTCGTTCCTCGACAGGTTCGTGCGCACGGAAGAAGGCTGGCGATTCGCGGAACGACGCGGATTGCTCACGTTCTGAGGGAATTATGGCGACAGGGGCAACATCGGGAAGCGGCGGCACGGCATCGACGGTGAAGTCCGCCATGCGTACGCTGGACATCATCGAATATGTCGTCGCGCATTCCGAAGGCGTCGTCGCGCAGGATATCGCGCAGGCCCTCGCCATTCCCGTCAGCAGCCTGTCCTACCTCCTCGCCACCCTGGTCGAACGCGATTACCTCTCGCGATCGGGGCGCCTCTATCAGCCGGGCGCCGGGCTGGATCGGCTGCGCGCCGCGCCGCAGCGCCTGCCGCTTATCGAAAGGGTGCGGCCACTGGTCCGTTCCCTGCGCGTGCGCTCCAACGAGACTTCGTCCTACTTCGTCCAGCGCGACTGGCAGATGGAAGCAGTCATCACCGAAACCGCCGAGCACACCTTGCGCTACTCGATCGGCGTCGGAACCCGCACGCCGATGCACTGCCTGGCCTCGGGGAAGGCCATGCTCGCCGCCCTCGGCCCCGCCGCGCTGGATCGCTATTTCGAGGAGGCCCCGCGCGAGCGCTACACCGAAAGCACCGTGGTGGACGAAAGCGCGCTTCGCCGCGAGCTGGACCAGGCGCGCGAATCCGGCATCGCCATCACTCGCGAGGAATATACCCCTGGCATCTGCGGCATCGGGAAGATCCTGATGCTGGACGGGGAGCCGGTCGGCTCCCTCTCGGTCGCCATCCCCACCGTTCGCTACGATGCCCGGGTGGAGGCGGCAGCCTGCGCGCTGCTGGAGGCGATCGTTTCCGGTTTCAGCCGCTGAAGCGAAAAGGGCCGCCGGTTTCCCGGCGGCCCTTCAACTTTTCGCGGAATCCCGGATCAGGCAACAGCCTTGGTGCGCCAGCCTTCGGCATAGGAATCCCGGGCCACTTCCGAATAGGGCACGGATGCTACCATCGCACGGATTTCGGTCTGGACGTGGCGTTCCACCGTGGGTTTGCGCGTTCCGCCATCAGGTTCCCCCCAGAGCAGGACGACTTCGGTGCCCGGCTCCGCCACGGATTCGTCCACCATCGCCAGCGAGAGGAAACGCCCCTCGTTCTGGGTGTAGCCGATCCAGGTCGAAAGGCCGACCTGCTTGCCGTCTACCAGCACCGCGTCATAGGGATGCATGGCGTAGACCGCGCTCGGATAGTCCATGTACTTGGCACGGTCGCCGCCCTTGGTCAGCATCGAGCTCTGTACGCGCATCACATCCTCGTTGTTGAGGGCCAGCGTCACCTTGCGGCGCTTGGGCGCGTCCTTCATCTTCTCCAGTGCTTCGCGGCCGATGAAGTCATGGTCGAACTTGACCATGATGCCGTAACCCAGTTCCCAGGGGTTGAGGTAGTAGTCCTCGATATTGTCGGACACGAAGCTGCCGCCGATCGAGGTCATCCCTTCATAGGATCTCGCCGAGAGCCATTCCCGATATTTGCGCAGCGATTCCCCACTGTAGATGGCGGGCAGCGGCGAGGGAATCCAGCCTGATTCCAGCGTGTTGGAACTGTAGGTCCGCCCGCCCGAGGGGAGCAGGCCGAAATCCTTGCCCGCTTCCAGCAGGGCATTCCGGACGGTGTCATAGTCTTTCCACGGACCGAACAACTCGTAACCGGGCTGGCCCGCCATGCCGTGACGCAAGGCGCGCACTTCGGCGCCGGCGATCGTGATCGGCGCCATGTGGAAGAACTTGAGATCGGGGGGCGTGATCCCCATCGCGCGTTCCAGCACCTTCATGGCGTTAGGCCCCTGAAGCTGGAAACGGTAGTTGCGGCGGTAGCCCTGCTGATCGAGCGGACGGGCGGCGGTGCGGTCATCCCGTTCGACCTTCACATCCCATTTGCCGGAGGCTGCGTGGAATTCCACCCACTCGATCGTGGGTGCGCGGCCCACCAGTTCGAAGGTTTCTTCAGCGAGATAGAACAGGATCACGTCGCCGATCACGTAGCCTTCCGGGGTCACCGGCGCGAACTGCTTGGCGCGGTTGGGCACGAAGCCCTTGAAGCTGTTCGGGGCCAGATAGGACAGCATTTCAAAGGCCTGTGGGCCGGTGACCAAGAGGTCGACCATGTGGAAGCTCTGGTTGAACAGGATCGCCGTTTCGGCCCAGGCACGTTGTTCGTCGCGCCAGTTCGAGTATTCACCCGGAACGCCGGGATAGACGTTGGGTCCGGTCTGCTGGTTGCGCAGGAAATCGACGATGTCTCCCTTTTCGTCGATCAGTTGCTGGAGCGATTTTTCGGTCATTCCATCATGCCTTTCAGGTAGTTTATGCTTTGTTTTGAATTGTTAACGCCGGCTGGAGAGCCAGCCATCCGCGCAGTGCGGCGTTGAAGGCATCGGGCCGTTCCGCCGGGGCCATGTGTCCGGCATCGGCCACGATCGTCAGCGGAGCACCGCCGAGTGCCTCGGCGATCTCGCGGTGCTGATCGACCGGGGACCATGCGTCGCTGTCCCCGACCATCAGCGAAACCGGGCATTCCAGGGCCGCCAGAACGGCCCCCACCTCAGGCCGATGGAGCAGCGCCTCGATCTGCGCCTCGAACACAAGCTGACCAGAACCCATGCACATCGCACGCAGAGACGCATAGAAACCGAGATCACCGCGCCGCGAAGGGCCGATCATCGGCGGCAGCCACGCATCGACGAGCGCCCCGAAGCCTTCCCGCCGTCCAAGGTCGCGAAGGGCGTATCGCTTTTCCTTTTCGCCGGGCCGCACCGGGTGGATTCCCGTATCCGCAAGCGCCAGTCGCGTGACCCGCTCGGGCGCCTTGCGGCAGACCTCCAGCGCAACCCGCGCGCCCATCGAATGGCCCAGCAGCGCGCAGCGGCCGGGCATGCGGGCAAGGGCGTAATCCGCCATCGCCTCGATGCTGTCTGCCCCGCCGTAGAATCCGTTCACGGTCATGCTGGCAGGAAAGGCGGAAAGCTGGCCGCCGAACATGCGGCCATCGCAGAGCAGCCCCGGCAGGATCACCAGCGGCGTCTTTTCGGATTCGGAGAATGAATTCGCATCCATGAATTTTCATCTATACGAAATGATCTGGGCACGCTAGAGCGAATCCAACGAGAGGAAGTGGGGAGAACGAAAATGACCACCCCGATCATTCATCCGAACTGGGCCCGGCCGGCACTCAACATGGTCGACGGGTACTCGCTGGAGATGACCGCCAAGGACGTGGAGGCCCTGCGCGGGGCTGCCGCCGCGATTGCGCCCGAAACGCCGATCGCGGTGACGTTCCTGCCCGGTGAGGAATTCGAATCCCGCATTGCCGCCGCGCGGCTGGTGCGCGAACTCGGCTTCGAGCCGATGCCGCATTTCTCCGCCCGCCGGATCGCTTCGGCCGAGGAATTCGAACGCTATCTGGCCGCGGTGACGCGGGAAGCCGGCGTCAAACGCTGCTTCGTGATCGCCGGAGACCCGTCAGAGCCGGAAGGCCCCTTCACCGACAGTTCCGCCCTGATCGCCACCGGCGCTTTCGAACGCAACGGCATCACCGCCATCGGCATCGGCGGGCACCCGGAGGGGCATCCCAACATGACCGAGGAGGAGTGCTGGCAGGTGCTTTCCGGCAAATGCGCGGAAATCGAATCGCGCGGCATGGCGCCCCTCATCGTCACCCAGTTCGCCTTCGATGCAGCGCCCGTGCTCGACTGGCTCACCCGGCTGCGCGCGCGCGGCATCGACGCGCCCGTGCGGCTCGGCGTGCCCGGTCCCGCCGGGATCAAGACACTGATGCGCTTCGCCGCGCGCTGCGGCGTGGGCGCCTCGGCTTCGGTGCTGACCAAATACGGCATCTCGATCACCAGACTGATCGGATCGGCCGGACCGGACAAGCTCGTCGATGCGCTGGAGCGCGGACTGGCACCGGCCCACGGCAAGGTCCGCCTGCACTTCTATCCCTTCGGCGGCATGGAGAAGACCGTCGACTGGATCAACGAATACGCCCGGCGCCACTGAGCGGGAACGGGCGAAACAAGAACGAGAGAGGAGCCTGCCCCGTGTCCGACCTACTGGCCGATACCCTGTCCGAAGTGCTTCGCGGCCCCGTAAGCGGGGATGCCTCCGAAATCTGCACGCTGCGCCTGCAATGCGAAGACAAGGCCGGGCTGGTGGCCCAGGTCGCGGTATTCCTGGCGACGCGCGGCTGCAATATCGTCGATGCCCAGCAATTCCACGACCAGCTTTCCGGCGGCTTCTTCATGCGCGTGGAATTCCAGCGCGGGGCCGGGCGCTCGCTCGAAGAACTGCGGGCCGAATTCGCACCGATCGCCGCCGAGGCCCGCATGACCTGGTCGCTGCGGGACAAGGCCGCGCCGAAGAAGGTGCTGCTGCTGGTTTCGAAATGGGACCATTGCCTGGGCGACCTGCTCTACCGCAACCGCATCGGCGAACTGAGCATGGAGGTGGTCGGCATCGTTTCCAACCATCCCCGCGAACTGCTGCACACCTCGCTCATCAACGGGCTGCCCTACCATCACTTCCCGATCACCAAAAACACCAAGGCCGAGCAGGAAGCCCGCATCAAGCAGGTGGTGGACGAGACCGGCGCCGAACTGATCGTGCTTGCGCGCTACATGCAGATCCTGTCGGACGATCTGGCCGCGTTCCTGTCCGGCCGCTGCATCAATATCCACCACTCGTTCCTGCCCGGCTTCAAGGGCGCCAAGCCCTATCACCAGGCTTTCGACCGCGGCGTGAAGATGATCGGGGCCACCGCGCACTACGTCACCGCCGATCTCGACGAAGGGCCGATCATCCATCAGGACGTGGAAACCGTGACCCACGCCGACATGCCGGAGGAACTGGTGCGCAAGGGCCGCGATATCGAGCGCCGCGTGCTGGCCGAAGCGGTGCGGCTCCACCTCGACGACCGCGTCTTCGCCAACGGCGCGCGCACCGTCGTGTTCCGGGGATAGGCCGATGGCCGAGCGCATCGACGGCCGCGCCATGGCGCGGGCCATGCTGGACGAAACGGCGCAGGCGGTCGAACAGCTCAAGGCACGGGGCGTGGCGCCTGCCCTTGCGGTGGTGCTGGTCGGCAGCGATCCGGCCAGCGAGGTCTATGTCGGCCGCAAGGTGGCCCAGTGTGCCCGCGCCGGAATCCGCTCGCTGGAGCACCGCCTGCCCGCCGAGACCGGGCAGGCGGAACTGCTGGCCCTGATCGACCGCCTCAACGCCGACCCGGCCGTGCACGGCGTGCTGATCCAGCTTCCCCTGCCGCGCGGGATTGACGCTTCGCTGGTGCTGGACCGGGTTGCGCCGGGCAAGGATGTGGACGGCTTCCACCCGGTCAACGTCGGCCGCCTGTCCAGCGGCACCGGGGGGCTGGTGCCCTGTACGCCGCTGGGGATCATGAAGCTGCTGGACGGCCTGATAGACGACTATCGCGGGCTGGAAGCGGTGGTGATCGGCAAGTCCAACATTGTCGGCAAACCCGTGGCCATGCTGCTGCTCGAACGCGAGGCGACCGTCACCGTCACCCATATCGAGACGCGCAACCTGCCCGATGTGGCACGCAAGGCGGACATCATCGTCGCTGCGGCCGGAGCCCCGCACCTCGTGCGCGGATACTGGGTGAAGGAGGGCGCGGTGGTGATCGACGTGGGCATTACCCGCGTCACCGATCACGACGGCCAGACCCGCATCGTCGGGGACTGCGCCACCCACGAACTGGAACACGCCCGCGCCGTCACCCCGGTGCCGGGCGGGGTCGGGCCGATGACCATCGCCTGCCTGCTCGCCAATACCGTCAAGGCCGCAAGGGACACACTCCATGGATGACATTGCCACGATCGACCGTGTTTCCGCCCGAACCGCCACCACCGAAACGGCAGTGCTCACCACCGTGCGCGTGCGCGATCTGCCGCTGCTGGCGGACGTGGGCATCAATCCCGACGAGGTCGGCCGCCGCCAGCCGCTGGTCATCACCGTCGAACTCGCGCTGGACGCGGGCGCGGTGGACGGCATCGGCGAGACGGTGGACTATCGCCGCATCGCCGCCGCCGCCGAAACGCTGGCCGAAGTGCACATTCCGCTGATCGAGACGTTCGCCCGCCGCCTGGGCGAGCAGTGCCTGGGCTGGGCGCCGGTGCGCGAGGCGCGGGTGAGCATCGACAAGCCCTTCGCCCTCACGCGCGGTCTCGCCGGGGTGGAAGTGACCGTGCGCCGCGCCCCATGAACGCAGGAGAGGAAACCATGCCCGCGATTACCGACGTCAACGCCTATCTGGCGCAGTTCGACGACATTCCCGGCACCCGGGTCTTCACCGCCAGCCGCGCGCGGCGGGGCTATCATCTCAACCAGTTCGCGATGAGCCTGATGAAGCCGGGAAACCGGGAACGCTTCAAGGCAGACGAGCGCGCCTATCTGGACGAATGGCCGATGACCGAGGCCCAGAAACAGGGCGTGCTCGACCGTGACTACAACCGCCTGCTGGACCTTGGCGGCAACGTTTATTTCCTCGCCAAGGTCTTCTCGACCGACGGGCTGAGCTTCGTCCAGGCGGTCAGCACGATGACCGGGATGAGCGTGGAGGATTACCAGGCGATGATGCTGGCGGGCGGCCGTTCGCCGCTCGGCGTCCGCTCGATCAGGGAGAACACATGATGGCCCGCATTACTGCCGGCATCGGTTGCAGCCATATTCCCGTGCTCGGCTTCGCGCACGATCACGGCCGCACCGCCGATGCGATCTTCAAGCCCGCCTTCGACGGCTTCGACTGGACGCGCCGCTGGATGCGCGAGGAGGCCCGGCCCGATGTGGTGATCCTGGTCTACAACGATCATGCCTCCGCCTTCGACATGAAGGTGATCCCGACGTTCGCGATCGGCTGCGGCGAAAGCTACCAGCCGGCCGACGAAGGCTTCGGCCCGCGGCCGGTGCCGGTGGTGGAAGGGCACCCGGACCTTGCCTGGCACATCGCCCAGAGCCTGATCCTCGACGAATTCGACATGACCATCATCAACGAGATGGACGTGGACCACGGCCTCACCGTACCGCTGACGATGATGTTCGGCGCAGTGGACAAGTGGCCCTGCAAGGTCATCCCGCTGGCGGTCAACGTCGTCACTTATCCGCCGCCCTCGGGCAACCGCTGCTGGGCGCTGGGCGAGGCGATCGCGCGCGCCGTGGCGAGCTTCCCGGAGGATCTCGACGTACAGGTCTGGGGCACCGGCGGCATGAGCCATCAGCTTCAGGGGCCGCGCGCGGGGCTCATCAACCGCGAATGGGACAACATGTTCCTCGACGGGCTGGTGGGCGAAAGCCAGCACCTGCGGCATGTTCCCCACATCGAATACTTGCGCGAGACCGGCAGCGAGGGGATCGAGATGGTCATGTGGCTCATCATGCGCGGCGCGCTCGGCCGGGGCACCGGCGTGCTGCACCGGCACTACCACGTTCCGGTCAGCAACACCGCGCTCGGCCATATCGTGCTGGAACCGCGCCGTGCCGATGTCGCCGCCGAAGCACCCGAGGCAGAGGGCGCCCTCACCGGCTGAACCGGCCCGGGGGCCCCGCTAGGCGGCGTGGACGCCGCCTAGCGGGGCGGCTGCGGGTGGTTCATCCGGTACTCGACTTCCAGCGCGTCCCGGTCGATCCGGGGGCCGGTGAGCGGAACCACGTTGCCCGGCTCCTCCACCTTGCGCGTCGCGATCAGTTGCAGCCGCTCGACGATCCAGCGCAGCGCGCGGTCGTTGCTGTTCGAGAGGTGCCATTGCAGCGCCTCGCGGATCGGCGGAAAGTCGAACGGGATCTCGCGCATGATGAGCGGCATGTTCTGCACCACCTGTTCGGCGAGGCGGCGGTGCATCGTGGCGATGCGGTTGGTGTTCACCACGAGGCCGGGGAGCGACAGGAACGTCGGCGCCACCACCTCGACCCGCCGCTGCTGCTTCTGGCGGCGCACGAACCAGTCGTCGAAAGCGGGGACGCGAGCCTTGCCGAAGCGGGCGGTGACATGGCCCAGCTCGAAATAGGTCTCCTTCGTCATCGCCCCCTGCATCGCCGGATTGCCGTCCCAGCCGACCACGACATAGTCGTCCTCGAACAGGATCAGGCTGGGGTGATCGGCCGAGATCGCGTAATCGATCGTCAGCAGCAGGTCGATGTAGCCGCGTTCCAGCGCCTCGATCGGGAAATCGTTCATCGGCTGGATCTCGAAGCGCATCTGCGGCGCATCGCGTTCCAGTTCCGCCAGCGCCTCGGTCAACAGGACCTGCGTGGAATAGTCTGAGGCCATGATCCGCACCTGCCGGTCGGCGGTGGAGGGATCGAAGGCCGGGGCCACCGAAATGGTGGTGCGGATCTGCTCCAACACGGCGCGGACCGGTTCGATCAGTTCCTCGGCACGGGTGGTGAGGATCATGTTTCGCCCCTTGACCACGAGCAGGTCGTCGGCGAAGTATTCGCGCAGGCGGCCCAGCGCGCTGGACGTCGCCGACTGCGAGAGGCAGAGCCGGTCCGCAGCAAGCGATACGCTCTTCTCGGTCAGCAGCGCGTCGAGCGCGACCAGCAGGTTGAGGTCAAGTCTTCCAAAACGCATCGCCATCTCCCGCACCCTCTTCGCTTGTGGTTATTCCAAAGTCGCGAGGGCACTGGCGACCAGTCTAGCAGGATCGCCATCATGCGCAAAACCCGCATGTTCCGCTGCCGGCGTCGCCAGCCTTGGCTGCGCGGCGAAGGCCGCCTCCAGCGCCGCATCGGGTGCATAAGTCACGAGATCGGGCGAAACCCCGCACTGGCGCGCCGCTTCTTCGGCAAGCGCGCCCATAGTCAGGCGCAGCGCCGGCAGGGTCACGGCGCGGGTCGGCGGCAGCAGCGCGCTGTCCAGCGTCAGGGCGTGGACGAAATTGTCCGCACAACGCGCGACCGACTGCGCCCAGATCGTGCCCTGGGCCGAGACCGGGCAAACGAAGGCCTCACCCGCCTTCAGCGCATGGAACAGGTTGGACATGAACGCCGATTTCATGCCTGACGGCCCCTTGGGCCGCGCGAGGATGCCGGGCAGGCGCACTGTCACCGCATCGATCAGGCCGCGGTTGGAGAACATGGCCGCCGCATGTTCCATCATCGCCTTGTGCCCGCCATAGATCATCTTCGGCGACAAGGGCGTGGCATCGTCCACATGGGCAGGCAGCGGATCGCCCAGCACCGCCATGGAACTGGCATAGACCACCCGCAGCCCCGGCGAGAGCGCCGCCGCTTCCTGCAGCAGGTCGTACATCGCGTCGATATTGATCCGGCGGGAGGCGCCCGGGTCCGCCTCGGCCGCGCCGCCCGGCACCGTTGCCAGATGGACGAGCGCGTCGCAGCCCCGCCCCAGCGCTTCGGCGCGGACCCCGGCATCGCCAAGGTCGCCTTCCACCGGCCGGACGCCCGGCGGGATGCCGCCGGCGTGGCTGTCTATTCCGGAGACCTCGTGCCCGGCCTCCAGCAGGCGGCGGGCAAGTTCCCGGCCCACGAACCCGCCTGCCCCGGTGACGACGACTTTCACTGCATTCTCCTTGAGTAACGGCAAGCACAGGCCCCGCGCAGCATCCCGGCCTCAGAACGTTCCCGAAAGGCGCAGGCCATAAGTGCGCGGAGCGGTGTAGCGCGCCACCGCGAAGCCGATGGGCGAGGACTGCGGCGTGGCGACGCGGCGCTTGTTCTCGATGTTCTGGACGAAGGCGCCGATCGAAAGCCCGCCGTCCGACAGGCGCAGCGTCAGGTTGGCGTCGGTCAGCCAGTAACCGCGGATCTTCTCGAAATCGAGATACTCGAATGCGCCGTATTGCGAGGACCGCCACGAAGTGTTGACGCTGCCGACCAGTTCGTAATCGTCGCCCAGCGGCACGACCTGTTCGGCGCCGAGGTTGACCGTCCACTTGGGCGAGAACAGCAGCGGGCGGCCCGAACAGTTGAACGCCAGGATCGGCGTTACCCCGTCGCTCAGGTAATCCCCGGTGGCGGAAGAAGGACAGTTGATGTTGTTGCGCGGCGAGGCGGTGGTAAGCGTCAGCTCCTTGTATTCGGTATCGAGATACTGGACCTTGGCCGAAAGCGTGGTGTTGCGCATCGGCTTGACCATCAGGTCCACGTCGAAGCCCTTGATGTCGGCGCGCCCGGCATTGTCGATGGTGTTGATCAGCACGGAATCCGGCGAGACCGTGAAGTAGTTGATCTGCTGGTCCTTGTACTTCCAGTAGAAGGCTTCGACGTTGAGCTGGACGTGGTCGTTGAGGAAGCGGTTCTTCGAACCGATGGTATAGGCGGTGATGAATTCCGGGTTGTAGGTCGGATTGCCTTCGGAAAGCTGGAAGCCGCCCGCGCGGTAGCCGGTTTCGACCGAACCATAGAGCAGCGAATCCTTCGCCAGGTCGAACTCGGCTCCCACCTTCCACGTCACGCGGCTGAAGTTGCCGGAATCGACCACCGGATAGTAGGTCTTGAGGATCAGGCCCGCGCCGCTGAGCAGCGGATAGACCTGATCGCTCGCCGCATCGGTGCTGCCCGGCGCGATATAGCCGTTCGCGATCAGCCAGTTCACGGTATCGCCGGTAGAGGTGAAATTCGGGAAGTTCGGGATATTGCCCGGCACCGCGCAACCCTGCCCGAAGGAATCGGGCGGCGTCACTGCCGGAATGCCGCCGCAGAAGGCGATGAAATTGTTGATGATCCCGTCGATCGACTTGTGATCGCGCGTATAGCGCAGGCCGCCGATCAGGCGGAAACTGTCGGTCAGGTTGGCGGTAAGCTGGCCGAAGCCCGCCAGGCTCCGGGTCTTGTGCGTGTAGTGCTGGATCGGCAGCACGAATTCCTGGTTGTATTCTCCGGTATTGCGGATCTTCTCATCGAAGAAGAAGCCGCCGACCACGTAATCGAACATGCCGACCGTGCCCGCCAGCCGCGTTTCGAGGCTGAACTGGCGGTCCTTCTCATTCGTGTAGGCGGTGTTGAATGCGGGACCGTAGAAGAAGCTCTCAGCCTTGGTGTTGCGGTACGCAGGCAGGACGGTGAGCGTTCCGATGCCGGTGTCCAGCGTGACTTCGGCGTTGAGGCCCCAATAGGTCGCGTCGTTCATCTGCTGGCGGTTCATCGCCGTGAGGAACCCGAAGCCCGGAGCGCCGAGCTGGGTCTGCCGGTAGGCATTGGCGGCATCGGTGTTCAGCCCTTCCGAACTGTCGAACCCGGCAGGCGTGAAGGTGAATCCGGTCGCCCCCGGCGTGAACGAACCGATATAGCTCGATCCCGCGCCCACGCCGCCCACATGCGTGTAATCGCCGCCAAGACGGATGCTGAACCGGTCCGTCGGTTCGAACAGGAATTGCGCGCGCAGGCCGCTGCGATCGAGATCGTCGCTGCCGTCGCGGTTGTAGCCGTCATGGTACTGATGCGTCGCCGCCACGCGCAGCGCGGCATTTTCACCCAGCGCGAGATTGGCGAAACCCTCGGCGCCGACGGCGTCGTAATTACCCACCGTCAGGGTGAAGCCGCCGGAACTGCGGCCGAGTTCGGGCCGGTTGGGTATGATGTTCACCGCACCGCCGGTGGCATTGCGGCCATAGAGGATGCCCTGCGGCCCCTTCAGCACCTCCACGCGGGCAAGGTCGTAGAATGCCGAACCGAACGCCCCCGCCGCGCGGCCCAGCACGACGCCGTCATAACTGGGCGTGACGGCCGGATCGTTGTAGCTCGAATTGGTGATGTTGCCGACGCCGCGCAGGAATATCGAGGTGTTCGAACCGCCGCCGTTGGTCACCGTAAGCGCAGGCACCGCCTTGTTCAGCGCGTCCGCCTGGGTGATGCCCTGCTGCAGCAATCGATCTCCGCCCACGGCATCGATGGCGATGCCCGCATCCTGGAGCGTTTCGGCGCGGCGCTGGGCGGTGACGATGATGTCGCCAAGGCCGGAACTGTCCTGCGCCGATGCAGCTTCCTGCGCGAGCGCGGGCATGGCGCCGCCGAAGACGGCGAGCATCATCACGGCCAGACTCGAGGAATGGAAAAGTCGATTGCGCATGGCGCTCCTCCCGATGTGTTTGTTCTTGCCGTCGGGGCTAGCCAAGCGGCCGGCGTTGGTCACACCGATTGTATCGATGGGCAGGCATCCACAGTTCGGATTTGTGTGACGACGCGGCCTCGCTACCTCTCGTGGCATGACACGGGAGAGCATCAGCAGCATCGCCACGGCACTTGTCGTGGGCGGGGGAATCGGCGGCATGGCCACGGCCATCAGCCTTGCGGAACGGGGCGTTCGGGTGGACCTGATCGACCTCGATCCGGAATGGCGGGTCTATGGCGCCGGCATCACGATAACCGGGCCGACCTTGCGCGCCTATCGGCGGCTCGGCCTGCTAGAGCAGATCAAGAAGGCAGGCGCCATCACCAACCGGACGCGGCTGTTCCGCCATGACGGAACCCACCTGCACGATCTCGACGAACCGGTGATCGAGGAAGGCCTGCCCGCAACCGGCGGGATCATGCGCCCCGTGCTCCACCGGATCATGCAGGCACGGGTCCGCGAACTGGAGATTCCCGTCCGTCTGGGCCTGACGGTCAACCATCTGGCAAGCGACGCCAGCGGTGTCGACGTGACGTTTTCCGATGGCACGAACGGCCGCTACGACCTCGTGGCGGGGGCCGACAGTGTCTATTCGACCGTGCGCGAACTCGCCTTCCCGCACATGGGCCCCGCCCAGCCGACCGGGCAGGGCTGCTGGCGCATCTCCATCCGCAAGCCGCCCGGCCTCGACGCCGGCGAATTCTTCCTCGGCCACGACAACCCCTGCGGCATCACCGCCTGCAGCCCGGACAACGTCTACATGTGGATGCTGACCCGGCACGAACCGCGCGAGAGCTTCATGGACGAGGAGGAACTCCACGCCGCGCTCAAGGCCCTGCTTGCAGACTTCGGCGGCAATGCCGGATGGATTCGCGACAACATGACCCGCGAGGACTGGATCAATTACCGCCCCCTCGCCGCGGCCCTGCAACCGCGCCCCTGGAGCCGGGGCCGGATCGTGCTGGTGGGCGATGCCGTTCATGCCACCACGCCGCACCTCGCCTCGGGCGCCGGGATGGCGGTGGAAAGCGGCATCGTCCTGGCCGAGGAACTGGCCAATGCCGACACGGTGGAAGCAGGTCTCGCCGCCTATGAGGAGCGTCGCTTCGACAGGTGCCGCGACGTGATCGAAAGCAGCATCGCCATCGGCAGGCTGCAACTGGAGCACGGGCCGCCCGAAGAACACAAGGCGCTGCTGGAAGGCGCGCTGACCCGGCTCAACGCCCCGTTCTGACGATCTATCGGGAACGCCCTGCACTGCTGCCTCGCGCGTGTCCGGCGGCGGCAGGGCAGCGCGTCGATCCCCCGGCAGCCGCGAATTCCCGCGCTTCGCGGGGCGGCGGAAAGGCACGTCTGCAACAAAGATGCGGCGGCAGCGATCCAAGGTGCTGCAAATCCCGCCATATCTTGATACCCTCTGCCCACGGCCGAACGCCCCCGAGATCAACCGGAAGGAGCAGAGGATGCCTCGCAAGCGCAACATCGCCCCCAGATGGCTCATGCCCCTGCTGCTCGCCGGTTCGATGGTGGCAGCGGGACTTGCGGCAACTCTCGTGTCATCCTTCCAGTAGGTGGGCGGCGAGCCGGCCATACCCCGCCACGCCGCCGGAGCGAGGAGCAGTGCTTGCCGCATCATACGCCCTTGATCGGAACCATCGTCGCCGGGCTGGTGGCGGCTTTCGCAATGGGGGCGCTGGCACACCGGCTGCGGATATCCCCGGTAGCAGGATACCTGTTCGCCGGAGTCCTCGTCGGCCCGTTCACCCCGGGCTTCGTCGCCAATTCCGCCCTCGCCAACGAACTGGCCGAAATCGGCGTCATCCTGCTGATGTTCGGCGTCGGCCTGCATTTTTCCTTGCGCGACCTGATGTCCGTGAAGGCCATCGCCGTTCCCGGCGCGGTGCTCCAGATCGCCGTGGCGACCGCGCTTGGCGCGGGCCTCGCGGTCCATCTCGGGTGGAGCCTTGCCGCGGGCCTGGTGTTCGGACTGGCATTGTCGGTGGCGAGCACGGTCGTCCTGCTGCGCGCGTTGCAGGCCGGAAATCTGGTCGATACGGAAAGGGGGCGGATCGCCATCGGCTGGCTGATCGTCGAAGACCTCGCCATGGTGCTGGTGCTCGTCCTGCTGCCGGTGCTCGCCGGCATCCTGAACGGGGCGGCGGCGGATACCGCCAATCTCGCGAAGATCGTCGGCATCACCATCGCCAAGGTGGGCGGCTTCATTGCCCTGATGCTGATCGTCGGCAAGCGGGCGATCCCGGCCGCATTGCACTGGGCGGCCCATACCGGATCGCGCGAACTTTTCCGTCTGGCCGTTCTCGCCATCGCGCTCGGCGTGGCGTTCGGCGCGGCCTATGTCTTCGACGTTTCCTTCGCGCTGGGCGCCTTCTTCGCCGGCATGGTCATGGGCGAGCGGCAGTTGAGCCGCCGCGCGGCGGAAGAAACCCTGCCCCTGCGGGACGCCTTCGCCGTGCTGTTCTTCGTCTCGGTGGGGATGCTGTTCGACCCGGCGGTGCTGATCGAACGCACCGGCGCCCTGGCCGCGACCGTCCTTATCATCGTCATCGGCAAATCGGCCGTGGCGCTCGCGATCGTGCGCGCATTCGGCCACCCGCTCCAGACCGGGTTCGCAGTGGCTGCGGGCCTGGCGCAGATCGGCGAATTCTCCTTCATGCTGGCAGCCCTCGGCGTCCGCCTCGATCTCCTGCCCGAGGAAGGCCGCGACCTGATCCTCGCCGGGGCCATCCTGTCCATCCTGGCCAATCCGCTGATCTTCCGCCTGCTGGCAAGCCGTCACGCCATCGTGAAAGCCGCCGTGCCCACCGGCGCTTCCCCCACCGGCAACGGCGACCAGGCGCGTCGCGGCCATGTTATCCTCGTGGGCTACGGGAGGGTCGGAAAACTGGTTGCCGACGGCATGGGCTCCGGCAACCGGTCACTGGTGATCGTCGAGGAGCAGGACGATCTGGCGAAGGCGGCGCGGGAAACGGGGCTCGATCTGATCACCGGCAACGCGGCAACCGCAGACATACTCGACCAGGCCGGGATAAGGGACGCCAGCAAGCTGATCATCGCCATTCCCGAAGGCTTCGAAGGCGGCGTGATCGCGCAGCGCGCACGCCAGATCAATCCCGAGATCGAGATTCTCGCCCGCGCCCATTCGGATGAGGAAGTCGAGCATCTCAAGCAGGTCGGCGCGGATCACGTCGTCATGGGAGAGCGCGAAATCGCCCGAAGCCTGCTGACGCTGGCCTCGATCCGCAGGCCTCGGCCGGCTTGAACAACCGGGCGCCGGGATATCGGTGCTCAGGGCAACGCTTCCCGCGCCGCCTGGCGAATCTCGCGCGGCGAGGCGGCGAGGCTGCTCCGCGCAAAGCGCGACATGACCGACTGCTCGGCGAAGCCCAGCTTCTCCGATATGCGGCTGAGCGGCAGGTCGGTCTGCTGGAGGTAATAGAGCATGAAGTCCCGGCGGACCTCGTCCTTGATCGATTGGAAGCTGATGCTTTCTTCGTGAAGACGCCGGTGCAGGGTGCGCGGATGAAGGTTGAGATGGCGGGCGACATCGTCGTTCCCGCAGCGACCGGTCCAGAGCAGTTGCATCACCACGCCGCGTACTTGCGCATGGACCGGCGGGCGCTGTTGCCGGAACCGGCGGGAAACATGCTCGGTCACGTCGCGCAGGCCCTGCCGGTCGGCATCGGCGACCGGACTTTCAAGATCGCCCACCGTGAAGACCACGCCGTCCTCGTTCTGGCAGAAACGCACTTCGCAGCCGAAATGCTCGCGGTAGACTTTCGCGGGGGACAAAGCCTGGTGGCGAAAGTGGACGCGGCGCGCGCCAACGCGCTGCCCGGTGATCGCGCGGGCGCCCAGGTGTCCGGCCAATAGCACCTGCTCGATCGCCTGGCTGCGCGCCGGCAAATCCTCGGCCAGCAGTTCGTGGCCCATGAAGACATGCTGCCCACCGGCGGATCGCCCCATCCAAACCCGCGCGGCAAGACTGTGCGCGGCATTGTGCGTGGCGGCATAGGACAGCGCGTCACCGAACCGCAGGACGCTGCGCATGGCTGCACCGAGCGGCCCGAACACATCCACGCCGCCCTGCCGCTGCGCAAGACGCAGGCCGAAATCCGGCCGGTCCAGCACGTCCGCCGCCCGGCCCACGACTTTCAGCCATTGCCCGCACGTTATCGCCCCGGCCCGGTCGCAGGCTTCCTCGTCCAGCCCGACCGCGCACAAGAGGGACTGCGGATCGCCGCCAAGATCGCGCACGACCTGCGGAAAATGGCGCAGCAGCCGCGCCTGGATCACCTGCGTTCCCGCATCCGGCGTGCCATCGACGAAAGGCTCCCGCATCTTCTTCGCCGCTCCCGACCGACTCAGCGCAGGGCCGCACCCCGCCGCTTATGGCTGCAAGAGATGCTCCTGCCTGCAAGGCAGGGTCAACGCGGAGGGCAACGCCTTGGCGATGGCGTCAGCCCCGCCGTATCACGAGCGCGTGGGAATGCGGAACCGCTCCACGTAATCGGCGAATTCCCGCCTCACCCCGGCGGCATCGAGGCCGTAGTCCTCCAGCCGATATTCATGCCGGCCGTGCTTGCCCTTGGGATTGTCGGCGAGGAAAGCGGTCATCGCCGCTTCCGCCCGCGCCGTCAGCGGTTCGCCGAAATGATCGTAAAGCCGCTTCATCTGGCCCACCGGATCGCGCATCTGCGCATCGTACTGGATATCGAAGATCGCGTCCGCGCCGTGTTTCGCGCGGTATGCATCCTGCCGGGCGATCATGAGGTGGAATATCTCCACCATCTGCGCGCCGATGGCATGGGCGTCCACCGTGTCGCTGTACATTCGCCGCACCGCGTGGATGAGGCTGCATGCCGAGCCCACCACTTCCACCGGATCGCGGTGAGTCATGACAAGCTGCGCATCGGGATAGACTTCGGTCAGCTCGTCCAGAAACAGCGGATGCCAGGGATTCTTCAACGTCCAGCGCCCGGGCGCCTCGGCCTGAAGGCATTGCAGCAGACGCTTGTGATAACGGAAGGCCGGGCGATAGTCGGCCTCGTGCAGGAACCACTGCCGATAGCCGGGAACATGGGCCTGCGCCTCGTAGACTTGCGCGCAGAACGAAGGCGCCATGGCGAACTGACACTCGGTCGGGCTGTCGGAATCTTCATGGTGGATCGCGGCGATATGGGGGGCGGCGCCGATCGCGCGCGCCATCTGCGCCTGCATCCGCTCGAAACGCGGGCCGGCGGACAGTTCGTCGCTGCGCGGCGGCGGCACCGGGTCGAACGCTTCCCAGCGCAGGAAACAACGGCGGTCCGGGTCGGCGGCCAGCAGGTTGATGGTCAGTGTCGTGCCGGTGCGGGGCAGGCCGAAGACGAACATCGGCTTTTCGACCGGACGCTCCAGCAGTTCGGGATGACGCGCCAGCCAGTCTTCCACTTTCATCCGGCCCGCCAGCGCCGAGACCAGCGAGCCGATGGAGCGCTGCCGGCCCGCTTCGGTAAGCGCAGCCTCGTTCTGGTAATCCTCCAGCAGGATCGCGAGGCCCGACAGGACCGCCTCGTCGCCAAAGTCGTTAAGGCCCGTCTCCGCGCTTGCCGCCGCAATGATGTCCTCGACCTTCACCCGCTTGTCCCCTCACCTTCCTCTGCCGCGTCGTGCGCGCGGTTCGAAGGCCGGGTCTAGCCGCAGCAGCCGGCACTTTTCTTGACCGATAAGGACATCGCACCAGAACGCGCAGGCGCGATACCCCCGCCTCCCGGAAGAGGCGGGGGCAAGGAAGCGCCGTCAGGAAACCGGCAGCACCACCGGCGCGCCCGGCGCGTCGCGCAGACGCAGGTAGAACTTGCCGTCGCGCGCCGCGGGCACCTGAAGCGCAGAGCCCGTGAAGCCCTGCGCCACGTTCACCGCCGGATCGAGGGCAGGCGAAAGCCCCACCGCATCGATCAGGAACAGGTCGCTGCCCCTGATGGTGCAGTTCGCGTCCCGCTCCGCCCCGCCGCACGATACACCGTCGATATGCGGAAGCCGCGCCAGCGTGACCAGCGGCTGCCAGTCGCCGGCATCGCCGCCGCGCACCAGCCGGAAGCGAAGCGGACCGAACGTGGAAGGCGGCAGCGTTTCGGGGTCGAACGAGGCAACCAGGACTTGCGGCCCTGCAACTTTCAATCCCTTGCCTGCCGAAAGCCGCACCGGCTCGCCGCCGCTCGCGGGCGCCACCTCGATCACGTCGGCAGGGGTCAGCGGCGCTGCATCGCTGCGAACCGAGAACACCATGCGGCCGTTGTCCGGCAGCAGGTCTTCTCCGGGAAGGCCCAGCACCCTGCCCCCCGCCGCTACCGGCCCGGGTTCGATGGTCTTGCTGAGCAGGTTCACGCGCGGCCGCGCCTCGGCCAGCGTAATCGGGACCGAAACGGTGCGCCCGCCACGCAGCCTGATGCGCGCGGCCGCATCCCCGGGTATCTCGGGCACGGTTTGGGAGGCGCCCTCCGGCAACTTCTGCCCGTCGGACCTCGCCAGCCTGAGGCGGTCTACCGTCCCGTCGCGGGTCAGGCCGTCAGGCTTGAGCGTGAGACCGGCAAGTTCGGCGCTGTCCACCTGGTCGAGCCGCTGGCCGGTCAGCACGCCCCAGTCATCCCCGGCATGGATCACCAGACCGTCGACCCGGCTCGCCTGGACATCGGCCCGCAGCGCGATCGTCGAAGGCTGGGCAGTGCCGCGCACCTTCACTTCCACGCTCATCTCGCCCGGCTTGCGGCCCGCCAGCGGCAGGGTGAGCGCCAGACCGTCCTTGCCCTGCACTTTCCACTCGACCGACTGCGCGCTGCCACCTTGCCGCAAAGTCACCGATTCCACGCAGGACGGCGCGGCGCCCGTCAGTACCAGCGGATTATCCCGTCCGACGACCAGCGTGGGCATCTCGGCGTTCTTGTCGCCGCCCGCCACCTGCCAGCCGCCGCCATCGGGCTTCTGGAGGAGGAAGTCCGGCCCTTCGAAGCGATCGAAGCCCCAGTAGCCGTAGACGTGGGCGCGCAAGGTTCCGGTAAAGGCGGCAGGCAGTTCCCCGCCCGCAAGGACATAGCCGCCTCGGTCCGCCCGTGCTTCGAGGGGGACGTCCACCGTCTGCCCCGAAGGCGCGGTGAGGGTAACTTTCATCTCCCGCGCATAAGCGGTCGAATAGATCAGCGGCGCCCCTTCCACCGGCAGCAGCGTGCCCTGCGCGCCGCCGGCCTGAACCGCGCAGACCGGATCGTTGGCGCTCGTGCGCAGGCGGGGCGGGCTACCGGATTCGATGGCCGGCATGGCGATCACCATGACCGATTTGGGCTTTTCAAACGAAGGCGCGGTGTTCAGCAGCAGGCCTGTACGGTCGCCCTTGCGCACGCTCAGCGTCGGCAGGTAGCTGAACTGCGGATTGGAAAAGGCGCCGAATATCTTCGCGATATCCCGCGCCACCCCGATATAGGCGCTGTAATAGCCATAGCCCGCTTCGCGCGTGGCGCTCAACTGCAGGGCAAGGTCCGTCGGTGCGCCGGTCAGCGTTTCCGCCACCGAACTGGTGTGGACGTCCGCCAACACCAGCGTTTCCCGGTTTTCGAGCAGGCATGACGCCTGAAGCTCGATCACTTTCGAGAGGCATTCCTCGTTCAGCTTCATCGACAGGCTGCGCGCCAGCGTCGGTGCCACGCTGCGCAGGAACTCGGGGTGATAATTGTCCTGCGCCCGGATCGCCGCCATGAAGGCATCGAGGCGGGAATGGTCGAGCGAGGCCTGGTTGAGGTCCTGCGTGGCGCGGACGAATTCGCCCGGCTTGCCGCGCACGGCATCCACCAGCGTCCCTTCCGCGCCGCCTGTATCGGGGACCAGGAACATGACCATCTGGCGCGCATTCTTCGGCACCGTCAGCGCCAGCGCCTTGTTCTTTTCCTTGTCCCTCCAGGTCTCGGCGATCTTGATCCAGTCCTTGGGCGGCGGATTGGTCGCGCCGCGCAGGAAAGCGGACACCATCAGGAATTTCGCGCCCTGATCCTCCGGCAGGTCCGCATGGATCGACAGCATGTCCCCCTCGGCAAGGCTGGGCACTTGCGCAATGGGCAGCGTTTCCTTGCCGCGCGTCACCTGGATACGCAGGCCGGGGCCGTTCAGTTCGAACGGCGCGGGATCGGCGGCGACCGCCGTGGACGAGGCCAGCATCGCGGCCATCGGCAGGGCCAGAGCCCCCGCATTGAGAGCCCATGGAGTGAGACGCGAAGGGCGTGCGCGGTTCTTCCCGGCAATGGGCAATGGCATTTTCCTGTTATCCGGCATCAAATTACGTCGCCCTTCCCCGCCTTTCCCACAACAGCGCCCTCCCGCCAAGCACGCGAAGGCCCATCGCCTCGTCGCAAAAACGAACATAAAGGGAACATTTCGTTTGAAAAGCCCTTCGGCATGGGACAGGCTCCGGCTGCAAGAGCTGCGCTTACGCTTAGCTGAACGCATGAGGAAAAGGTCTGGTTCAATGCCCCCGCTCGATATCGCCGAAAAGCTGACGATCCTCGCGGATGCGGCGAAATACGATGCGTCGTGCTCCTCTTCGGGCGTCAGGAAGCGGGATTCGCGTGGCGGCAAGGGGATCGGCTCCACGCTGGAAGGCGGCGGCATCTGCCATGCCTATGCGCCGGACGGGCGCTGCATCAGCCTGCTCAAGATACTGCTGACCAACAGCTGCATCTTCGATTGCCACTACTGCATCAACCGCAAGTCCTCCAACGTGCGCCGCGCCCGCTTCACCGCGAAGGAAGTGGTGGACCTCACGCTCGACTTCTACCGCCGCAACTATATCGAGGGGCTGTTCCTGTCCTCGGGCATCATCCACACGCCCGACTATACGATGGAGCAGATCGTCGAAGTGGCCCGCTCCCTGCGGGAAGACCACGATTTTCGCGGCTACATCCACCTCAAGACCATTCCCGACGCCGACCCCGAACTCGTGGCGCGGGCCGGGCTCCATGCCGATCGGGTATCGATCAACGTGGAACTGCCGACCGCCGGCGGCCTCCAGCGCCTCGCACCCGAAAAGTCGCAGGCGCGGATCGAAGGTGCGATGGGGACCATGCGCTCGGCGATCGAGGAGGGAGCCGACGCCAGTCGGCGGTTCCGCTCCGCCCCCACCTTTGCGCCCGCCGGACAATCGACCCAGATGATCGTCGGCGCCGACGCCGCGACCGACCGCGACATCGTGTCCCGCGCCGCCGCGCTCTACGACCGTTTCGATCTCAGGCGCGTCTATTACTCCGCCTTCAGCCCGATCCCGGACGCCAGCGTCGTCCTGCCGCTCCAGCGCCCGCCGCTGATGCGCGAACACCGGCTCTACCAGTCGGACTGGCTCATGCGGTTCTACCAGTACACGCCGCAGGAAGTCGGCGCGGCGGTCGATCCGGCCACGGGGATGCTCCCGCTGGACATCGATCCCAAGCTGGCCTGGGCGCTACGCTTTCGCGATCGTTTCCCGGTGGACGTCAACCGCGCCCCGCGCGAACTGCTGCTGCGCATCCCCGGCCTCGGGGTGAAGGCGGTGGATGCCATCGTCTCGGCGCGCCGCTGGCGGACCCTGCGACTGGACGACGTGGCGCGCATGACCGTTTCGGTGAAGAAGCTGCGGCCGTTCATCGTCACGGCAGACTGGCGGCCCACCGGGCTGATCGACAGGGCCGACCTTCGCGCGCTCGTCGCTCCGCCCGCCACGCAGCTGGAACTGTTCGCGGCCTGACCATGCGGATGGTACGCCTTGATGCCGAAGATGACTTCGATGGCTGGCGCGCCGCCGCCCGCATGCTCGCGGCAGAGCGCATAGCCGCGAACGAGGTACTCTGGCAGATCGGCGACCGGCCGGTGGACCTGTTCGGGGGAGAGCCGATTGCCGTGGACGCCGCGCAGGCGCCGCCGATGCGGGTTTCCAGGGCGTTCCTCGATCTTGCGCGTGATGCGGCGCTTCACAGCGAGCCCGAGCGTTTCGCGCTGCTCTATGCCCTGTTGCTGCGCCTGCTGGACCAGCCGCACCTGCTGCAGGACCGTGCCGACCGGCCCCTGCGCCGCCTGGAGGGTCTCGCGCAGAACGTGCGGCGCGACATCCACAAGATGCATGCCTTCCTCCGCTTCCGCGAACTGCCGGATGGAGACGGCACGCGGTTCGTCGCCTGGTACGAGCCCGAGCACCACATATTGCGTCGCAATGCCGCCTTTTTCGTGGAACGCTTCACCAACATGCGCTGGTCGATCCTGACCCCGCGGGGTGCGCTCCACTGGGATGGCGCCCTGCTGACCGAGGGACCTCCTGCACAGCGCGGCGACGCACCTGGCGACGATCCGGTGGAAGGGGTCTGGAAGGCCTATTACAGCGCCATCTTCAATCCGGCACGGGTCATGCCGCGCGCCATGCTCAAGGAAATGCCGCGCAAGTACTGGCGAAACATGCCCGAGACCGCGCTGGTCCCGCAACTGATCGCCGGTGCCCGCAAGCGCGAACTGGCGATGATCGAGCAGGATCGGGCCGGGCCGCCGCGCCAGCTGGATACTCCGACCATACGATCAAGGGGGGCAGGCGGAGATGATGCGCTCGAGCTGCTGCGTCAGGAGGCGACCGCCTGTCGCCGCTGCCCGCTCTGGCAACCGGCGACCCAGACCGTATTCGGCGAAGGACCGCACGATGCCGAGATCATGATCGTGGGCGAACAGCCCGGCGACCGGGAAGATATCGTGGGCCGCCCGTTCATGGGCCCGGCCGGCGAAGTCTTCGACCGGGCCATGGCGGCGGCGGGGATCGACCGTGCCCGCGCCTACGTCACTAATGCGGTAAAGCACTTCAAGTTCGAGCCGCGCGGCAAGCGCCGCCTTCATGCCCGTCCCCATGCGGGCGAAGTCGAGGCCTGCCGCTGGTGGATCGATCAGGAACGCGCCATCGTGCGCCCCAGACTGGTGATCGCGATGGGGGCCACGGCGGCCCGGTCGCTCACCGGCAAGGCGATGACGATCGGACAGGAGCGCGGACGGGCAGTGCCGCTGGCGGACGGTACGCCTTGCTGGATCACCGTCCACCCCAGCTATCTGCTGCGCCTTCCTCCCGAGGCCGACGCCGATGCCGAATTCGCCCGCTACGTCGCCGATTTGCGTAAAGCCGCCAGCAGCCTCGTCCAGGCAGCCTGACGCCGCGCGGCACCGAAGGTGGTCCGCTGCCACCCTTGGGGAACCGGCCCGGCCGCCAGGCCAGACCCGCGCGCGCACGGACTAGGAGGTATCATAAGCCTTGTGCCTTCGCATATAAGGGCACTCTTCAGAGACAGCGTTCGGATGCAGACGGCCGCAGCGCCCCACACCAACTCCTCCAGACTCATCGAGCCCGCGCTGAATTTCTAAGCATTATCGCGCAATTCCGGCGAACGCCGCCATAAATCTCGCTAGAACCATGGGACCCACTAGCCCTAGGCAGAGAACGGCAGGGCGATTAAACAGTGCCCTTTTCCGTTAGACTCATTCGCGGCAATCACGCACAACGCCTTGCACAAGATGTCGCAGCAAGCGGCGCTTATGAAATGGGAGAGCTGGATTGGAACAGCTTGAAACGGCAGGCGCGGAGTGGCGCCGCCATTGGCCGATGGTCCTTGCGGCCTGCATCGGCTTTTCGTTCATGTCGTTCATGACGGCCGCTGCCGGCGTGTTCATGGACCCGCTCGCGACGGAATTTCACTGGGGGCGAACCGAACTCTCCGCCGGCATGGCGATCGCCTCGCTGCTGTCCATCCTCTGCTCTCCCTTCATCGGCATTCTGATAGACCGGCACGGCTCGCGCCGCCTTGCGCTGCCCGGCCTTGTGTTGACGAGCCTGGCAATCGCGGCGTTTTCGCAGGTCAACGGCTCCATCCCCCAATGGCTTGCACTGTGGGTGATATGGGGCGTTGTCGCGCTTCTGGTGCAATCCACCCTCTGGTCCGCCGCAATCGCCAGCGTGTTCAGGGTGGGGCGCGGGCTGGCGCTTGGCGTAACGATGTCGGGCACGGCGCTGGCGCAAGTCGTCGCCCCGCCGCTTTCCAACGCGCTGATCGAGGCATTCGGCTGGCGCACCGCCTATATCGCCCTCGGCCTGGGCTGGGGCGGACTGGCGCTGGTCCTCTCGGCCCTGTTCCTTTTCGACGTGCGCGATCAGGCGCGGCGCAGGCAGTCGCAGGGCAAAGGGCCGCCCGAGGCCGCTCCGGACCTGCCCGGCCTCGGCATCGGGGAGGCATGGCGCGACATATCGCTCTGGAAAGTCGCCGTAGCGACGTTCCTCGTCCTGACCGTGACCATTGCCGTCGTCGTCCACCAGTTCCCCATTCTGGTCGAGGCGGGCATGAGCCGCTCGCAGGCAGCCTGGCTCGTCAGCCTTTCCGGGGTTGCGGGCGTGATGGGCAAGCTGGTCTCCGGCACGCTCATCGACCGGTTCCATGCGCGCACCGTGGGCGGCATCACCCTGGCATCGACCGCCGTGGGATGGCCTTTGCTCATGCAGGGCATCGCAACGCCTGTCACCATCGTCATCGGCATCATGATCAGCGGCTATGCGGCAGGCACCAAGATCCAGCTCTGCAGTTACCTGACCGCCCGGTACGCCGGGATGCGGCACTATGGAACGATCTTCGGCTTCATGACCAGCGTGATCGCGCTCGCCTCCGCCATCGGGCCGCTCGCTGCGGGCCTCTCCTACGATCGCTACGGCAGCTACACCCCGTTGCTGCTCGCCGGTGTCGCGATCTCGCTCATCTCCGGGGGGCTGGTCTTCAGCCTGCGGCCCTATCCTGAATGGCGCGCGGCGACGGCAGCGCCCGCCTGAAGCCTGGCCTTACGGCGGCCCGATCAGTCGCCAGCCGCTTCTTCCGCCTTCATCTGAAAGCGCGCGCGAATGCGGCGGGCCCAGACCTTGCGGCTATATTGGCTGGCGATGCCTGCGAGTTCCGCGTCACCCTGCATCAGGGCCCCGAACTCCATCAGCCGGGCATTGCGCCAGCTTTGCACGAAACGGCGATGCTCGGGCGAAACATCGTCGACTGCCGGGCCTTGATAAGTCCTGCGCGAGAAAGCCACGTTGATGTCGAAGACGAGCTTTATATAAGCGCTGTCGGCAAGCTCGAAGACGACATCCTGGGTTTCGCGTTCCAGTTCGCGCACGTCGTCGAAACTTGCATCGTCGCGAAGCGCGTGCGCCCGTTCGACCAGCGACGCGATACCGGCGGCGATCCTGTCGTGAGGAGCGCGGGCCGCCTTGCGCATGGCTTCCACCCATAACGCAGTGGCGATTGCCGTGACATCCTCCGGCGGCACATCCATCATCGACAGGTACATCGAAACGATGGATTCGATCGTCGTCGCGTCGGGCCGGGACGCGAAATAGCCGCCGTTGTTGCCCCGGCGCACGGCCAGAAACCCTTCGCGCTCCACCAGCCGTGCGGCCTGCCGCACGGTGGCGCGGGCGAAGCCCAGCTCGGAAATCAGCGCCTCTTCGCGCCCGATATAGGCTCCCGGCTCACGGGCGAGGACGATCTCCCTGAGCTTGTCGGCGGCAGCGTCGAGCGCCGTTCTGCTTTTGCGCATGTTCATTCCACCATCTCACAACACGAAAGCCATGAGCGCGTCCAGCCTGTTCGTGGCGGCGATGGCAAGGAAGCATAGGCTGCTTGACAGCCTTTGAGTATCCTATTTAAGACTTATCGCAATAAGAGTCGGGGTGCAAAAAGGCATCTGGCAATCATTCAGGACTCATTTTGGAGAGAGGCATGTCACGTCTTCCTTGGGACATGAGCGGCCGCGTCGTCGTCATATCGGGCGGCAACGCCGGCATCGGTCTGGGCTTCGCACGCGGCATCGCGCGAGCGGGCGGCGATCTGGTCATCTGGGGCCGCCGCCAGGACAGGAATGAAGAGGCGGCACGCGAACTCGCCGAGTTCGGGGGGCGCATCTTCACCCAGGAAGTCGACGTTGCCGACGAAGCCCGCGTGGTGGAGGCCTTTGCCGAAGCCACTGCGCAAATGGGCCGGGTGGACGGCGCCATCGCCAATGCGGGCCTGATGAAGAACCAGGGCTGCTTCACCAACATGACAGGCGAGGCCTGGCATGACCTGCTTTCGGTCAACCAGCACGGCGCGTTCTATCTCGCCCGCGAAGCCGCCCGCCACATGCGCACCCGCGCCGAAGCCGGCGACCCGGGCGGTTCGATCCTGTTCTGCGCCAGCCTTTCCGCCGTGACCGGCTCGATCGGAATGCAGCACTACAACGCCTCGAAGGGTGCCATGGCCGCGCTCGCACGCGGAATCGCGGTCGATATGGGCAAGTACGGCATTCGCGCCAACACCGTCTGCCCCGGCTATACCGAAAGCGAGACAGTGAAGGATCAGGGGCCGGACTCACCGCTGGGCAGCCAGGTGCGCGAACGCTGCCCGATCCCGCGCTTCGGCAACCCGTCCGATTTCGAAGGCATCGGCGTCTACTTCATGAGCGACGCATCGCGCTATCACACCGGCGACCTTGTCCGCGTCGACGGGGGCTGGATGGCCAATGCCGGCAAGCTCAACACTTCGGCGGAGCGCAGGGCATGAGCACCGACGTCAAAAAGGATACTGAAACGGTGCGGACCAGTGTCTTCCGCGTAGAGCAGTTCCGCGATCCGCAGATTTCGCCCGAACGCCGCGCAGAACTCGAAGCGGCCGAAGCCGAACCTCTCGACATGACGGTAGAAGGCGTACTGGCAGAAGCCGCCGCGCAGACCGGCCTTTCCGACTTCGGCCCGATGGACTTCACCGAGCGCCTCGGCGCGCTTCTTGGCGAAGTCTCCGCAAACGGGAACCTGTGGCGCTTCGCCAAGGCGCAGTTCCGCGCCGCCTGCGTGAAGCAGGCCGCAAACCGCCTCAAGAACAAGGCCTTCCTCGACAGCCATCCGGGCGTCGAGGACGAGGTGATCGATCGTCCGATCATCATCGTCGGCCTGCCGCGTTCGGGAACGACTCACCTCGAGAACCTGATCGCGGCCGACCGCCGGCTGCGGCACCTTCCGGTCTATCTCGGCTCCGAAGCGGTCCTGGCACCCGGCGAGACGGCCGGCCCCGATGGGCTGGACCCGCGCTGGACCCGTTCGGCCGCGCACTGGGACCGGATGAAGCAGAACGCCATCATGGCCGCCATGCATGAACACTCACCCGACCATGCCTGCGGCGAGAACGAGCTGCAGATGCCGGACTTCACCACATACCAGTGGGAATGGATGGCCGAAGTCCCCGCCTGGCGCGACTACCTGCTGCGCCACGACCAGACGCAGCACTATGCCTATGGCAAGCGGATGCTGAAGGCGATCGCGCATCAGTTCCCGTCCGACCGGCGCTGGATCCTCAAGGGTAACCAGCATAGCGAGCAACTCCCCGCACTCGTCGCGAATTATCCGGATGCCTATGTCGTCCAGATCCACCGCGATCCGCTGGCCTTGCTGCAATCGGTGCTGACGATGCGGGGGCTGTCCGTGCTCGTCCACCAGAAGCACCCGCAAATCCAGGCTCACGTCGCCTACTGGGTGGACCGCATAGAACAGATGCTGCGCGCCTACCTGCGCGACATGGACCGGGTCCCCGAAGGCCGGCGGCTCGACATCCTGTTCGCAGACGTGATCGCGGACGATATCGGCACCGCGCAAAAGGTGCTGGAATTCGCCGGGCTGCCTTCCAGCGCCGAAAGCGTCGGGGACATGCGCGGCTACATGGACAGCCACCCGCGCGGAAAGGACGGCCGGGTGGTCTACGACCTGGCGGGAGACTTCAACCTCGATATCCCGAGCCTGCGCCAGCGCTTCGCGTTCTACACGGACCGCTTCCCGGTAAAACAGGAAGTGAAATGACCCGCAAGCTCAGCCGGTGGGATGCGAATTCGCACAGCGAGCTCGCGTACATCGCGCTGCTGACGATGCTCACTCAGGCAGGAAACCAAGCCATGAAACCCATCATCCGCGATGCGAACCAGCCGCTCAATGCCCAGATCATCAATGACGGCGCGGGCAGACAGGATGCCGTCGATCTCGGCAACGGCATCTTCATGTCGAGGGACGTCTCGAACCTCTACCTGGTGACGACCGCCGAGGGCAGTGTCCTTGTCAACACCGGCATCGTCTACAGCGCCGCCGAGAACAAGCGCCGCTTCGATGCGGCCAGCGACCAGCCGATCCGCAAGATCGTGTTCACCCAGAGCCATGAAGATCACATTGGCGGATGGCCCACCTTCAACGCCCCCGGAATCGAGACGATCGGACAGGCCAACCAGCCTTTCGTGCGCACCCAGTTCCGCGACCTCGGCCCGGCCATGGCTGCCCGTTCGCGGCGCTTGTGGAGCCGCGACCAGAAGCGGGAACTGACAGAACGGCCCGAACCCACGCTGACGACCACGTTCCATGACAGCCACGCCTTCGAACTGGGTGGGCGGCGGTTCGAACTCTACGCGGTCCCCGGCGGCGAAACGGTAGACTCGCTGGTGATCTGGCTGCCGGACGACAGGATCGTCTTCACCGGCAACATGACCGGCCCGATGTTCGGCCATGTTCCCAACCTCTATACCCTGCGCGGCGACCGCTACCGCTATGTCCAGTGGTACATCGACAGCGTCCAGCGCGTGATCGACCTCGGCGCCGAAGTGCTGATAACCGGCCACGGCGAGCCGGTTCGCGGGGCCGACAAGGTGCGCACGAGCCTCAGCAGGATGCGCGATGCGGCCCAGTATCTGCGCGATGCGACCTTCAAGGGCATGAACGCCGGCAAGCCTCTCTGGGAACTGATGGAAACCATCCGGCTGCCCGAGAACCTTGCCATCCCGCAGGGTCACGGCAAGGTTTCGTGGATCGTCCGTTCGATCTGGGAGGAGCATCTCGGCTGGTTCCGCTACGATTCCTCGACCGAACTCTATGCCGTGCCGCCGCAGGCCGTGCTCGGCGATCTCATCGAACTTGCCGGTGGACCCGCGGCCGCGCTCGACCTTGCCGCGCGCTATCTCGGCGGAAACCAGCCGCTCAAGGCTCTCCATGTCGCAGAAGCCGTCACCGCGGCAGCGCCTGAAGATCGCCGGGCACTGGAAATCCAGCTCGCCGCACAGCACGCCATACTCGAGGCCGCCGGACGCGAGAATTTCAGCGAAGTACGCTGGCTCGAAAGCGAAATCCGCCGCCTCGAAGCGGCACTGGCAGGGGGCGAATAATGGTGCACCCTCGCCTTTCGGTCGATGCGATGTGTTCGTTCCAGTGGCCGTTCGCGCGCGAACTGGCACTGTGGAAGGACATGGGCCTGCGTCATGCCGGGCTGCTGATGAACAAGATCGCCGACGATCCCGACCGCGACCTCAAGGCTCTCGGCGATGCCGGTATCCGCGTCAGCACGTTGATCACCGCCGGCTTCCAGCTCGGCGATCCCTCGTCCTGGAGCGCGACGCGGGCCATACACCGCGCGATGATCGACCTCGTGGCGGCTCACCGTGGGCACTCGATCTACTTCACGACCGGACGGACGGTCAGTTGCGACTGGGATGAAGATTTCGCGCTTTTTGCCGAAGCGGTCGCGCCGACCGTGGCCCATGCCCGCGAACGCGGCGTCATCGCGGCATTCGAGCCGAGCCTCAGAACCAGCGCCTCGTTCTGCACGACGCTGGCGGATGCCGTGGAGATCGCCGAGGCGACAGGGCTGGGCATCGTTTCCGACTTCAGCAACAACTGGATGGAACGCGGCCTTCGGGGAACCCTGAAACGGGCGATGCCTCATATCGCACTCGTCCAGATCGGCGACATCGCGATTTCCGGCACAGGCGGCCGTTCCCATATCGGCCAGGGCGACCTGCCGCTGGAACGCATGATGGGCGACGTGCTGGACGCGGGCTACGAAGGCGTCTTCGACCTCGAGGTCGTGCCTGCAGACTACACCGCGAATACGAACGAGGACGAATTGCGCGCCGGAATCTCCGCCGCTTCGGACCTGCTCCATGCCATGAACATCTGAAAACCCCACGCATCTGAACGAAATGGCCCGAAAGCGGGCAGGGAGAGGTTGGAATGTCCGAGACTTTCGCAGGCAAGGCCGCGCTCATCATCGGTGCAGGCCAGAACATCGGTCGCCGCATCGCGCAGGAATGGGCGGCGCGCGGGGCCCGTGTCGCCGTGGCCGACATCAGCCGAGAGGGCGCGGAAGAAACCGCCGAGATCCTCCGGCGGGCAGGCGGCGAGGCGATCGGGCTGCATTGCAACGTGCTGGACGATGCCTCGGTAGAGGCGACCATCGACGCCGCCGAACAGGCGCTCGGGCCGCTCGACATTCACATGAACAATGCCGGCATCCTTTCAGGCGGTAACCCGCAGGACATTCCGATGGCGGAATGGCAGCGGATGTTCGACGTGAACCTCTTCGGCATGGTGCGAGCCAACAATGTGATCGTCCCGCGCATGATCGCGCGCGGGTCCGGCCATATCGTCAACACCGGCAGCTTCGCAGGGCTCTATCCCTTCGCGGCGAGCCGTGTCCATTATGCCGCTTCCAAGGCGGCGGTCGTGTCGATGTCGCAGAATCTCGCGCTCTACCTCAAGCAGTACGGCATCCGGGTAAGCTGCCTCTGTCCAGGCCCGGTCATGACGACTTCTCCCGATGCCATGAAGCACTTCAGCGAGAATTACGTGATGCGCGCGCCGGGCAGCCATCTTTCGGTCAAGACCCAGCAGGAAACCGCAACGGTCCTATCCGATGCGATGGAAGCCGGCTGCATTCTCATACCTACCCACGAAGAGGCATGGGAAATGCTGGTGGAGGTTGCCGCCGATCCGGATGCCTTCGTCGAAAAGAAACACCGCGAATTCCTCGCAGGCGATCCGGGCCGCCCCGGCATCACGCAGGACGTGATCGATTCGATCAAGGTCTGAACAGGGAAACCGCGAGGAATTCGATGGAATTGCTGGTTCCCCACGCGCGAACCGAGCGTGGAAAGGCCATTGGCCGGGCAGTGACCGCGCGTGAGATTTGCCAGCCGGCAAGTCCGGTCGAAGCGAGTTTACGGGACTTCATCTTTGCGGAAATCTGGAACCGACCTGGCCTTGACCGGCGTACGCGCTATCTCATCGCGGTAGCCAACGCGGCGTGCAGCAACGGCCCCAAGGCAGCACATGCCGGCAGCCCGATATCCGCTCACGGTAGGGGCAAGGCGCCGCGTTTGCCGCCTCGGGTGCTTCCGCAAACCCTTGCGGGAGCACCCGGCCAATTCTTGAGGATGCTATCCCGCGCCGGGCAGAGATGAGCCGCCAGCCATAGAAAATGCCTATGCCGTTCCAAGGTCTGCGTATTTGACCACCGCCCTGCGCACATGTCATTCCCGTGCCAAAGCATGATGAACGGGGAGGTTGGAACATGACGGGCAGGACAGGATATCTCACACTGGCCATGGCGTGCATCCTGGCATCGGCAGCCGCGAATGCGCAGCCTTCCGATTACCCTGCACCATCGCCGGCCAGCGCCCCGCAGGAAGCCGGTGCCATCCCGCTCTACGGCGCCCGCACGCCGGGCTCCGCGGATAGCGAGGTGTGGGCGAAGTACTTCGGCAAGGACTACGCCGTCCGCAACGTCACCCGGCCGACCTTGACCCCGGTTCTACCCGATCCGGCCAAGGCCACCGGCGCGGCCGTGATCGTGGCGCCCGGCGGCGCGTTCATGGCGCTGTCGATGTCGCACGAGGGCTGGGATGTCGCCCAGGCCCTTGCCGATCGCGGCATCGCCGCCTTCGTCCTCAAGTATCGGTTGCTGCCCACTCCGAAGGACGAAAAGGAAGCCGGAAAATACGTCTGGGCCAAGATGATGGAGGGCATGCCCGATCCAAGCCGGCCGCCGGTGCTGGGCAACCCGCAGGCGACCGAGGATGGTCTGGCCGCGCTTGCCATGGTGCGGGAAAATGCCGCGAAGTGGGGCATCGATCGCGCGCGGGTGGGCATGATCGGGTTTTCGGCCGGAGCGATGACTTCGCTCCAGACGGTACTCGCCGCAAAACCCGGAGAGCGTCCCGCATTCTTCGGCTACATCTATGGCCCGCAGGCCAAGATCGACGTTCCGGCCGATGCCTCCCCGATGTTCGATGCCATCGCGCTAGACGATCCCCTGTTCCCCTCGATGGGCTTCCCCATCGCGCAGGCCTGGCAAGCCGCGAAGCGCCCGGTCGAAATCCACGGCTACCAGCAGGGCAGCCATGGTTTCGGCCTCGGCAAGCCGAACACGACGACCACGCTCCTCATCGACGAGTTCACCGCGTGGCTCGCGATGCAGGGCTTCCTGACGCGAAAGTCAGCCCCTTAGGCGCGGAGATCACCGCATCCCGTCACCCGCCCCGCACGAGCTGGAAACTGCGCGCCATGTGCTCGGAAAAGCCGTTTTCTGCGGGATGGAACGTCCACAGACGGTTCGTGTCGCGGATTTCGCCGATGCTTTCGGCCACGGTGTCGATCGTCCAGTCGGGCCGGTAAAGGCCCTCGGTCTCGGTGATGAAGGCACGGGCCACCCGCCCCCCCATCGAGACGTACATTTCACCCGTGACCGAGCAGCTCTCGTGCGCGAGCCAGCCGACCACGGGCGCGACGAGGTCCGGTCCCATGGGCGGATATTGCGAAATGTCGAGCCCCTCTGCCATGCGCGTCACGGCTCCGGGAAGGATGATGTTCGATTTCACCCCGCGCGCCGCGCCCTCGATGGCGACGATGTTGTTGAGACCGATCATGCCCGACTTCGAAACCGCGTAATTCACCACGCTGGGCATCGAATAGAGGCCGCCGATCGAGCCCGTCAGCACGATGCGCCCATAGCCGTCCCCGACCATGCGTTCGAACGCCGGGCGCACGACGTGGAAGGCTCCGAGCAGGTGGACATCCACCACCGCGCGGAAATCCTCGTAGCTGATCTCCTCCAGCATCGCGAACCGGTTGTTCCCGGCGTTGTGGATCAGAACGTCGATCCGGCCGAAGGCATCCAGCGCCGCCTCGACGATCGCCTTTCCGCCTTCCGGTGTCGCAACGCTGTCGGAGCAGGCAACCGCTTCATATCCGGCATCGCGCAAAGCGCGGGCGGCCTCTTCGGCAGGCCCGGCGTCCGAACCGCTGCCCGACAAGGCGCTGCCGTTGTCGTTGATGACGACTCTCGCACCCAGCGAGCCGAGCAGCTCGGCATAAGCCCGGCCGAGGCCCCGCGCCCCGCCGGTGATGACGACGACCCGTCCATCGAAGCGGCGATCAGTCATGTGTTTCTCCAGGTTGTTTCACCCGCTGGCCATGGCGTGTGCATGCTGCGTGCGTGGGGGGATATGCGATGGGGGCGCGCTCCCGGCGCTTCATGGTCCTGCGCTTCATATCTCCAGGCTGACCTTGCCGACCTGACAGCCCGACCGCATGTGCGCCATTGCCTCGGCAAATTCCGCAAGCGGGAAGACACGGTCCACCACCGGATGGAGGTCATGCGCCTCGATGCAGCGAACCATGTCGATCTGGTCGCGGCGACTGCCGACGGTCACGGCTTGCAGGCACAGGCGCTTGGCCTGCACGGCCGCGAAGGGCATCGAGTCCGTCTCGAAACCGGCCGTCGCCCCGATGATGGCGATGTGGGCGCCCGTCCTTGCTGCGCGCACGCTTTGCGGCAACGTGTTCGGACCGCCTACTTCGATGACATGTTCCACGCCGAGCCCTCCCGTCAGTTCGAGCACGGCCTCGGCCCATTGCGGCGTTTCATTGCGGTCGATCACATGATCCGCGCCAAGACGGCGCAGATGCGCCAGTTTAGCAGGCGACGAACTGACGGCGATGACGGTGGCGCCCGCCGCCTTGGCGAACTGGAGCGCGAACAGGGAAACCCCGCCGGTTCCCAGAACGAGCACGCGGGCGCCGGGCTTCACGGCGCCGTCGGCCACCACCGCGCGCCAGGCCGTCACCCCCGCGCAGGGCAGGCAAGCCGCCTCCACGAACGAGAGGTTCCGCGGTGCCGGCGTGAAATGCGAGGCAGGCCGCACGACCTCCCCGCAAGCGAAACCGTCGGCCGGGCCTCCCGGCGAATTGTCCAGGTCGGCGCGGTCGATATGGCCATCGCCCCAATTGGGGTGGAACAGGCTGATGACCCTGTCGCCAACCGCATACCGGGTGACGCCTTCTCCCACTTCCACCACTTCACCCGCGCCATCGGAGAGGGGGATCAGGCCGGGCGGCGAGGGAAACAGGCCCGAGAACACCAGCCCGTCACGAAAGTTAAGCGATACGGCACGGATACGAACGCGGATTTCGCCCGGCCCTGCCGAAAGGGATGGCAAATCAAGAAGAGAGAAACTGTCCTGGCCTGCCTGTAGACGCAGCGCTTTCATCGATAATCCGCCCCTTGCGCGTTCGATGCAACGCCGCGTTCGGTCATTCCGGCCGGGCCGAATTCGCCAAGGTCGGTTGCGGGCAAAGGCACAGATTGCGGACCGAACCGACCAGTCATTTTCCAAGCTCTCCCGGCTGCGGTGCAGGGCACTGCTCGCAGTCGTTCCCTGTGCCGGGCAGCACGCTCGCAAACTTGACCGATCGCGACAATCACCTGTTTCCCGCAAGAATTTCGCCCCCGCGATTGTCCGCGCCGAAGCTGTCCAGTTCAGGCTCGAGGTGTCGCCGGTCTGGAAAAAATGGGGCGGCCGGTCAGTTCCAGAGCCGATCACGCCTTCACCCAGCTTGATGCGCGCCAACCCTCTTTCCCCGTGGCTCGCAGGCGCGGGCGACGGCCCCGGCCGAACAGCCTCAGCCAGGTTCGTTCGCCAGCCAGTTTGCCGCAAGCGCGCGCAGTTCGGAGGTCTTGATCTTTGCCGATCCGGTCAAGCCCATCTGCGCTTCGTCGAGGCCGATGATCCGGCGCGGCACCTTGTAGCTTGCCAGCACGGTGCGCAGTTTTTCGCGCAGCACATCCTCGCCTGCTTCGGCGCCGGCATGGAAAACCACGCAGGCGACCACGATCTCGCCCAGCGTCTCATGCGGCACCCCGACCGTCTGGCTCATCTTGATGCCCGGAAGCGCGCGGATCGCCTCGTCGATCTCCAGCGGAGAGACGTTCGCGCCGCCGGTCTTGATGATGTCGTTGAGCCTGCCCTGCCAGTGCAGCCTGCCCTCTTCGTCGAGCCTGCCACCGTCCCCCGTGCGGAAATAGCCTGTCTCGTCCAGTGTCTCGAACAGCGGCGTGCCGAGATAGCCGAGCATCAGCGTCGGTCCCTTCACCGCGATCTCCCCGTTCTGCCCCAGCGCAACTGCATGGCCCGTCAGCGGATCGACGATCTTGAGGAGGTTCCCCGGCAGCGGAATTCCGTGGCTTTCGCCTGCGGTATCGGCCGTCGTCATGGCCGGGAACGCCGCGCTCAGCGTGAACGTCTCGGTATTGCCGTAGCAGTGCCGCGGTTCGATCCAGCTGGTGGTGACAGTCGGATGAGAGGCGAGCGGGCATGCCATGTCCACGAAGGTCACGGAGGACAGGTCCACCGATTGCCAGTTCGGAGCAGCGGTAAGCTGTTCCCACTGATGCGGCCAGGCGAAGGGAAACGTCACCCGCTCCGACTGGAAAAGGTCCAGCGCCTCCACCGGATGGAACGTGCGCTGAAGGATCAGCGAGCCGCCCATCGACAGGGTTCCGCCGATGATCATCGAAAAGTTGCCGGACCAGAAGAACCCGTTGGCAGTCCAGCTGCGCACCCCGTCGCCAAGGCCTTGCTGGCGGCCCATCCGCCACATCTGCAACGATACGCCCTGATGAGCGGAAAGAATGCCCTTCGGCCGCGCGGTAGAGCCGGACGAGAAGAACAGCGCCCCCGGATCGGCCGGGACCACGCTTCGCGAACGCGCCTCCAGCCTGGCCTCGCCGATCGCCTGCCCCAGTTCGAGGAACTCGCGCCAGGAACGAACGGCACCGCGCCTTTCCCCGCCCAGCACAACCAGTTCCCTGAGGAACGGAAACCGGCTGGAACCATAGCCTCCCGGAACGCCCGTCCCGATCTGCGGGTCGAGATCGCAAAGGATTTCGAGGAAATCCTTCTTCAGCACGCCCCGTTCGAACAGCAGGCACGACACCGCCGAATGCGCGATCAGGTATTCGAGTTCGGCGGGTGTCGAAAATGTGCTGAGCGGAGTGGCGACGCCGCCCGCCAGTGCCGCACCGAACACCGCCGAGAGGAACTCCGCGCGGTTGGTCATGAGGATGCCGACACGCTCCCCCTTGCCCAGCCCCGACGCAATGAGCGATCGGGCCACCTCGCAGGAACGATCCCACAAGTCGCAATAGCTCCACCGCTCCCGCGAACCGTCGTCCAGCCGGTGGACCAGCGCTTCGCGGCCTCCATGGCGAGACGTCACGTCCCGAAGGAAGCCGCCAAGCGTCAGGGGGCCAATTCCCGTCTCCTCGCTCAGCGGAATCCCGCGCGCGATGGAGACGGAGCGATCAGCGACAAAGCGGTGCGAAGACGCATCGTGTACAGGCAATGTCCGTCCCTCAGTACGGAAGCTGGACTTCGTTGACCGCGGTGACCACGATCTTGCCGTCCTGGTTGGTCATGCGCACCTCGATGCGAACCACCGGGAAGCCCCATTCCGAGTTCTCGATCTTCTCGATCACCTCGCCCTCGATGTACGTGACATCGCCCTCGAAGGCAGGACCGCGGAACTCGGTCTTGGCGTGGCGCACCATGCCGTCATGCCCCGCCCAGAAGGCCAGATAATCGGTGTTCCAGGCGGCCATCGTCGCGCCGTAGCCATAAGCGCGGTGCATGCCGATCTCGCTGGCGCGGCCATCATCGATATGTCCGCGCGATGGGCCGAGGTAGAGCCCGTCGCGCAGGCGCGGATCGGTCAGCGCGCCTTCCTCGTCGAAGGAAAAGCCGTCTATCCAGCCCATGTCCTGATTGACCCAGCAATCGGGAACACCCTCCACACCCTGCCAGTAGAAACTGCCCCAGATGTTGAAGATGAAGGCGCGATACTCGGTGGTGAAGCTGGCGATGGAGTGCGGACCGATCACGCGGCGGGGCAACTTGTCTCCCACCGACACTTCCTCGAAATGCGGCGACTTGCCTTCGCGGTTCGAGAGGAACCAGTCGCGGCGGATCTTGTCGATCTCGTCCAGTTCGGCTGCCGTCCACTTGTGCGGGGTACCGGCGGTGGAAGCATACATGCCGCGCTTTTCGGCTTCCTTCGCCAGATAGCGGATCACCGTGGGGCAGGATTTCGCAATCAGATCGCCGCGCTGGTTGCGGTGGATCGTATCGCCGCGCTGGAACAGGGTGGGCCCGGCAAACTTGGTATCGGTCAGCTTGTAGCCGGTGAAGATGCGCTCATGGCTGAGATGGTCTCCGGGGCGGACATGGGTGCCGTACCACCACCATTCCTCACCGCCGAAGATCATGTGCTGGCCGTCGATCCGGCCGACGCAGGCCTGGTTGTTGCCGTGGCCATAGTCGAGCGCGACGCAGATCGATTGCGGCGCGATGATATCGCCGAACTTCGTCTGCGCGGCGAACCGCTGGTCCCAGTGGAGCGGGTTCACATAGTCCATCGCCATGACCCAGCGGCGAATGTCGGTCTTGTTGCACGGCTCCCACAGTTCGCCGCCGCCAACCTTGTGCCCAAGGCGCCACTCTACGTCGCTGATGTCCATCCGGACCGGGGTTTCGCTTGCGCTCACGCCATATCTCCCAATTGCCGGCTCGATCTGCTTGCCGGCGAATGCCGTCCAACGGGAGGCTTCGGGATGACAATTGCCGCGATTTCCCATCGCGACTTGACCGATCACGACAATCCATGCCGCGCACGCCCCGAGGTCTGGCGCTCCCGCCTCGCGGCGGTAATCTTGCCGCCAAAGCGTATCAGGGAATGACGCGCGGGAAGGAGTTGGGGATGGGGATCGCGGGAATCGACCATGTTAACATCAGGACCATGGATCCTGAGAGTTCGGCTCAATTCTACGAACGTGCGCTTGGCCTGGTCTACAGGCCCGGGCCGGCCGTCATGGGAAACCGGTCCCACTGGCTCTACGATGACGAAGGCAATGCGGTGATCCACTTCCGGGAGAAAGCCGCAGACACCGCAAGCACCGGCGCGATCGATCACGTTGCCCTTCGTTGCAGCAACCGGCCGGCGATGAAGGCCCGGCTTGATGGTGCCGGCATCCAGTATGCGGAAGCCGATCACATCACGCCCGGCCTTGCCCAGATCTTTCTCATGGACCCGCATGGCGTTGCACTGGAACTGAACTTCGCCGAGCCCCGACACCCGGACTGAGGCGCATGTTCAGGCGACTGCGTACCAAAACCTAAGGCGTCGTTAGACAATAAAGTGTGTTTTCGGGCCATCATCGGAGGCTCGTTACCGGAGCGCGGGCGCCCCGGGGAGGAGCCGGACGCCGCACGAATGCAGGCTGTGATTTTTTCCGTTCCATATGAGCCGGCCGCAACGGTTCCCGATAACGCGGCCCGCAGCATCCGGGAGCCCTGAATGACGCCTGTGCCGCCAAGGGAAAACCTGTTCGCCCGCCATGCCACGGCCATTGCGATCGGCGTGATCACCGCCGCCTTCCTGTTCGCGGCGCTGATGTTCGTAAGCCAGGACGCGACCCTCAGTCGCGCGCGAAACTGGGTGGACCATACTTATACGGTTCGCCGCCATATCTCACTCTTGCGGGATCTTTACGAAAACGCCGAGACCGGGCAGCCCGGCTATCTCCTGACCGGCAATCCCGACTTCCTCCAGACCTACCATGATGCCCTGCGAGACGCCAGGAACGCACCGCTCGATGACGCCCGCACGCCGATACGCCGCTCCATCCGGCAGGAACTCGCCCTGCTGCGCCACCTGACGGCCGACAATCCCTCCCAACAGGCCAATCTCGACGAGCTGGACCTGCGAAGCCAGGCCCTGCTCGACTATCTGGCCTCGACAATAAGGGCGCGCACCCTCCGGAACGGCCAGCAGGCCGGCGCTGCGGAAGTGGCCGAAGCCACGCTGGCGCACGGCAAGTACCTGATGGAGCGGGTACGCGAACAGCTCAGCATCATGACCACTGAGGAAGAGCACCTGCTGAGGCAGCGGCAGGAGGTCGATGCCACCAGCCTTGGTCACAACAAATGGCTGATGGGCATCATCACGCTGATTTCCTACGTCGCCATTGTCCTGGCGGTATGGCTCTATCAGCGCAGCCGCGCCCGGTCGCTGGCACAGCAGCGGCTTTACACGCGCGAGCTCGAACAGCGCGAGGAAGAGCTCAAGATGCAGCAGGAGGAGCTCAAGGCCTCGAACGAGGAGATTGAAGCGTCCAACGAGGAGCTTGAGGAAAAGACAGGGGCGCTGGAAGAGCAGAACGAGCGTATACGGGCACAGGCGCGCGATCTGGAGGAAGCCAAGCGACTGATCGAGGAAAAGGCACGCGAGGTCGAACAATCCTCGAAATACAAGTCCGAGTTCCTCGCCAACATGAGCCATGAGCTGCGCACGCCGCTCAATTCCCTGCTGATCCTCTCACGCGGGCTCGCCGCCAACGAAACCGGCAACCTGACCGCCGAACAGGTTGAAGAGGCGCGGGTCATCCACAATGGCGGCCTGGAACTGCTCAACCTCATCAACGATATCCTCGATTTGTCCAAGGTCGAGGCAGGCAAGATCCATATCATTGCCGAAGACACGCCCATCGATGCCATCGTCAGCCATCTGAGCCAGAGCTTCGAGCGTGTCGCGCGGGACAAGGGCGTGGCCTTCCACATCGCGTGCGACCCCGCCCTGCCCGCACGCCTCCATACCGATGCCCAGCGCGTCGAACAGATCATGAAGAACCTGCTGTCCAACGCGTTCAAGTTCACGCAGCAAGGCTCGGTCACACTGGCCCTGGAACGTGCCGCCAAAGGCGTGGCCCTGCAGCGGGCCGATCTCGATCCGGCCCGGACCATCGGGCTTTCGGTGACGGATACCGGAATCGGCATCGGCGAGAGCAAGCTCAAGGATATCTTCGAGGCCTTCCAGCAGGAAGATGGCTCCACCGATCGCCACTATGGCGGCACGGGGCTGGGCCTGACCATCGCCCGCAAATTCGCACAGGTGCTGGGCGGGGAGATCCACGTGCGGAGCATCAAGGGGCAGGGATCGACCTTCACCCTGTTCCTTCCGCTCGGCGAGGCAGGCACATCCATGGCCACGGCTGACCGGCACTCGAAACCCGCACAACCCGAGACCGTCCTGCCCGAAGGCACGGAACGCGGCCCCGCGACACGGTTTCTCGACGACGACCGCCAGTCGCTGAAACCGGGAGATCGGGTCCTTCTCATCATCGAGGACGATCCCGAATTCGCCATGACCCTGATGAAGACGGCGCGCAAACGGGGTTACAAGGTGCTTGCCGCCGGAGACGGCAAGAGCGGGCTCATCCTGGCCGCCGACTATCCCGTCAGAGCCATCCTGCTCGACCTGCGGCTGCCCGATATCGATGGCCTGAACGTCCTCGACCAGTTGAAGCACGCGCTGAACACTCGCCATATCCCGGTGCACATCATTTCCGGCGCAGACGACGCCGAGCCGTTCACGCCCATGCGCAAGGGGGCGGTGGGTTTCCTTGCCAAGCCTGTGGCCGAGGAAGAGATCGACACCGCCTTCACCCGGATCGAGGCCATGCTGCGCGCCGAGATCAAGCATGTCCTGCTGATCGAGGACGACCGCGTGACGCAAACAGCCATCCGCCGTCTGCTGGGCCAAAAGAATATCGAGATCACCGTAGCGGAAACCGGTTCCAGCGCGTTCGAACAGATGAAGCTGCAAGCGTTCGACTGCGTGATCCTCGACCTCAGCCTGCCGGACATGACCGGGTTCGAATGGCTGAAACTCGCGGAAGGCGTGATTGGCGAAGATGGGCGGCCGCCGGTTATCGTCCACACCGCGCGCGACCTTACCGAAGAGGAAAACCGCAATCTCGCCCGATATACCGGGAGCATCGTGATAAAGGGCGCCTCTTCATCGGAACGCCTGCTGGATGAGGTCACGCTGTTCCTGCACAGCATCGAGGCAAGCCTCTCGCGCGACCAGCAGGCCCTGATCCGCATGCACCACGATCCCGACCAGTCACTCAAGAACCGCACCGTGCTGCTTGTCGATGACGACATGCGCAACACTTTCGCGCTGTCGAGAGCGCTGAAGAAGCACAGCCTCAACCTGGTCATCGCCGACAATGGGCAAATGGCGCTGGAGAAGCTGAAGGAAAACGATCAGATCGAACTCGTCATCATGGACATCATGATGCCCGTGATGGACGGCTATCAGACCATGCGGGAAATTCGCGGCAATCGCGAGTGGGCGCAATTGCCGATCATCGCGTTGACCGCGCGCGCCATGCCCGAAGAAGTCGATCGCTGCATGGAAGCCGGTGCCAACGACTACATGATGAAGCCCGTGGACATTGACCGGCTCCTGACGCTCTTGCGGGTCTGGCTGTTCCGTCAGGAGAAGGCGGCATGACGCTGGCCGCCGCCCCCTTCGGATCACCCGCAGACGCCGCGCCGGAACCCGGTAGCGCGGCAAACGCATCCGCGCCCGTCCCGCGCGAGGATATCGAATCCATCGAGATTTCCCTGCTGCTCGAAGCCATCCGCCGCCGCTGGAGCTATGACTTCACGCATTATTCCCACGCCTCGCTTCGCCGCCGGCTCGATCAGGCGCGGCGTTCCGCCGGGCTTGCGAACTTCAGCGAGCTTCTCGCCCGCGTCCTGCATGACGATGGCTTCTTCGACCGGTTGCTGCGCTACATGTCAGTCACGGTCACGGAGATGTTTCGGGATCCGCCATGCTACCGGGCCATGCGCGAGCGTCTGATCCCGGTGTTCAAGACCTTTCCCTTCATCAAGATCTGGTGCGCGGGCTGCGCCACCGGCGAGGAGGTCTACTCGCTCGCCATCTTGCTGCACGAGGAAGGCTATCTCGAACGCACCCGCCTTTACGCCACGGACTTCAACAAGAACTCCCTCGATATCGCGGAAAAGGGTATCTACCCAGAACGTGTCATGGCCGGCTATGCCGCCAATTACCAACAATCGGGCGGACGCGCCGATTTCTCGGACTACTACAGTTCGAGCTACGATTTTGTGCGAATGAAGGGCTTCCTCCGCGACCGGATCACCTTCTCATACCATAACCTGGTGACTGACGGCATCTTCGGCGAGATGAACCTGATCACCTGCCGCAACGTACTGATATATTTCGACAAGACGCTTCAGGAACAGGTTCTGCGGCTGTTTACGAAATCGCTGCGCCACGGAGCCTACTTGTGCCTCGGTTCCAAGGAGAGCCTCAACTTCTCGGAGGTCAAACCTCTCTATGAGGCCCTGGACGGGCGCCAGAAGATCTACAAGAAACGCGGGCTGGTCACGCATGGCTGAACCACGTTACGAAGCTGTGGTCATGGGCGCGTCCGCCGGGGGGCTTCAGGCGCTGAAACTGCTGCTGTCGGCACTGCCGGAGCAGTTCGACCTGCGCATCGCGGTGGTCCAGCATATCGACGCCAGTTCGAAAGGCTATCTCGCCGATATCCTGGCAAGGGACTGCAGGCTTGCCATTATCGAGGCGGAAGACAAATCGGATTTCCGGCGCGGCACCGTGCATCTGGCTCCCGCCGGCTATCATTTGCTGATCGAATCCGATCGCAGCCTGAGCCTCTCCGTCGACGAGAAGGTCAATTACTGCCGTCCGGCGATCGATCCCCTTTTCGAAACGGCGGCCGATGCCTTCGGAGCGGGCCTGATCGGCGTATTGCTCACGGGCGCCAACAAGGACGGCGCGCGCGGTTTGCAATATATCCGCTCCAAGGGCGGGCACACCATCGTTCAGGACCCGGCGACAGCCGCCTCCCCCTTCATGCCGCGCGCCGCGCTGGATGCGGGGCCTGTGGACGACATTACCCCTTTGTCCGACATCGCCGCGCTGCTCGGCAGGCTTGTCGGCCAGCGGACGAACAGCCCCTCATAACAATAAAGACCAAGACGACGGGAGCCCGACATGACAACCGCGATCCTCAAGAGCGCACCGCAGCAGACCGGGCCGGTTGCCATTGCGGAGGCCCGCCCGAAGATCCTGCTGGTTGACGACCGCTGGGAGAACCTACTGGCCACAGAGAAGGTGCTGAAACCCCTTGAAGCGGAAATCTTCAAGGCGACATCGGGCAACGAGGCGCTTTCGCTGGTTCTGCGGCATGATTTTGCGATTGTCCTGCTCGACGTGCAGATGCCCGAGATGGACGGGTTCGAAACCGCCATGCTGATGCAGGAGCACGAAAGCATGGCGGGTGTGCCGATCATTTTCGTGACGGCGATCTCCAAGGAGGACAAGTACGCCTCGAAAGCCGCCGAGATCGGCGCGGTCGATTATATTTTCAAGCCGATCAATCCCGATATCCTGAAGAGCAAGGTCAAGGTCTACCTCGACCTTTATGTGCAACGCGAACAGATCATGCATCTGAACGCGGTCCTGTCCCAGTCTAACGAGGAACTGGAACGCTTCGCCTATATCTGCTCGCACGACATGCAGGAACCGGTGCGCATGATGAACGCCTTTGCCGGGTTGCTGGCCGACAGTTCGGAACATACCCTTGATGAAGGCGGCAAGCGGTATCTGAACTTCATTCTCGACAATGCGCGCCGCATGCAGAAGATGATAAGCGATATCCTGACGTTTTCACGCGTCGGCCGCGAGGACATTCTTCTGGAGACCGTGGATTTCGAAGCGATCGTGGATGAAATCCTGTCAGAGTTCGAAGACACCATCCAGCAGAGCGGCGCCAGCGTAACATATGGATCCCTGCCGAGAGTGGAAACCAGTTCCACGCTCGCCCGGGTTCTGCTCCAGAACCTTATCGGCAATGCCCTCAAGTTCCAGAATGGAAGCCACCCGCCGGAAATCGCCATCGCCGCCGCCAGGCAGGGCAATCTCTGGCGTTTCTCGGTCAGGGACAATGGCATCGGCATCGATGAGAACTTCCGCACGCGCATCTTCACCATCTTCCAGCGCCTGCATCGCAAGGAGGATTATCCCGGCACCGGCATCGGGCTGTCCACGTGCCGCAAGTTCATCCAGCTTTGCGGCGGCGATATCGATTTCAGCTCGGTGCCGGGCCAGGGCAGTACCTTTTACTTCACGCTCCCATGCAAGGAGGTCCGCAATCATGAAGCCGTTTAAGATCCTGATCGTGGAAGACAATGAGGGTGACGTGGAAATGACGCAGCGCGCACTGTCGACCGCGCAGCCCCCCTGCTCGCTCACCATCGCCCATGATGGCCTGCAAGCGCTAGACCTGCTTCGTCACGAGCCGGGCACGCCGGCCCCGCCGATCCCGCAGTTGATCCTGCTGGATATCAACATGCCCCGGATGGACGGCAAGGAACTGCTCGCCGCAGTCAAGGCGGACGATCGGCTGCGCCATATTCCCGTGGTGATGTTCACTTCTTCGGAATCCCCCACGGACATCCGCGAATGCTATGAACGCCACGCGAGCTGTTACGTGGTCAAGCCCTTCAACGGCCGCAAATATGCCGAGGCCCTGCACGACGTGGTGACGTTCTGGAGCACGACCAGCCGTCTGCCGAACTAGGTCGCAAGTTTCGTCCATTTCGTATCGGATGCGTCGTTCGAGATGACGGTCTCTACGAAGGCCATTGTCCGCAAGCCGGCCTCGATCGAAGGGAACGCGTCTGGCCCGTCGGGCTCGTCGGCCCCGTCCGAAATCCGGTTGGCGAAGGCGCGATAGAGGTTGGCGAAGGCTTCGATATAGCCTTCCGGATGTCCTGCGGGGGTGCGCAGCCGGTGCAGGGTTGAAGCCGCCAGTCCCGGACCGGCGGCGCGGACGGTTTCGGCCGGGCGGTCCAGCCAGCGCAAGGTCAGTGTATTGGGTTCCATCTGGTTCCATTCCAGACCGCCGAGTTCCCCATGGATGCGCAGGCTCAGCCCGTTCTCGTCGCCGGCGGCCACCTGGGTCGCCCTGAGTATGCCGCGCGCCCCGCCGTCCAGCCGCAACAGCACGCTGACGTCGTCGTCCAGCCGCCTTCCGGGAACGTGGGTGGCAAGATCGGCGCAGAGTTCCTGCACCCGCAGCCCCGAAACATGTTCAGCCAGATGGAATGCGTGCGTGCCGATATCGCCGAGGCACCCGCCAAGCCCGGCCCGTGCGGGATCGGTCCGCCATTCCGCCTGCTTGTTGCCCTCCCGGTCGACCGGACGGCTGAGCCAGCCTTGCGAGTATTCGACCTGCACCAGCCGGATCTTGCCGAAATCGCCGCGCGCCACGCGGGCACGCGCCTCTTCGACCAGGGGATAGCCGCTGTACGTGAAGGCGAGGCCAAACTGGCGACCCGATCGCGCCGCCGCCTGCGCGATCAGACGCGCCTCGTCCAGATTGAGCGCCATCGGCTTTTCACAGAAGACATGGAAGCCCGCATCGAGCGCGGCGATCGCCATGGGGGCGTGCAGATGGTTGGGCGTAACGACCGCCACCGCATCCACGCGCACGCCGACAGGCAGCGCCGCTTCCGCCAGAAGCATTGCTTCGAGCGAGGCATATGTACGGTCCGGCGCGATCGCCAGCATTTCGCCGGAGCGGCGGTTGCGATCCGCATCGCTGCTGAACGCACCGGCCACAAGCCGCCAGTCTCCGTCGAGTGCGGCGGCGGCCCGGTGGATGGCGCCGATGAAAGCACCTTCGCCGCCTCCGACCATCGCGAGACGCAGGGGTCTTGTCGTCATCTCCTCTCCTCCTTTTCCGTGCTTGTAGCAGGGCCATGATTTCAGGCCTTGATCTGGTATGATTTACCGGTAAACGTATGGCAATAAGAATAAGATGGAGAGTCGAGGATGCGCATGACAGCAAACCTCAGCCTGGCAGCTATCGCCATGGCGGCGGCAATTCCGGCCACGCCGGGCATGGCGCAGTCGGTGCCTGCCGCGTTCAACACATGCCGTGCCTGCCACAGCGTGGACAAAGGCGGCAAGAACGGCGTCGGCCCCAATCTGAACGGCGTTGCGGGCAGACCTGCGGCATCGGTGGCCGGGTTCAACTACTCGCCCGCACTCAAGGGTTCGAAGCTGCGTTGGGACGATCAAAGCCTCGATGCCTTCCTGACAGCACCGACCAAGAAAGTGCCCGGCACGCGCATGCCGATCGCCACTCCCGATCCGGCCAAGCGGGCCGCGATCATCGCTTATCTCAAAACCCTGAAATGATCGGAAAATCTGAAGTGGCAAGGCAAAAGCCCATGCGGGGTCCGGCGGTTTTCCTGGCGCAGTTCATGGGCGATGCCCCTTTCGACACTTTGGACAATGCGGCGCGGTGGATGGCCGAGGCCGGTTACAAGGGCATTCAGGTGCCCAGCAACGATCCCCGCTGCATGGATCTCGTCCTGGCTGCGGAAAGCCAGGATTATTGCGACGAACTGACCGGGCGCTGCCGGGAGGCAGGGGTCGAGATCACGGAACTGTCCACCCATCTGCAGGGCCAGCTGGTGGCCGTTCACCCCGCTTACGATGCGGCGTTCGACAATTTCGCTCCGGCCGAATTGCGCGGCCGGCCGGCCGAGCGGCAGGCCTGGGCTGTGGATCAACTGAAGCTGGCGGCCAAGGCCAGCCGCCGTCTGGGGCTGACTTCGCATGCGACCTTTTCCGGGGCGCTGGCCTGGCCCTTCGTCTATCCCTGGCCCCAGCGCCCTGCCGGACTGGTGGAGGAAGCCTTCGCGGAACTGGGCCGACGCTGGCGGCCGATCCTGGATGCCTTCGACGCGGAAGGTGTCGATCTCTGCTACGAACTGCATCCCGGCGAAGACCTGCACGACGGCCTGACCTTCGAGCGGTTCCTGGACGCGGTCGGCGATCATCCTCGCGCCAATATTCTCTACGACCCGAGCCATTTCGTGCTTCAGGCGATGGACTACCTCCAGTTCATCGACATCTATCATGACCGCATCAAGATGTTCCATGTGAAGGATGCGGAGTTCAATCCCACCGGACGGGCGGGCGTGTACGGGGGCTATGCCGACTGGGTCGATCGCCCCGGCCGCTTCCGTTCGCTGGGCGACGGCCAGGTCGACTTTACCGGCATTTTCTCGCGCCTGACCCAGTATGGATACGAAGGCTGGGCCGTGCTGGAATGGGAATGCTGCCTCAAGCATCCCGAAGACGGCGCGCGCGAAGGCGCGCCTTTCATCGAGGCGCACATGATCCGCAGGCCGGAACGGGCATTCGACGATTTCGCAGGAGGCGGAGACCCCGCCAACAATCGCCGCTGGTTGGGCCTGACCTGACGGAGCGGCAAGCACGAACCCGATAACAGAAATCAGACGGGGACAGGGAAGAGGAGCGGGCATGACGGGCATAAACCGGCAAAGGCTATTCTGGCTGAGCGTTCTGGCGCTCTTCACCGCGTCGATGAGCGCATCCCTGCGCGCCGCGGTGGCGAGCAGCCTGAAAGGGGAGTGGATCGATCCCATCGCGCCGATCGCGGCGGGAGAAATGATCGGTGCGGCGCTCGGCTCCGCTTTCCTCGGCTTTTCCATCACCGTGTTCGTCGTCAGCGCCGTGCTGGACAGGGTGGGCATCCGCCGCGTCCTGATCGGCTGCGGGGTGGCCTTCCTGATCGGCACCTCGCTGATCGTAAGCGCGGGCCTGTTCGCCACCGGCATGGCCATCTATCATCTGGTCTGGCTGGGCATGTTGCTGAGCGGCATCGGCTGGGGCTTTGCCGAAGCCTCGATCAATCCGCTGACGGCGCGGCTCTATCCCGAAGACACGACCCATCGCCTGAACGTACTGCACGCGTGGTATCCGGGCGGATTGATCGTCGGCGGACTTGCAGGCGTGTTCCTGGCGCCGCTGATGCCCTGGCAGGCGATCATGGCGCTGGTCTATCTGCCTGCCATCGGCGTGATCCTGATTGGCGCGACGACCCGGTTTCCCGATCCTCCTGCGGCAACCGGCGACCGGGCGATGAAGGACATGATGCTGGAAGTCGTCCGCCGTCCCAGCTTCTTCGTCTGGTTCGGAGCCATGTTCCTCACCGCCTCCTCCGAACTGGCGCCCGGCCAGTGGATCGACGTTGCGCTCAGCAACCGGGTGGGGATGCGGGGCATCCTGCTGCTCGTCTACGTCAGCGCGCTGATGTTCGTGTTCCGCCATTTCGCCGGGCGGATCGCGGGCCGCCTGTCCAATCCCGGCCTGCTCTGGATGTCGAGCCTCCTTGCCGCGATCGGCCTGTTCCTGCTTTCGCAGGCCCAGTCACCGGTTTCCGCGATCATGGCTTCGACGGTCTGGGGCCTGGGCGTTTGCGCCATGTGGCCGACGATGCTGGCGTCCGTCGCCGAACGCTATCCGCGCGGCGACTCCTGGGCGCTGGGTCTGGTCGGATCGGCCGGCGCGCTGGCCAGCTTCTTCGTGCTGCCGCGCCTTGGCGAAATGTTCGATCAGGCGAAAGTCGAGATTGCGGGCGGGCCGGAAGCCTTCACACGGTTGAGCGGCGCCGCGCTGCGCGCCGTGGAAGATGCCGCAGCGTCCCAGTCGTTCGCCCGGCTGACTTTCGTGCCGCTGGCGCTGCTGCTGGTATTCGGCGCCATCTGGCTGGCCGAACGGCGCGCCGGGCGCCGAACGGATCGCATCGCGGAGGGCGTGGCATGACGATGACGAGGCGCACGGCGATCGCCTCCGGACTGGTCGCGGCGGCAGTTCCGGCGATTTCGGCAGCCGCAGGCACAGGCGGATCGAACGCCGCCCGTTTCTCGCTCGGCTACGCCCCGCATGAAGGCAGCTTCGCCAGCCGGGGCGGCCTGCTGGAACAGATCGCCTTCGCAGCCGACCAGGGTTTCCGCGCCTGGGAGGACAACGAGGCGCGCAAGCGGCCGGTCGAACAACAGGAAGCCATGGCCCGCGCGCTTTCGCAGCGCGGGATGACCATGGGCGTCTTCGTCGCCAGCATGCCGAAGTGGGCCGATTTCCGGCCGGTACTGGGCAGCAACGACGATGCCGACCGGGACGCCTTCCTGGCCGATATCCGAACCTCCGTAGAGGTCGCAAAGCGGCTGGGTGCCCGGCACATGACGGTCGTTACCGGCTTCATGGACCGCAAGGTGCCGGAAGCCATCCAGACCGGGCGGATCATCGATTGCATGCGCCGCGCCGGAGACATAGTCGCGCCGCACGGGCTGACGCTGGTGATGGAGCCGCTCAATACGCGCACCAACCATCCCGGCGTCTTCATGCAGTCCATCGCCCAAGGCTATGCCGTCGCGCGCGGTGCCGACAGTCCGGGCGTCAAGATCCTGGCCGATATCTATCACGAGCAGATCCAGTCCGGGAACCTGATCCCGACGCTGGACGCCTGCTGGGCCGAGATCGGCTATATCCAGTTCGGCGACAATCCCGGCCGCAAGGAACCCGGAACCGGCGAAATCAACTTCGCCAACATCGTGCGCTGGCTGCGCGCCCATAGCTATACCGGCGTGATCGGCATGGAGCATGGCAACTCCGTAGCCGGGCGAGAGGGCGAAGACCGACTGATCGCCGCCTATCGGGCCATCGACAGACCATAAACAGGGAGCGAGAGGATGAAGTACATCCCGATCGGCGTGCTCATGGCGGGAACCATCCTGGCCGGTACGCTCGTTCACGCAGAGGACAAGCCGGGCTTCAGGGACACGCCGATCCTGCCGGGAGGCAACTGGCATGTCCACGATCCCGATCGGCCGGCTCCGCCCGCAGTCGTGCCCGCTGCCGCTTTGGGCGGCGCGCCGTCTGATGCCGTCGTCCTGTTCTCGGGCACTTCGCTCGATGCCTGGCGCGGCGAACGCGGTCCCTGGACTGTGGAGAAGGGCGTGATGACGGTCCCGCCCCGCGCCCAGAGCGGGGGCGAGAACAATCTCGTCACCCGGCAGGAATTCGGCGACGTGCAATTGCATCTCGAATTCCGCTCCCCCAACCCGCCGCAGAAGAGTTCCCAGAACCGCGGCAACAGCGGAATCTGGTTCATGCAGCGCTACGAGGTCCAGATTCTCGACAGCTTTCAAAACCCGACATACGCCGATGGCGCCGTGGGCGCGGTCTATGCGTGGAAGCCGCCGCTGGTTAACCCGTCCCGCCCGCCGGGAGAATGGCAAAGCTACGACATCGTGTTCGAGCGCCCGCGCTTCGATGCGAACGGCGGCCTGCAGCGCCCGGCCTATGTCACGGTGCTGCTGAACGGCGTTCTGGTGCAGAATCATCAGGCCATGCTGGGCACCACGGCATGGCGCAAGGTCGCGCAGTATGAAGCGCATGGCGACAAGGCCCCGATCCAGTTGCAGGATCACGATTCCCCCGTTTCCTTCCGCAACATCTGGGTACGCCCCCTGCCGGAAGAGGCCATCGCACAGGACCTGAAAGGGGCAGCACGATAATGGATCGCAGAAACGCGCTTGCCGGCATGGTCGCCATGTTCGGAGCCCAGCTGTTCGCCCCGCTCGCCCGCGCGGCAGGAATCGCATCGGCAGCCAGCATTCCGGCGATCGATCAGGGCGCTCCCAGCATCCAGGTCTTCACGCCCGAACAACGTGCGCTGATGACCGCGCTGAGCGAACGGATCATCCCGGCGACCGACACCCCCGGCGCCATCGCCGCAGGCGTTCCCCTTTATATCGAGAAGCTGCTGGCCGACTGGGCCTTCGCCGAAGATCGCGACCCGATCCTTTCCGGCCTGGCGGAAATCGATGCACGCAGCCGGCAGGATTACGGGCTGCCCGCGGTGCAGGCCACGCCGGAGCAACAGGACGCGCTGCTGACGCTGGCCATGAACGACCAGCTTCCCGACGGCGTCCTGTTCTTCAAGCCGTTCCGACAGATGGTGGTCGTAGGCTATTACACCTCTGAAATCGGTATCACGCAGGAGCGCGAGTATCTGCCTGTTCCGGGCGAATACAACGGCGCTTTCCCCTATTCACAGGTCAACAAGGTCTATTCCGCATGATCATGAACCGTCGTTCCGTGATGCTGGGTGCCGGCGGCCTCGCCGCGCTCGCAAGCCAGCCCTTCCTCGCCGGCCTCGCTCGCGCCGCGCAGCTGCGCAGCATCGGGCTGCAACTCTACACCGTGCGCGAACTCTTCGCCGCCGATCCGGTCGCCACGCTCGAAACGGTCGCGAAGATCGGCTATCGCGAAGTCGAATATGGCGGCGGCGGTTACGATACCATGGACCACGCGCTGCTTCGCAGGACCATGGACAGGCTCGGCCTGAAGAGCCCTTCGATCCATGTCGGCTATGACGCGCTGATGGACAATTTCGACGCCAGCCTGACCATGGCCAGAACGCTGGGCGCCGACACGATCGTCTTGCCCTACATGGTCGACAAGCACCGCAACGGCCCCGCCTGGGACGCCGCAACCGCCAATATCAACCGCATCGGCGAAAAACTGAAAGCGGCGGGTCTGGGCTTCGCCTATCACAACCACGACTTCGAATTCACCGTCAAACCGGACGGCATCAGCCTGTTCGACCGGCTGGTAAAGGCCTGCAATCCCGCGCACGTCAAGATCGAGCTCGATCTCTACTGGGCCATCTATGCGGGGCAGGATCCGCAGGCGCTGATCCGCAGCCTTGCCGGACGTGTCTATGCCTATCATGTGAAGGATATGCGCGCGGACCGGAGCATGACATCCGTCGGCGCCGGAACGATCGACTTCGCCAGCATCTTCAAGCTGAACGGGCTTGCCGGAGCACGGCATTTCTATGTCGAGAACGATCAGTCCCCCGCGCCATACCTGCCCGACATCACCCAGAGCTTCCGAACGCTCAGCGCCCTGCGCTTCTGACCATCGACGGCGGAAAGGATCACCATGGCTTCAACGGACAGCTTCGATGCAATCGTCATCGGCTCGGGCATCAGCGGCGGCTGGGCCGCAAAGGAACTGACCGAAAAGGGACTGCGGGTGCTGATGCTCGATCGCGGCCACATGGTCGAGCACGGCGAAGGCTACGCTTACGACGGCAAGCCTGCCTATGAGGTGCCCGCTCGCAACATCATGCCGGACGGGCTGAGGGAGAGCGATTATTTCATCGCCCAGCATGGCTATGTCGCCCCCAGCAACCAGGCCTTCTACAACAATGACCGGCTGAACCCCTACGATTACGAGGAGGGCAGCAAGTTCTACTGGATTCGTCCGGCGGCAGTCGGCGGCAAGTCGCTGATATGGGGCCGTTGGAGCTTCCGATGGAGCGCAGCCGATTTCGAGGCGAACAAGCGCGACGGCATCGGCGGCGAATGGCCCATCGGCTATGACGATCTCGCGCCCTGGTACACCTATGTCGAAAAGTACATCGGCGTATCGGGATCGCGCGAAAATCTCGACTATCTGCCGGACAGCGAATTCCAGCCGCCGATGCCGATGAACATCGCCGAGAAATGGATGAAACAGCGGCTGGAAACCGCATTCCCCGGCCGCAAGATGATCAACGCCCGCCTGTCCAACATGACCGAGGACAAGCCCGAGCAGAACCGCTCCAAATGCCAGTTGCGCAACCAGTGCAGCAACGGCTGCTCCTTCGGCGCCTATTTCTCGACACAGGCGGTCACCCTGCCTGCCGCACGCGCGACCGGCCGGTTGACGCTGCGCTCGGATGCGGTTGTCACCAACCTGGAATACGATCCGGCCAGCAGGAAAGTCACCGGCGTCCGTTTCGTAGATGCCAAGACCGGGCTGGCGGAAGTGGTGCGCGCCAGGATCGTCTTCCTGAACGCCTCGACGCTCGGTTCGGTGCAGATTCTCATGAATTCGCGTGCCCAGGGCAGCGAACGCAGCCATTTCGACACCAGCGGCACGTTGGGCCGCTATGTGATGGACCATATCTTCCGTGTCGGCGTGAAGGGTGACATTCCCGGCATGGAGGAGTTCATCGAATATGGCCGCCGCCCCGGCGCCATCTATGTCCCGCGCTTTCGCAACAACGGCCGGGACGAAGACCTCGGGTTCCGGCGCGGCTACGGCTATCAGGGCGGCGCCTATCGCGAACCGTCCAAGCCGGTCGGCTTCGGCGCGTCGATGAAAGAAGGGATGCGCCGTTACAGCGGGTGGAAGTTCCAGATGGGGGCTTTTGGCGAATGCCTGCCCTACGAGGACAATCGGGTTACCTTGAACCCGAACAAGGTGGACCGCTTCGGCATTCCGCTGATGCAGTTCAACGTGACATTCCGCGACAACGAACTGCGCATGATGGCCGACGCGCGCGAGCAGGGCGAAAAGATGCTGCGGGCCGCCGGACTGAAGAACGTCGAGAGCAAGGTCAAGGAACACGTTCCGGGCGATGCCATTCACGAGATGGGCGGTGCGCGCATGGGCAACGACCCGCGAACCTCGGTGCTCAACAAGTGGAGCCAGGCGCATGACGCCTCGAACCTCTTCGTCACGGACGGTGCGCAGATGGCGTCGATTTCCTGCGTCAACCCATCCCTGACGTTCATGGCCCTGACCGCACGGGCGGTGGATCATGCCGTGAAAGGGCTCAAGGCCGGCACGATCTGACAGGCACGCCCAGTTGCCGTTTTCCGGCGCTATCACGGCGCTCGAAACACGCTATCAGGAGGGATGGGAACGAAGACCTGATGGCAAGACGAAACGAGAATGGTGTAACGATCCGCGCCGTCGCGCAGCGCGCGGGCGTATCCGCGATGACGGTATCCAATGTCCTCAACGGCGCCGGCCGGGCCAGTGCGGCCACCGTGGAGACAGTTCGGGCGGCGATTGCGGAGTTGGGTTATGTCCCCAATCTGGCCGCCCGGCGACTGGCCAAGGCGCGGGCCACCACGGTCGGCCTGCTTTACAGCAACCGGCGCACGCCCTTCCTGGATGCGGTGCTGGTAGGCGCCTTGCGCGCGACCAATGCCCATGGCCTCCAGTTGATCCTGCGCGACGGCGACGGCGTTCGCCGCGACGAGGCCGAACGCCTGGCACAGGATCTCGTCCGCTCCGGCGCCGACGCGCTGTTGCTCATCCCGCCGTTTGCCGAACAATTGAGCGGATCGGAAATCCTCCCGGCTCTGGGCGTCCCCCTCGCCGCCATCGCGACCGGCACCGCGATGCAAGACGTCACCACCGTCAGGATCGACAACCGGGCGGCGATGTTCTCCATCACGCAGCAGGTCATCGCGCATGGCCACCGCCGCATTGCCTATGTCGCCGGTCCCGATCACTACAGCGTGGTGGCGGCCCGCCTCGACGGATTCCGGGCGGCTCTGCAGCAGGCCGGCCTTCCCGACGAGGCCGACCTGATCGTGCGGCATGGGGAGTTCGACTATGAAGCGGGCAAAGCGGCGGGGCAGAGGCTTCTCTCCGGCAAGGACCGCCCGACCGCGATCATTTGCAGCAGCGACGACCTCGCCGCCGGCGTGATCGCGCAGGCCCATCATCTCGGGCTGCAATTGCCTGCGGATCTGACGGTCACCGGTTTCGACGACACCATTCTGGCATCGCGGATCTGGCCGCCGCTGACGGTCGTGCGCCAGCCGGTCGAGGACATGGCCTTTCGCGCCGCCCAATGCCTGATCGCCGCGCTTGGAAAGGCGGAAACCGGCGTGAGCGACGAGGTTTTCGATCACGAGATCATGCAGCGCCAATCCATCGCATGTTCGCCCGCGCAATGATCTCCATCGCACCGCACATTCACAGTTCACCACTTGCAGGGGAAGCTGCACCATGGAAGCAAGCAGACGGGAATTGGCGGCGATGATCGCATTGGGTAGCGCAGGCATTGCCGTTTCGTCGGCAAAAGCGGAAACGCCGTCTGCGAAGCCCGCCCTGGTCCACCACGTGTTCTTCTGGCTGAAACGCCCCGGATCGCAAGCGGACCGCGAACAGCTCATTGCGGGCCTTCGCACGTTGCGGGGCATTCCCGTTATCCGTGGACTGGAAATCGGAATTCCCGCCGAAACGGAAAACCGCGACGTCGTGGACTCCAGCTACGACGTGTCGGAACTGATGTTCTTCGATAGCGTGCAGGATCAGAAGACCTACCAGGATCACCCGATCCACCGGGACTTCGTGAAATCCTGCGAACACCTTTGGGCCAGGGTCGTCGTCTACGATATGGCTATCGTTCCAGGATAGCCATATCGCAGCATGGGTGCGTTCCGCACACCTATCGCCGGAAGCGCTCCGGTTGCGTCAGATCGTTCCCGCCTTGAGGAACTCGGCAGCATGATGCGCCGCCCGCGCCGACAGCGCCATGTAAGTAAGCGAAGGGTTCTGACAGCCGCTTGAAGCCATCGCCGATCCATCAGTGATGAACAGGTTCGGGACATCGTGCGCCTGATTGTACTTGTTCAGAACGGACCGCCGCGGGTCCTTGCCCATGCAGGCCGTGCCCATCTCGTGAATTCCAAGCCCGGGCACTCCCGGTTCGGAAGCCGCGCTCACCACCATGCCGCCGGCCGCCTCGATCATCGCCTTGCCATCAGTGATGATCTGCTCCGCCATCTTGTGCTCGTTCTCGCCAAGCGCGCAGGAAACGTGGACTGTCGGGATGCCCCATTGATCGACCTTGTTGGCGTTGAGGGTGACCCGGTTTTCGGGGTTGGGCAGCATTTCTCCGAAGCCTGAAATAAAGACCATCCATGGCCCCAGTTTCCGGGCCTTTGCCTTCAGATCCGCGCCGATCGCGCCCGCCGTAGCCCTGCTTCCCCCGGTCCTCATGGCGCCGCCCTGATAGCCATAGCCGCGCAGGAACGGCGCATCTTCGCTGACATTGCGATAGCGCGGGATGTAAAGCCCGGTAGGCCGCCTGCCAAAGTAATAGCTGTCCGGGCCCTTGGGCAGGATTCCCGCAACGGAGAGCGCGTAGAGATGGTCCATCAGGTTACGGCCCACCATGTCGGACGAATTCGCCAGACCGTTGGGCATCGCTTCGGATTTCGAATTGAGCAGGATCTGGGCCGTGCCGATCGTGGAGGCACAACCGAAGATCACCTTGGCTTCGTAAGTCCTGCCCGCCTTGGAATGCGCATCGATTACCCGCACCCCGGTCGCCTTGCCGGTCTTCGGGTCGTAGACGATCGAGTGGACGATCGCATCGGTCACTATGGTCAGGTTTCCGGTCTGCTCGGCTGCGGGCAGCGAGGAGCTGAGACTGGAATGATAGGCCCCGTAGCTGCAACCGCGTTCACAGAACGAGCGGACCTGGCAGCTCGACCGGCCCAGCGCCTCGTGATGAGGCTGCGCCTTTGAGAGGTTCGCCACCCGCCCGGGGATCACCTTGCGTCCGGGAAACTTGCCCTCGATCGCCTGCTTGAACATCACCTCGGCATCATTGAGATCGAACGGCGGCAGGAACTCTCCATCGGGAAGCTGCGCAAGGCCTTCGCGCGATCCCGCCACGCCGATGAACTTCTCGATATGATCGTACCAGGGGGCGAGATCATCGTATCGTATCGGCCAGTCCGAACCGTGGCCATCCCGCGCATTCGCCTCGAAATCCATCGGCGAGAGCCGGTAGGACTGACGGCCCCACATGATCGACCGTCCGCCCAGATGATAACCGCGGATCCAGCTGAACGGCTTGTCCTCAGGCGTGGTGTAAGGGTGCTCGCTGTCCTTGACCCAATATTGCTGGGTTGCCGAAGTCATGGCGTAGCATTGGCTCTGGACCGGATAATCACGGGCCAGTTCCTCCTCCGGGACCATGCCTGCATTGGGCAAGTCCCACGGCTGCATCCAGTCCGTGTAGGATTCCCCGCCGTGCTCCAGCTTGCGGCCGCGTTCCAGAACGAGGGTCTTGAGGCCGCGTTCGCACAGTTCCTTGGCGGCGATGCCGCCGCTCATTCCCGATCCGATAACGATTGCGTCGAACATGATGCTCACCTTTTCAGAACAGGCCGCCGCCGGCGGGGCGGGTATCGGGCGTAACGGGGATCGAGGGTTTCCACTCACCCGGCGTATGGACGTAGGACAGTTCCAGCGTCAGCGCGGGTTCCGAGAGGTAGTACAGCAGTATGATGAGGTCCCTGAGCTTGCCGTACCCCGGATTGACGTAGGCCGGGCCGCCCATCATGGCCGCTACGCCGGAGAGCTTCCTGGTCGGGTCGATCCTGAGCGCTTCGGCTTCATGCGCTTTCAGCAGATCGAGGCGCTGCGCAGGTGTCAGCGCGGAGAATGGCCTGGCGTGCGATGTCTTCGCCAATTCATCCACTTCCTTCAGGGCACGGATCAGGTCCTGCCGCCGTTCAGGCGCCGCCCAATTGGTCAGCAGGCCGTCGAAAAGAGCGGGAACTTTCACATCGACCGCGCCGGGCGTATCCGTGCGCGGGATTATCGTGTCGGCAACCGCCGACAGCACCATGAAACTGTCCGGATCGAGAGCAGGCTTGCCCGCTTCCGCTTGCTCGGCAAGCGCCGGCCAGGAGAACCCGGTCACGGTACTGGCGCCGGCAAGTGCCAGCAACTTCTCGATCAGGCTGCGCCGATCGAGCGTCATCGGATCTGTCATGGTGTTCTCCTGAAGGAGCGGGACGGAATGGTACGGGATGAAGGCGTCACGCGGCCTGCTCCCAGCAATTCTGGATGAAGCTATAGCCATCGCGGCAAACCTGCTCGGGAGATGCGAAGAAATCGCGCCAGACCCGTGTGGCCGCTGCGAGTTCGGGGACGCCCCGCCCGAATGCCTCGATCGTCAGCCACTGATCGTATCCGGCGCCGCGCAGGGCCGCGATCGTCTCGCGGATCGGCGCGTGGCCCTGTCCGGGAGTGCCGCGGTCGTTCTCCGATATATGGACGTGCGTGAGATGGCCCGAGGCATGAAGGGCAACCAGCGCGGCAACAGGATCCGTTTCCTCGATATTCGCATGAAACGTGTCGAACAGGATGCCCATCCGCCCCTCGCCCACGCGCTCGCAGTAGGCAATCGCCTGCTCGCAGGTGTTGAGCAAGTGCGCCTCGAAGCGGTTGAGCGGTTCTAGCGCCGGGGTAATTCCCGCTTGCACCATCACCGGCAAGACGCGCCGGTGGACCTCGGCGCAGCGTTCGAGTTCGATCTCGCTCGGGCGTTCCCCCGTGAACAGGCCAAGCGGCTGGAACCAGGGGCCCGCCAATACGGTGCCGCCAAGCGCGTGCGTACAATCGATAACCCGAAGCAGATGGTCCTCCGCCGCCTTCCGGTGCGAGCGTTCGGCCGAAATCGGATTGTGCGAAGCATCCGGCATGATCGCCACGGCCGTGCGTTCAAGACCGAGATCATCAAGCGTTTGCGCGACCCCGCGATAATGCCCGGCATCCGACACATCGAAGACAGGCACTTCAACACCGTCGAAACCGATCTCGCCGATCGTTTCCAGGACCGGGGTGTGCTCGCTGGTAACGTGACCGGTCCAGAGCAGAAGATTGATACCGACTTTCATCGCGGCAAGGCCTTTCGCTTGCGCGGGGAAACCCACCCGGCGCCGCGGTACCCCACAGCGCCGACGATCTTGCCCTCACCCATGCGCTTCACCGGCCCGCATTCCGATCGGGCGAGCAGCCTTCGCCCTCAAGCCTGAGCGCCCAGCGAACAGCGCCGGCGAGCAACCGGCTGTACTCCGGCTCGCGGAATGCCGCCGCGGTGTGACCGCCTGCCGTGTAGAGAACCCGGCCCTTGCCGACGCAGCGCCACCACGCGATCGGATGATCCTTGCCCATGGCGAGTTTCTGGCCGAACATTCCCTTCTGGACGTAGGTATTCTCATCAAGCGTCGCGAGAATGTGAATTCCCGGCCGACGGGGCGACTTGTCGAAAGAGTACCATTCGTCCGTGCGCTCCAGCGTCTCGCCAAGCTGGCGCGTCGCGGGGTGCGAACGGTCCTCGATCCGCATCGTCGCCTTCTGGAACTGGGGATCCATGGGATGCCCGATGAAGCGGGTGCCGATGATATCGTTGACGTACCAGTCCCAGGCCTTGTGTGAATCGTCCCCTGCCGCGTGAATGCCGACCCAGCCGCCTCCATTTTCGATGAACGACTTGAACGCCGCCCGCTGTTCGGTCGTGAAAACGTCCCCGCTCGTATTGTTGAAGATCACCGCATCGAAGCGCGAAAGGATTGCCGGCGAAAAGGTGGCGCCGTTCTCGGTCTGGAAATAGCCCCAGCCATTGTCCTTGGCGAGCTTCCGGAACATCGCGTTTGCGGCCGGGATGGCTTCCTCATGGCGGAATCCGTTGGTCTTGGAGAAGACGAGTATGGCCGGATGCGCGATCTCTGCCGGGAGAGGAGGGGGCGTCGTTTCATAGATCTTCACCCCGCCCAGAAACACGCGCTGGACGGTATCCCAGTTCCGATACGCTCCGATGGCGAGCACGGCGAGGAAAGCGAGAAATATCCAAAGCAGGACCTTGAGGATTTTACGCAGCATGACCTGTTGTTCTCTCCCGAACACGATAAGTTTTTTATATTCAACGACAGACTAGATCTTTGAAATGGCTTCCAGCAAGATGTTCATCCTGACCCCCGAGGCTTTTTCTCCAGGCCCCGCCAAGAGGTGGTCGAAGTTCAAGTTTGTCCAGGTCAGGCCGGGAACCGTCAACGCAGGCAAATCCGAAATCGACGCAAGCAGCCCCGGGGTTCATCGCGACGGACAGATCGCAGCCAAACTTGCTTGCGTAGGATGCGATATTGCCGTGGCAGGCCTGCCAGCACTGGCGAAACACGCCGGCCCTCCTCCGGCGAGAGGGCCTGAGCCGCTATCAAACGGAAAATCACACCCGTAGCCGGCACGACAACGGCCCGCCGGATCGCGCACCCGGCCGCTGCGGCCCGCTGCGATGCGTTCATGCCATACTCTCCCATACACGCCTTTGTGACGTGCAAGCCCTTCGTGCCGACATGCTTCGGCATCTTTGAATATTTTGTATCGCAGGAGAGACCTCCCGCCTGCATGCCATAATGTACCAAGCGTATTTTACTGAAAGCCGATTTTGGATCGCCAGGACGATATATCCTGTGGGCGGTTAGGCCCTTCTCCGGCATGTCCAGCCTCACCGCATCGTAGCGGCGCATCTTCAGACGTCCAGAGAACCGCCGGTTCCGGCACCTGCAAGCAGCGCGGTGCCGCGCCCTTCGGCGGATCGGATCGCACCGGATCGGCGGCGGAATCGTCCGCACGAAGTCTCAGGATATCGGCGCCACCACTTCGCGGGGGAACCCTGCCGCAAGATGATCGATCAGCGCGCGCACGGCTGGAGGCAATCCCCGCCGTGTCGTGAAGACCAGATGCACGATTCCCTGAAGCCCGCGCCAGGCAGGCAGCACATGGACAAGCTTGCCGGCGAGTAGTGCTTCACGGCAGACATGGTCGGGCAGGATCGCGATGCCGAGTCCGTCAATGGCCGCGTTGCGCACCGCGGCCATGTCGGTGCAGCCCATTCGGGGCTCGACCCGGATGACATGTTTGCTGCCGTCCTCGGTCTCCAGATGCCATTCGAGATCGTCTGCTGCATCATCGGTCGCCAATGTCGGAAGTTTCGCCAGTTGGGCCACTTCCGTAACCTGGCTTGCCAATTGAGGACAGGCAACGAGGATACGGGTAGATCGCCCGAGCGACCGCATGGTGAGGGCAGCATCGCTGGTCAGTGCCGCGCGCACCCGCAGGGCCACGTCGATCCGCTCTTCGATCAGGTCCACTGCGCGGTCCGTTGCCACGAGCTGCAACCGCACCCTGGGATAGCGGGCGAGGAAAGAGGATATCAGCCCCGATATCGGCTCGACCATGCCGGTGGGGCAACTGAAGCGGATCCGGCCATGAGGTTCCGCCTGCGCCTGCAAGACCAGTGCCTCGGCCTGCTCCGCCTCAGCCAATATGGCCCGGCAACGCTCATAGAAAGCGAGGCCCGTATCCGTCACGCGGAAACGCCGGCTCGATCGCTCGATCAGGCGGAGGCCGAGGCGTTCCTCCAGCCCGGCGATGCGGCGGCTCAGCTTGGACTTGGGCTCCCGCAGTGCGCGCCCCGCCGCCGCAAAGCCGCCATGGGCCACCACCTCGGCAAAATAGGCATAGTCATTCAAATCGATCCGCATCAGCGTTCCTCCAGCGGAACGCTAAGTGCCATATATGCTGACTACACGCATCATCGTTCTGAAGGCATCTCGTAAGGGCAACGGCGCTTCGCCGAAACCCGAAGGAGAAAGACGATGACGGACAAGTTCAACAACAAGGTGGTGGTCGTAACCGGCGGCACGAGCGGCATCGGGCTGGCGACGGCAAAGGCTTTCGCGGAAGCGGGCGCCTCGGTCTTTATCACCGGACGGCGGCAGGAGACGCTCGATGCTGCCGTAACGGCGATCGGTGGCCGCGTCACGGGCGTGCAGGGCGACATGGCCAAGCTCGCTGACATCGACCGGCTCTATGATGCCGTCCAGCAGAAGCATGCGCAGATCGACGTCGTGTTCGCCAATGCGGGCGGCGGCGAGATGCTTGCCCTGGGTTCGATCACCGAGGAGCATTATCAGAGCACTTTCGACACCAATGTGAAGGGCGTCCTGTTCACGGTCCAGAAGGCGTTGCCGCTCTTGAAGGACGGGGCCTCGATCATCCTGACAAGTTCGACCACCAGCATATCGGGCACGCCTGCCTTCAGCGTCTATTCCGCGACCAAGGCGGCGGTACGCAACTTCGCCCGCAACTGGATTCTCGACCTCAAGGATAGGCACATCCGCGTAAACGCCATCAGCCCCGGCGTCACGGACACCGCCGGCCTCGATCATCTTTTCGGCGGCGGCGAGCAGGCGCAGGGGACAAAGGACTATCTCGCCAGCCTCATCCCGGCAGGCCGCGTCGGCCAGCCCGAGGAGATCGCCAAGGCCGTGCTGTTCCTCGCCTCGGAAGACGCCAGCTTCGTCAACGGCGTGGAACTCTTTGTCGATGGCGGTCAGGTGCAGATCTGATCGTCGATCTCAAACGCCGGATGGACTGTCGCCGCGCGCGGCAGATCATCCGGCCGGAGAGACGAGGAAACCATACGGGCCGCAATCTGGAAGGAAGAATGGGGGGCTGAATCGCCAGATTGGAGTTGGCGGCAGTAACGGCGAAACGCCTTAGCGCTGGTGTAACCAAGACAGTCCTCTGCCGCGGGCCTCTTCCCGTATCATCGCGATGAACCGGCGCAGGGCCTCAGGTTGCTGGCGCCGGCCTGGATAATAGATGTGAAACGCCTCGCCCGGCGATGACCAGTGCGGGAGAACTTCCCGCAACTGTCCGGCCTCGACCAGTCCGGCCACCCGTTCGCGCAAGCAATAGGCGATGCCGCCGTGATTGCGCGCGACGTCTATCGCCAGTGCGCTTTCATCGACGACCACGGACCAGGCGAGGTTGAGCGTGCGGGCCGTCTTTCCGGTGCCGAGTTCCCAATGGTACATGGCCCCTGTTCCGGTTCGCATGCCGATGCAGCGGTGATTGTGCAGGTCATCAGGGCTTTCCGGTTCCCCGGCCGCTTCGAGATAGTCGGGTGAGGCGACCATGATCCATAGCAGCGGGGATCCGAGCGGCATGGCGATCATGTCCTCGGGAACGCGGTCGCCAAACCGGATCCCGGCGTCGAATCCTTCGCCGACGATATCGACCATGGCGTCCTGCACCACGATTTGAAGGTCCACATCGGGATGCTCTGCGTTGTATCGTGCGACGACCGGCCCGAGCAGTAGCCTTGCCGCATCGCTCAAGGCATTGATCCGCAGACGTCCGGCCGGGCTCGCACGATAGCGATTGAGCGCTTCGACGCCTGCGCCGATCGCTGCGAAGCCGGTTTCCAGCTGAACAAGAAGTTCCTCACCCGCCTGTGTCAGCGTCACGCTGCGCGCATTGCGATTGATGAGGCGCACGCCAAGTCGCGTTTCCAGGCCACGCAAAGCGTGGCTGAGCGCCGAGGCGGACACGTCCATCTCAAGCGCGGCCTTGCGGAAGCCACCATGGCGCGCAAGCTCCATGAATACCTTGAGATCGCCCAGATCGGATCGCGACAAGTTTATCAATGCAAACTCCCGGACACGAGCCGGCAGGCGCCGGTCATCGCTGAATATGAGCAAAATCGAACGCTGCGTTGAACTCTATCAGGGCATCCCTGGCCCTGCCAGCCCGCTAGAGAGGCTCAGACAAGCCAAGCCGCCGGCCCCGCCCCGCACCTGGAAGAGCTGCTCTTCCGGGCGCTCTCCGATCGCAATTCCTGTCGTGAAAACCCATGAGCCAATCCTCCAGACCATCCACTCCTCATGGCCCTGCCCTCGCCCAGATCGCATTGGGCTTCGGAGGCCTTTTCATCGGCACCGGCGAATTTGCCGCGATGGGCCTGCTTCCCGGCATGGCCAACACCGCACAGGTCTCGATCCCCGAGGCCGGACACTTCATCAGTGCCTATGCGCTGGGCGTCGTCATAGGATCGCCCGCGCTGGCCGTGGTAACGGCCCGGATGGAGAAGCGGTCACTTTTGATGCTCCTCGGACTCATCGTCCTGGCCGGCAATGCCCTCAGCGCCTGTGCCTCCAGCTTCTGGGGGCTGGCCGCCGCGCGCTTCGCCGCGGGTCTGCCCCATGGCGCCTACTACGGCACCGCCTCGATCGTCGCAGCTGCGCTCGTCCCCAGGGAACAACGCGCTCAAGCCATCGGACGGGTCATGCTGGGGCTGGCAGCTGCGAACCTGATCGGCGTACCGCTCACGACCTGGCTGGGGCAGGCTTTTGGCTGGCAATCGACTTTCGCGCTCGTTGCGCTCGGTGGCCTGGCCCTCGTGGGTCTCCTCCGCGTGGCACTCCCCCACATCCCGGCACAGGATGGCGCCAGCCCGCTAGGTGAACTCTCGGCTTTCACGAGCGTGCAGGTCTGGCTGACGCTGGCGACGGCCACCATCGGATTTGGCGGCATGTTCGCAGTCTACAGCTATATCTCGCCCACGCTTACCGAAGCGACAGGCATCGCGGAGGGCAGTGTGCCACTGTTCCTCGCCCTCTGGGGTCTTGGCATGTGCCTGGGCAACGTCGCGGGTGGCTGGATGGCAGACCGCGCGCTGATCCCGGCCATCTTCGCGATCATGGTCTGGAATGCCATCACTCTCGCGCTTTTCTGGTTCGCGGTCTCCAGCCCGCTGATGACCGGGGCTTCGCTGTTCCTCATCGGGATCGGCTTCGCACTCGTCCCCGCGCTGCAATCGCGATTGATGGAAGTCGCCCCCAAGGCCCAGTCGCTCGCCGCCGCGATGAACCATTCCGCCTTCAACCTTTCCAACGCGATCGGGGCTTGGACGGGCGGCGTTGCCATTGCCGCAGGCCTTGGCTGGGCCTCTACCGGACCGGTCGGAGCCAGTCTCGCCCTTGGGGGGCTAACGATGATGTGCCTTTCCGCCGCTCTGGCCGCACGATCCTCCCACCGGCGTGCAGCGCCGCGATAACTGGAGCCGCACAGGGCATCTGCGAAGCCACGGCGCGGTACTCTGAGATCAACAGTTGCCATCCCCCTGCAAGAGCACCTTTTTGTACCCACAATATCTGACGGAGCAGGATCCGTGCATCATCACGTGATCCAGCTTGAAATGGTCTCAAAGCGCCACGCGCCATCTTCCAGCCAGAACAGGATTGTGCCACCGGCCCAACCGCTCGAACAGATCGCGTAGCCGCGCGACTTTTCCCGGTTCATGACCAGTGCGGGCAGTTCGATGAGACGGAAATCGGGCGAACGGCGTTGCAGGGCCTCTTCGCCTTTCGCACCGTAGACCAGTACCGGCATCGGCAATTGCACCATGCACGCGAGGTCTGCAGGACGCCCCTTGACGAACAGCGGCCACTTCTCGCCGCTGGAAACGCGCGAGATTCCGGAAAACAACGGGGCGTTGGGAGCGCGATCGATAGGCTCGCGGATCGCCGCCTCATCGATGCCGGTGAGCATCAGTAGTACCTTTCGGCGTACGGTTGTCACCGGATCGGTAGCACTCTGGTTGCAGGTGGTCGCATCCGAGCCTACCACGAAGGGTGCCTCATCGGCGTGCACGTCTATGCCAAGGTGCGCAGCAACGAGATCGGAAACACCGTCGCCATTGCTGTCTTTGGTCAGCACATCGATCGGAATATCAAGCCACAGGTTCGCCTCCTTTCGCAAGGTCCGCAGGCCCACCCGCGGATAGGTAATGCTGCTCGACCTGCACGCCTGGGCGTTCTACCTGCAGGGCCTATGCTGCATGTTGTCCATCACCCTGGTTACGCTGTCGAAACCGAGCGCACGGGTACTTTCCCGCATGACAAGTATGCGCTGGTCATGCGGGCGCTGGGGGGAAGCGGAGTGGCAATGACGGTCCATGCGCCCGAAGTCATGCCGCGGGAATGGCTCGAGGCTGTCCACGACCCGGCTTATGTTGAGGAAGTCATCGATTGCGCGGTGCCAGCGGCCAAGCAGCGCCGGATTGGCTTTACGATCGACGAGCGGATTTCCCGGCGATCGCAGCTCTCCCCCGGTGGAACGTGGCTCGCGGCGAAGCTGGCGCTGGAGCACGGGTATGCTGGAAATTCCGCTGGCGGCAGTCACCATGCCCTGGTCGATACCGGCGCGGGCTATTGCGTGTTCAATGACTTGGTACTCGCCGCCAACCGGCTGATCGAGGAAGGTGACGTCTCGCGCATCCTGATCCTCGATCTCGATGTGCATCAGGGCGATGGCACTGCGGCCCTCACCGCAGGGCGCAGCGACATCTTCACGCTCTCCATTCATGCCGAGAAAAACTTCCCCACACGCAAGGCGCGCTCTTCACTCGATATCGGACTTCCCGATGCAACGGGCGATGCGGGCTATCTGGACGCGCTGTCGGGATCGCTGCCCATGGTCCTCGATTATTTCGGACCGGAACTGATCTTGCTGCAGGCCGGCGTCGATGCCCATACGGACGACAAGCTTGGGCGCCTGTCCTTGACGGACAAAGGCCTCGCGGACCGCGATCGCTTTGTGGCGACGGAGGCGAAGCGGCGCGGCATTCCTTTGGCGAGCACACTGGGCGGTGGTTACGGCACGGACCGCGAAGCCGTGGCCTTGCGGCACGCGCGCACGATCCTCGCCCTTTTCGCGACCATAAGTGTGCGTGATGCCGCGTGATAGCTCGAGGTTGGTTACTGGGCTCCGGCCCTCTCGGCATTGAGCCGCTCGGCGAGCTGCTGGATCTCGTCGGGATTGAGAATCCAGGTTCGAGTCTTGCGGCCTTCGCGGAACACGGGGCGCGTCAGCAGGATGCGCGCCTGCTCTTTGGCAAATGGCTTGAAGATCGAAAAGTGCATCACGCATTCGAGCATCGATCCGATTACCGGCGTCTTGCCGTCCAGATCGATCAGCGTCGCGGGCTGATCCCAGGGAATGTTCATCATAGCGCGCGCCTATCGCGGGTTGGGGCTTATCTCAATGCCACAAATGTTGCGGTGGCCCTCATCGGCTATGTCCAGCGCCACGATCTCCGCCGAGACTCATAATGGCCAGCTTCCCGATTTTCGATGAGGCGCTGTTCCGAGCGCGGACAACCGAGATCGGCAGGGCAATGCCCTGTTTGGATCACAGTTTAAATCGGGATTTTGAGTGAGTTATACTCACGTTGGTTGCGGGGGCCGAATTCCTCCGCTGTAGAACCCGGTTCCGATTAACTGCCAATGCCCGCGTCACGCCTCAGGCATAAAATCAGCCGTCAACGTTAACTGCTCTCATGCTGCAAGGCGACGCCCATCAATGTCATGCCAACTGATCTGCCCCCTTCTGAGTGGCCCAAAATCTGTTTTAGATTTGGCCACGAAGGAGGACTTGAATGGCGAGGAAGCACAAGCCGGAAGAGATCATCGGCAAGCTGCGTGAAGCGGAGATCGTGCTGGCGCAGGGCGGAACGGTGGCGGATGCGTGTCGCCGGATCGGCGTCACCGAGCAGAGCTACTACCGCTGGCGCAAGGAGTATGGCGGCCTGAAGATGGACCAGGCTCGGCGCATGAAAGAGCTTGAGAAGGAAAACGCCCGGTTGCGGCGGGCGGTGTCAGATCTGACGCTGGACAAGTTGATCCTACAGGAGGCCTCGCGGGGAAACTTCTGAGCCCCGCGCGCCGCAGGCGCTGTATCGATCATATCCGGGGCATGATGCCGGTGTCCGAGCGGCGGGTCTGCCGCGTGCTCGGGCAACATCGATCGACGCAGCGCAAAACGCCGCGTGGGGCGGATGACGAAGCAGCCCTGACCGAGGATATCATCGCGCTTGCCCGGCAGTATGGCCGCTATGGCTATCGCCGGGTGACGGCCTTGCTGCGTGATGCGGGTTGGCATGTGAACCGCAAACGGGTGGAGCGCATCTGGCGCCGTGAAGGGCTCAAGGTGCCGCAGAAGCAACCGAAGCGTGGAAGGCTCTGGCTGAACGACGGATCATGTATCCGCCTGCGGCCGGAATATCCGGGCCATGTGTGGTCTTACGACTTCGTCGAGGGACGCACACATGATGGCCGCAAGTTCCGCATCCTGTCGATCATCGACGAGGCCAGCCGCGAGTGCCTCGCCCTACCCATCGCGCGACGGCTGCGCAGCGAGGACGTGCTGGCGGCTCTCGCCGAGTTGTTCGTCATACGGGGGCCGCCGGCGCACATACGGTCAGACAATGGCCCTGAATTTATCGCCAATGCCGTGCAGCAATGGCTGGCGAAGATCGGCTTGAAGACGCTCTACATTACACCCGGCAGCCCATGGGAAAATGGCTACTGTGAGTCCTTCAACGGCTCGATGCGCGACGAGCTCTTGAACGGGGAGATCTTCTACACCCTGGCCGAAGCTCGGATCCTGATCGAGGGCTGGCGCAGACACTACAACACCGTCAGGCCTCATAGTTCGCTGGGGTATCGACCGCCGGCCCCGGAGACGGCAACGGCGCCATGGCTGCCCTCCGGTTCCGCTACGCTGCACCTACGGCCAGCCATGGCGCCGGAGGCAATCTTACACTAACAAACAACCCGGACCACTCGGTGGGGGCCGGTCAATCGGCCGATATCTGGGCTTCTATAACGCCCGGAGACCTCACTCGAGCCTCGGTGGGCGTCCGCCCGATCAAACCTACTTTGACAATCTGCCACAGGCCGTGGCAGCGTGAATTGGCCGCGACTTGCGGGGCGTCACTCCGGCCGGGCTACGCCCGACCTCAATGACGCCCCGCAGGCGGCAGCTTGAACAACCAACCCGCAGACGATCCACTTATCAAACGTCAAAGGCTGTTCAGACGAGCCGGGCCACTTCTGCGTCAGCCGGTTGAGGTATGTCTGACACTTGGGTGCCGTTCACTCGAGTTCCGCTCTTCAACGAGCGAGTGAAACGTCCAAATCGCTTAAATTAGATTTGCTGCACAGTGAATATTGCCAATCGGTCGAATATTCGGCATAATGGCCTTATTCACTGGTGGCCGAATATGCGTGATTTTGGGTACGATGAACAGGAGCTGGTCGAGGAACTCTGTAGCGCCATAGCGGCGTTGCCGGGGGCTTCCGCGCATCCGCGCATGAACCAGCCTCGATCGGGCAGCCGATATGAGCCTGATGGTCTGCTCGATGTTCACATCAATCAAAGCGACCTTGCCATCGTCGTTGAAGCCAAGCGCGAGCTTTTCCCCAGGGACGTGCGTCAGCAGATTTGGCTATTACGGGACTATCTCGACGGCATGGATGGGCCGGCTGAGAAGGTGGCGATGCTCGTCGCCGGCGCAGTCTCGAGGGGTGCCCGCGAGATCCTCCAGCAAGAGAAGATCGGCTATTTCGATCCGGGTGGCTCACTCTTCATCCCTTCGACAAGCGCTTATGTCTTGATCGATCGCCCTCCACCGAAGAAGGCGGTGCGCATGTTCGGGGCGATCTTCCAAGGACAGCGCGCACGTGTCGTCCAAGCGGTGATCGAGGCGGCTCCGAACTGGGTGAGCGTGAAGGATTTGGCGGAAGCCACGGGCGTCTCGGCGGCTACGACGTCTGAAACGCTCACCGAGATGGAGCGTCGTGACTGGCTGGAGGTCGATGGTGCTGGGCCCGCCAAGACCCGCCGCCTGCGCGAGCGCGCCCTGGTTCTGGACGAGTGGGCGCGTCTGATTGCGGCCCAAAAGCCACCACAGATAGAGCGATACTATGTTCCTGCGAACGACGCGGGCGAGATTGCGCGTCGGCTCGAGGACGCCTGTCGCGACGCGGGCGCGCAATATGCCATTACGGCTGAGGCTGCGGCGCAGGTCTATGCGCCTTATCTTTCGTCGATCTCGCAGCTGAAATGCCGCCTCCAGGCGGGGCGGGTTCAGCATGATGTGCTCTCGCGCCTCGATGCGCGATCCGTGTCGGAGGGTTGGAATTTCGGCGTGATCGCTGAGGTGGGCAAGCATGACGTTGCTGTGGGCGAGCGGCTCAATGGGATCGCCTACGCGCCTATTGTCCAGATATACCTCGATCTCCTCCAGGGTTCGGGTCGCGCCAGCGAAATGGCCGATCATTTCCGTTCAGAACGACTGTCAGGATAATGACCAAACCAAAGACCATGTCCGCCTATGACGGCGGTGTCACCGAGGCGTGCGAGCGCGTACTCGTCACTCTCCTTCGCGGGTTCGGACCATGGAAAGAGTCGGTCTTTCTCGTTGGCGGGCTGACGCCTCGCTATCTCGTCGCGGCACGCCCGCCGGAAGTGCCTCGGCATGCGGGCACGGGAGACGTGGATGTCGTCGTCGATGTGGCGATCCTCACCGACACCGAAGCCTACAGTACGCTGGAGGAGAACCTCAAAGCGATGGGGTTCGAGCGCGGCACTAACGAGAAGGGAGTGAAAGTCTCATGGCGCTGGGAAGCGCGGCTCGAGACGGGCGCGACGATGATCCTCGAATTCCTGGCCGAGCATCCCGAACTCGGGGGAGGGCAGGTCAAGGTACTACCCACCGACGGCAACGTCTCCGCGCTCAATATCCCGCACGCCTCGATGGTGTTCGACCTGCACGATGAGACCGAACTGACGGCCGAGTTGCTCGATGGAGAAGGGCTCGCAACCGAGACGGTCCGGTACGCAAATATCGTCAGCTTCACCTGTCTTAAGGCATTCGCCTTCGATCATCGCAACGCTCGAAAGGACGCACACGATCTCGTCTATTGCCTCGAGCACCATCCGGGAGGCCTAGATGCCGCAATCGGGGTGTTCAAGGAAGCGCTGGCTGGGCCGCATGCCGAGGCAGTGAGGGAGGCCCTCTCGAAGCTCAAGATCCGTTTCATCCACGATGATCCTGGTCAGTCCTACCGCAGGGACGGGCCGGTCGCGGTTGCCCGCTTTGAGGATAATGACGCCGACGCGGCAGGTAATGAAGAGGTGCAGAACCTCCGCATCCTCCGACAACGCCGAGTAGCAGATCTGATGACGAAGTTTCTTGCCGCTTTGGAAGCGTAGGGGTGACCGGCGTGCAACTCATCCACTTGGAAAGGGGCTGAACCCATGGCGCCTGTGACCAAGGCGCGAT